>DATHNL010000192.1:0-30479 GCA_035486035.1 Gemmatimonadaceae bacterium
GGACGCTGCTGCTGACGTTCTTCTTCCGGCAGATGCCGCAGCTCATTGATGCGGGTTACATCTACTTGGCGCAGCCGCCGCTCTATCGCGTGGCCAAGGGGAAGGAAGAGTACTACGCGTACGATGACGTCGAGCGGGAGACGTTAACCGCGCGCCTCGGCAATGGCGACGGACGGGCCGCGGTGCAGATCCAGCGCTACAAAGGCCTCGGCGAGATGAACCCCGACCAGCTCTGGCGCACGACCATGGATCCGGCGACGCGCACCATGCTCAAGGTCACGATGGAAGACGCGATCCAGGCCGATCAGATCTTCCAGACGTTGATGGGCGACGACGTCGAACCCCGCCGACTCTTCATCGAGTCGAACGCGAAGTTCGTCTCTAATTTGGATGTGTGAGCTGTCTGGCCAGCGCGATGTGAATCGCGATCAAGAGCCCGATTGGTACAGCGGCACATAGTATCCCGACGACGAGCATCGTCACGTTCATGCCGCTGGTGCGCTCGGGCCACATGAGCCAGACGAGGAACGCGAAGACGACCACCAGTCCGGCGCTCACGGCGTAGGCGCCCATGGCGGCGAGTTTTTGCAGATGTGGCGACACGGCTAGTCCCCGATTCGGTCGATAATCAACGATAACATCGGCTCGGCTTCGTCCGCGATGACTACTGCCCGGTCGAGGGTTGAGCGGCCGATTGCGAGGCCCTTGCTGTCTCGAGCGTAGATCGTCGCCAGCGGCTGACCCCGTTCGACCCGGTCGCCCGGCTTGATAGTGATCACGAAGCCGACGGCGGGATCGATCGTATCTTCTTGTCTATTCCGCCCTCCCCCCAGTGCGATGACACCCTGGCCAACGACGCGGGGATGAATCGCGGCGACGACGCCGGAGCCGCTCGCAAGGTACGGCGAGGAGACAGGCGCTTGTGGGAGCGTGGCGGGATCGTCGACGACGCCGGGGTTGCCGCCTTGCGCTTCGATAATTTCCTGAAATTTGCGAGCGGCCGCCCCAGAGGTGATGGCGCGGGAGAGGCTTGTCTCATCGGGTGCCAATCCCCCGAGACGCAGCATCTCGGCGGCGAGCGCGAACGTGACGGTCATGAGATCGCTCGGCCCTTCCCCGCGCAACGCATGAATCGCCTCTTCGGTTTCGAGCGCGTTCCCGCATGCCCACCCCAGCGGACGATCCATCGCGGTGATCAGCGCAACTGTGCGGCAATCATGAGCGGCGCCAAGCGCGATCATCACTCGGGCTAAGGAAGTGGCTTCTTCCGGTGTGGGCAAAAAGGCGCCCGAGCCGGTCGTCACGTCGAGCACGAGACCGTTCAAGCCCTCAACCAGCTTTTTGCTCATGATGCTGGCTGCGATGAGTGGGATCGAGTCCACAGTCGCTGTGGCGTCGCGCAGCGCGTAGAGCCGGCGGTCGGCAGGCGCAAGCTCGGCCGTCTGGCCGATGAGCACGCACCCGATATCGTCCAGTTGCCGCTCGGCCTCGGCCAAGGAGAGTTGCGTACGAAACCCCGGGATCGCCTCGAGTTTGTCGAGCGTCCCACCTGTGTGACCGAGTCCGCGGCCCGAGATCATCGGGACCGTCAGTCCGAGTGAGGCCACCAACGGCGCAAGTACCAGCGACACTTTGTCGCCTACTCCGCCCGTCGAGTGCTTGTCGACGCGAGGCTCTCGGCGCTTCGGGAGCATCGTGCCGCTCGACATCATCGCCGTGGTCAGCGCGACAGTCTCGTCCGTGTCCAGGCCGTTGAGATAGGCCGCCATAAGGAGAGCGGCCATCTGGTAGTCCGGTATCTCACCAGCGACATAGGCGGAGATGAGCGCCTGCCACTCGGCCGGCCGGATTCGCTCACCGTCGCGCTTCCGTTCTATCAGACTCAGCGCGAGCATCGCCTCTCTGGTTGCTCTGTTGCATTGGCACCGATAGCTTGATGCCGCCTATGCGTCCGACCGTTCTCGTCGCCGTCATGCTGGCCTCGGTCCCAGCGTGGGGACAGGACACAGCGGCACGATCGAATATGGCCCTCGGCGACAGCTTGTACGCCGCGCGCAACGCGCAGGCGGCGCTGGCCGACTACGAGGCCGCGATCGCTGCGGACTCGATGAATTACGAGGCGTTGTGGAAGGCCGCGCGGAGCGCGGTCGACTTGGCCGAGTTCGACCCGGACAAGGACCATCGAACGGGACTGTACAAGATGGCGAGCGCCGACGCGCGACGAGCGGTCGCGATTCATCCCGACAGCGCGACGCCGCACTTTCACCTGGCCCGCGCGCTGGGACGGGAAGCCCTCACATATGGCCCCGGCACGCGCGTCAAGTACGCCAAAGAAGTGCGCTCCGAGGCGCTGGCGGCTTTGGCCATCGACTCGACCAACCCTGGCGCGCTGCACGTCATGGGTGCCTGGAACGCGGAGATCATGCGCTTGTCGGGGTTCTCCCGGTTCATGGCGAAGAATTTCTTAGGCGGCGGCATCTTCAGCCAGGCGAGCTGGCAGAACGCCACGGATTACATGGAAAAGGCGGTCAAGTACGATCCGAGCCGGATCATCCATCACCTGGACCTGGCAAGGATCTATCAGGACACGGGCGACAAGGCCAAAGCGCGAACGGAGTATGAATTTGTGATCAACGCGCCGGTGACCGATTACAACGACCCGCACTATCAGGACGACGCCCGCGCCCGCCTGGCGAAACTGTGATCCGACCATTGGTAAGAAACTTGCTGCTAGGGCAAGGGACTCCGGCCGGTCATGCCGCCGCCGCCCATCTTGAGCGAGTCTGTCATCTCGTTGCGTTTATGGAGCGCAAGTGCAAGCCACACAATTACTTGGCACACCTGGGCCACGCATGACCGCAAATGGGAAGACCGTCCTGCTGGTCGAAGACAATGAAGACAACCGTATCGTGTACTCGACGATTCTTCGCCACTTCGGCTATCGGGTGATGGAAGCGTTGAACGGCGAAGAAGGGATCGCGAAAGCGAGAGCGGAGAGACCCGATCTCATCCTGATGGATATCTCGATTCCCATTATCGACGGGTGGGAAGCCACACAGGTGCTCAAGCACGACCCGGCGACGCATGACATTCCGATTATCGCGCTGACCGCCCACGCGCTGGCGTCGGACCGGGAGAAGGCGATGGAAGTCGGGTGCGATGGCTATCTCGCCAAACCCTGTGAGCCCCGCGCGGTGGTCGCCGAGGTCCAGCGCTTCCTCGGGAAGACTGAAGCGGTATAGCGACATGCAGGGAGCAGTGCACATTTTGATTGTCGATGACCATCCCGACAACATCGACCTGCTCAAAGACCGTCTCGAGGCACGCGGCTACGCGACGCTGACGGCGCAGGATGGCGAAGAGGCGCTCGCCGTGGTTGAAGCGGCCCAGCCGATGCCCGACTTGATCCTCCTCGACATCATGCTGCCCAGACTGACCGGCCTCGAGGTCGCGCGGCTCATTAAAGGCAACAAGGAGCTGCCCTTCATCCCGATCATCATGCAGACGGCGCTCGACTCGACCCAGGACAAAGTCGACGGGCTGGACGCCGGCGCGGATGACTACATCACGAAGCCGATCAACTTCGCCGAGCTGGAGGCGCGGGTTCGATCGTTGTTGCGGATCAAGGCCCTGCAGGATCAGGTCGAGCGGCTCTCGAAAACCGATGCGTTGACCGAGATCGACAACCGTCGCCATCTCGAGCAGCGGCTCGAGGAAACGTTCGAGCACTCGCTGCGGATGCAGGAGCCCTTCGCCTGCGTGATGTGCGATCTCGACAAGTTCAAGAGCGTGAACGACACGTATGGGCACCAAGCGGGCGACGCGGTGCTGCGCCAGCTGGCGGCGCTCCTCAAGATCGCGGCTCGCGAAATCGACCGTGTCGGCAGGTACGGCGGCGAGGAATTCATGTTGATTCTTCCCGGGGCGACAGCCGAGGCGGCGGTGACGTTCGCGGAAAGGGTGCGGAAATCCGTGGAGGAGCATACATTTGCGTTCGACGGCGGGAGCGTGCAACGCACGATCAGTTGTGGCGTGGCCGGGTGGCCTCACACACGGATCACCAATGTCGATGCGTTAGTGCGGGCCGCCGATGACGCGCTGTACGTGGCGAAGGAGCAGGGACGCAACCGCGTCATTCGCTTCGACAGCGACGAGTTTCTCGCGCATACCGCCAATGGAGAGCAGCGACGCCTTGAGTACGACGCCGGCCGATGGCCGGGAGCCAGACCCGGAGCTCCTCACGCTCCGGACACGGATCGAGGAACTGCAGCGCGAGCGTGATCATCTCGTCGCCGTCGTCGACATCCTCCAAGAAATCTCCGGTTCGCTCCACTTCTCTGACATCCTGCAGATCATCGCCAGGAAGCTCGGCGAGACCTTCGGGCTCGATCGTTCGTCGATTTTTCTCGCCGGGGAATCGGAAGAAGTGCGATTGGTGGCCTCGTACGAAGATCCCAGTATTCGCAACATGGTCGTGGACCTCAAACGCTACCCCGAGCTCAAGCGGGCGTTCGAGTCCGGCGAGACCGTGTTCATTGCCGATGCGAGCAACGAGCCGATCCTGCGCGAGGTGAAGGCGACGCTCGACATGCGCAACGTGCGGTCGATCGTGGTGGCGCCGATTCGGTGGCGGGGCGCGGTCATCGGCGCGATCTTCTTGCGCACCGAGCGCGACGCGACGCCGTTCTCCGACAGCGACGTGCGGTTCTGCCAGGTCGTCGCGTCCCTCACGGCGAAGGCGCTGCGCAACGCGCACCGGTTCGAAGCGCTCGTCCGGTCCAATCGCGAGTCGGATCATGCCCAGCGCCGGACCGAGGCGCAGCGCGTCGCCCTCGTCTCCTTCCTCAAGCGGCTCCTCGATCAGTATGCGAAGACCGAGGACTATCTCTGGGCCGAGACGCTGCTGCCGAACGAGGCGGAGGAAGAGCTCGAGCGGATGGTCATGGTGGCTATGCATGCGATGCAGGTCATGGCCACGGAGGCGAAGGGCGCGTGACCCCGGCGGGGTCCGCATCGGCGCGCGCCGCCGAGTTGCGCTCGACGCTCGATCGCGCCTCGTACGAGTACTACGTCCTCGATCAGCCGACGCTTTCGGACGCTGAATACGACACGCTGTTCCGGGAGCTGCAGGCGATCGAGGCGGCGCATCCCGAGCTTCGCACACCCGACTCGCCCACCCAGCGCGTGGGCGCCGAGCCGCGGAGCGCCCTTCCCAAGCATCGGCATCTCGTTTCCATGCTGTCGCTCGGGAACGCGTTCGACAATGATGCGCTGACGGAGTGGCAAGGACGCATTGAGCGCATCGTCGGCGATGCGATTCACGCGAGCGGATATACGGCCGAGCTCAAAATCGACGGTGCCGCCGTCAGCCTCACGTACCAAGATGGGGTTCTCGTTGCCGGCGCTACGCGCGGCAACGGAACCGTGGGCGAGGACGTCACGCCGAACCTGCGAACCATACGAGAGATACCCCTGAGGCTGCGCAGTGATAGTCCCCCTCGGCTCATCGAGATCCGCGGCGAGGTCTATATGCCGTTCGATGAGTTCGAAAAGATGAACGAAGCACGAGCCGCCGCTGGTGAGCCGTTATACGCGAATCCGCGAAATACCGCGGCCGGTGCGTTGAGACAATTGGACCCCGGCGTATCCGCCCAGCGGCCATTGAGATTCTATGGATACGCGGTAGCGGGAGCTGAGATTGGGTTTGAGACGCAGTGGCAGGTGCTTGAGACGTTGGCCGAGTGGGGCATCCCGGTCGCGCCGCATAGGAGGCGGGCCAAGACACTGGAGGACGTGTTCACCTGGGCCGCGGAGGTCGAGCATACGGTGCGCTCGGCGCTCAACTTCGCGATCGATGGCGGAGTCGTCAAAGTCGACTCGCTCGCCCTGCAAGATGAGCTGGGCACGATTGGGGATCGGGAGCCGCGCTGGGCGATCGCGCGGAAATTCGCGCCCGATATCGCGGTGACGCGCCTGCTCAAAATACAAGTCAACGTTGGGCGCACGGGTGCGCTCAGCCCATATGCTGAGCTCGAACCAGTAGAAATCGGCGGCGTGACAGTGCGGCAGGCGACGCTGCACAATTTCGATCTCATTGCGCAAAAGGATTTGCGCGAAGGCGATTGGGTGCAGCTCAAGCGTGCGGGCGACGTCATCCCGCAGATTATTGCCCCACTTGTGGAGCGCCGCGAGCCGGGCTCGGAGAGGGCACAGGCGCCGACCGAGTGTCCTATCTGCCACACGCCCGTCGAGCGTGATCCCGAGGAGGTCGGGATTTTCTGCCCCAACATTGCGTGTCCGGGGCGACGACTCGAGGCGCTCGTCCATTTTGCGTCTCGCGCTGCCATGGACATTCGAGGGCTCTCCTATGCCCGCATCCAGCAGATGGTCGACGCGGGGCTCGTCTCGGATGTCGGCGATATTTTCTCCGTGACGGCCGAGCAGTTAGTACGGCTCGATAGATTTGCCGACAAGAGCGCCGAGAATCTCGTCGCCGCGATCGCGGCCGCGAAGCAGCAGCCGCTCTCGCGACTGTTGTTCGGGCTCGGCATCAGACATGTCGGCGGGACGGCGGCGGAACTGCTGGCGCGCCAGTTCGGGACACTGGACGCCCTGGCGAAAGCGAGCGTGGAGGACATTCTCGCGGTCCGCGGGATCGGCGAGATCATAGCCGAGGCCGTTGTTCAGTATTTCGCGGACCCTTCGGTCAAAGAGCTCGTCGGGAAACTCCAGAAAGCCGGAGTGAATACCGAGGAGCCGCGCCAGGTCGAGGTGGGGGGTGCCCTCAGTGGGCTTACGGTCGTCATTACCGGGACTTTACCGACCCTTTCCAGGCCTCAGGCGACCGAGTTGGTCGAACAGGCCGGAGGGCGGGTGACAAGCTCCGTGTCCAAAGCGACGAGCTTCGTCGTCGCGGGCGCCGAGGCGGGCTCGAAGCTCGAGAAGGCCCGTTCGCTCGGGACGGAGATCATAGACGAAGAGACGCTGTTGAAGCGCATCCGTGGACAATAGGTTATCAACCATGCCACAGTCGATCGACCTCGCGCGCCATCAGATGGTCGCCCTGACCCGCGGCTCGCTGGCCGCGCTCCGCGCCGCGCTCGTCCGCGACGCCGGTCTCGCCGCGGCCTCCTATCTCCAGGAGGCGGGATACGCCGGCGGTGAGCAGCTCTTTGCCTCTTTTACTGCCTGGATGGAGGCACAAGGATTCGGCGCACCGGAGGATCTGGACGTGCCGACCTTCGAGCAGCGCGCGACCGAGTACTTCAGGGACGCCGGGTGGGGGTCACTGACCATCGGCACCCTCCGCGACGCGGTCGCGACGCTCGACACGGGCGACTGGGCCGAGGCCGACCCCAGCGCCAACCTCGATCATCCCGGGTGTTATCTCACCACGGGCATGTTCGCGGACTTCTTCGGGCGGATCGCCGACCATCCGCTCGCGGTCCTCGAAGTCGAGTGTCGCTCCGCCGGCGCGCCCCGTTGCCGATTTTTGATCGGCAATGCCGAGGTCATGGGGCATGTCTATGACGAGATGGGCGCCGGGACCAGCTACGAGACGGCGGTCGAAGCTGTCGAATAGGTAGGGGCCTAGAGTCCTTCGTACATGGGGTTGGGGAGCAGCTCCCCGTCAACCAGAACTTCGCGGTCCCACGGGAGTACGATGGTGCTCTCGGTCGCGAGCGCGTAGAAATCCGGCTCATACGTCCCGGTTTTGAACGAGACGGCGGTGCGCACCGTCGTGGCGCCGGCGTTCACGATGGCGGCGACGGCGAGGCGCATGGTGGCGCCGGAGTCGCATGTCTCATCGACGATGAGTACGCGGCGCCCGCGGACCTCGGGCGGGGCGGCCCCGAGCACGGCGGGCGTTTCGCGCACGGTTGTTGCTTTTGCGCGCCGCGAGACCATGATGGAGTGAAACTCGCGGTCGAGGATCGCCGAGACGACCGCACCGGGAACGACCCCGGCGGTCGCGATGCCGACGACGATTTGGGGGTCATACGCACGCGCGACCTTGAGCGCGAGCGCACGGGACAGCTCACCGAAGAACGGCCATTCGATGTGCATGACCCCTTTCGTGTGATCGACGACGTATCGACGTGGCGCCATGGTGTATAAGCTACGCCCTTCGTACCTTTGACACTATGTCCTGGTTGAGCCGCCTCCTCGGGGGCAAACCCGGCGGGGACCTCAAGCCGCAGCGCCTGGACTATTTGAGTGAGGCGTTGGCTCTCGAACGCCAGGGCGACTTCGACGCCGCGCTGACGTCCTATCAGCTCGCGCTGCGCGACCAGCCGAACGATCACCGCGTGCTGCAGAATCTCGCGATCGCCTACTCGAAAACGGGGCGACTCGAGGACGCGGTGCGATGCTACCGGCGCGCGCTCGACGTGCAGCCGCAACTGGCGGGCGCGCATTATGGCCTCGCGTTCTTGCTGCTCAAGCGCGGCGACAAAGATGGGGCGGAGCGGCATCTGAACAGATTCTTGGAGTACCGCCCGCACGGCGCCGAGGCCGAGCGTTGGGTGAAGCACGCCGAAGAGACGCTCGAGGCGATGAAGACTGGCACACTCAACCCTGAGCGCGCTTAGCGTGGGGAACGTGATCGCCGTCGTCAGCCAGAAAGGCGGCGTCGGGAAAACGACGACGGCGGTCAATCTCGGTGCGGCCTTCGCCCGGCGCGGACTCAAAACGCTCATCGTCGACGTCGATCCGCAAGGCGCCGTGCGCTACGGCGCGGGTCTGCGGCGTGGCCATCCCCAGCATGGGTTCTTCGAGTATCTGAACGGCGAGCGCCGGTTGCGCGAGATCATCCTGCCGACGCAACTCCCGTGGTTGCGCGTGATGCTCGTCGGCACCATCTCCGAGAAGGCCAACCACTCCGAGTATCAGCAGTTGATGGCCGACTCGACGATGCTGCGCGACGTCCTCGTCGAAGCGCGCGCGCGCTGCGACATCGTGATCGTCGATACCCCGCCCGGACTCGGCTCGATCGTGCGGCGCACGCTCGAGGCCAGCCAGCACGTCATCGTCCCGCTGCAGTGCGAACCGCTGGCACTGCAGACCACGCCGCAGATCCTGCGGGCGATCCAGGATATCGTCGCCTGCAATGGGGATCTGACGCTCGACGGGATTCTGCTGACGATGTACGAGCCCGCGAATAAGGCCTGCGTACGCGTGGCGGACTACGTGCGGCGGCACCTCCCGGCGAATATGGTGTTTGATACGGTGGTGCCTCGTACGGTAGCAGCGGCTGACGCCTTCGCCGCCGGACAGCCTGTCGTGTTGCGCAACCCATCTGATGCGGCGGCGCAATCGTACGTCAACCTGGCGACGACACTGGTTGAGCGGTTCGCCCCATGAGACGGGTGGTCGCCGCGGCGTGGTTGGCGGCGGTGATCGTCGCCGTTGCGTGCAATCAGCCTGACACGAATCCCAAAGACGTCATCTCGCTCGCGGTCGACACCGCGCCGGCGCCGTCGATCGTGGCCGGCGACACCATGCGCATCGGGGACTCGACCGCGCTCGGTCGGCTGCAGGCGGCGGCGTACAACATCAAGCAAGAGTCGCTGCACGTTCCGATCCTGTGGCTGACGCTCGATCCACTCGTCGTCACGACCGACACGTTCGGCCACGTGTTCGCGTCCACCGACTCCGTGCCGTCGACACCCCGGATCGTCGCCGAGGCGGGCGGGCTGCAGTCCCTGCCGTTCAATATCAACATCGTGCCGCGACCCGATAGCTTGGTCGGTGACACGACGGACACGGTGCAGCACCTGAATTTCTGCACGGGGCTTCCCCTCAGCGCCGGATTCGACGCCGATCTGTTCCACACGTCGAACCTGGCCGACTCGGTGCCCGTTCCGGTGAGCAGCTATCTCATTCATTGGGCGATCACGAGCCCGGCGAGCCTGGTTGGCAAACAAAAGGGCACGATCGCGGATACGGGACTCATCGCGTACGTTGCCGATGGATCCGGCAATCCGTCGATCCTGGATACCACCAAGAGCGGGATATCGACGCGGGTGCTCCTCTTTGGCGCGAAGGCCGTCGCCAAGCACGACTCGACGTTCAGCGTCACGGTGCAGGCGACGGCGCGGTATCAAGGCCACCAATTACATAACCCGGTTCTGGTCACGATCACCTTCGTCAATCCGAGCAAATGTTGACTCCCGGGACGCTCAACACTCTCTTTTTCGACGCGATCGCCCAGTACGATCGCCCCCAGGCGATGCGGTACAAGCACAATGGCGCGTACACGCCGATCTCGCACAAAGAGATCGAGCGGCGCGTGCGCCACGTCGCACTGGGCATGGCCGCGGCGGGCGCGAAGCCGGGCGACCGCATCGCGATCCTGTCCGAGAATCGGCCCGAGTGGGCGATCAGCGACTATGCGTGCCTGACATCGGGCGTGACTGACGTCCCGCTCTATCCGAGCCTGCCGGCAGACCAACTGCCGTACATGCTGAATGACGCGGGGGCGGTGGCCATCTTCGTGTCGACCGCCGCTCAGGCGGCCAAGGTCGCCGAGATTCGCTCGCATCTCCCGGCCCTCAAGACCGTCTGCGCGTTCGACGGCAAGTTTCCTGGCGTCGATTGTACGTTCGCTGAGCTCGAATCACGCGGCGCGTCGGCCGACTCGGCCTCCGCGACCGCGGAATATCGGAGCCGGGCGATGGCAGTCAAACCTGCTGATCTCGCCACCATCATTTATACCTCGGGCACGACGGGAGAACCAAAGGGCGTCATGCTGACGCACGGCAACATCGCGTCCAACGTCGCCGCGGCCCGGGAACTGCTCCCGATGCAGGACGAGGTCACGCTCAGCTTCCTCCCGTTGTCGCACATCTTCGGGCGCATGGCGGACTACCTCATGTTCTCCGTCGGCGCCGAGATCTGCTACGCGGAGTCGATCGATAAGCTGCTGCAGAACTTCGGCGAGGTGCACCCGACGTTCGTGTTCTCCGTCCCACGGATCTACGAGAAGGTGTACGCCGGCGCGATCGAGAATGCGCGCAAGGCCGGCGCGTTCAAGTATCGCCTCTTTCAGTGGGCACGCCGCGTCGGGGACCGGGCGGCCAGCGAGCGCCTCGCGGGACGACAGCCGACCGGCGCGCTCGCGCTCGAGAATGCGATTGCGCAGCGACTGGTGTTCTCGAAATTGCGGGCGCGGATGGGGGGACGGATGCGCATCTTTGTCTCTGGCAGCGCCCCGCTCGCGCCCGAAGTCGCGAAATTCTTCTACGCCGCCGATCTCGTGGTCCTGGAAGGCTACGGGCTGACCGAGACCTCGCCGGTGGTCTCCGTCAATACGCCGGACCACAACCGGATCGGCACCGTCGGCATGCCGATCGGCAACATCGAAGTGAAAATCGCCGCCGATGGCGAGATCTGCGTGCGCGGTCCCGGCGTCATGCTCGGGTATTACAACAAACCGGACGCGACGCGCGAGGCGATCGACCCAGATGGGTTCTTTCACACGGGCGACATCGGCGAGCTCCGTGACGGATATCTCGTCATCACAGATCGGAAAAAGGACCTCATCAAGACCGCCGGCGGGAAGGCCATCGCACCTCAGCCTATTGAGAATCTCGTCCGGCAGAATCGCTACGTGAGTCAGGCCGTCATGATCGGAGATCGGCGCAAGTTTGTCGCGCTCCTCATCGTGCCGAACTTCGAACAGCTCGAGGGATGGGCGAAGCACAAAGGCATCGCGTTCACTACCCACGCGCAGCTGATCGCCAATCCCGAGGTCAAGGCGAAGATGGAGCGGGAGGTGCTCGACCACCTCCAAGGGCTCGCCACGTTCGAAACGCCCAAGAAAGTCGCGCTCATCGAGCACGACTTTACTATCGAAGGTGGTGAACTGACGCCGACGCTCAAAGTCAGGCGTCGAGTGATCGACACCAAGTACAAGCCGATCATCGACGCCTTATACCAAGAGCCGTCAGACCAGCCGGCGGTCGCTGGGACGCACTGACCTCGCCGACCCAGTAGGTGGCGTCGCGCGCGATCTCGGCGATCTCGGGGGGCACGGGCACGGCAGTGGTCGCGACGAGCCGTCCCTGTGCGCGAAGCACGGAGGCGACATGTGCTATGGGCGCATCGATCGCCGCCGCGCGCAACGCATGCTCCGCGATCGGTAGTCGCTCCGCATACATCACCGAAACCCGTTCGGCGTAGTCGGCTCGTGCCGGTGGATTGACGACCAGCACAAGCGCCTCGGCGATCTCGCTGATCGCATTGGCAATTGAGGCCCAGTGGCCGCCGAGCATGATCACGCCGCCCGGCTCCGTGAGACCGAGCATCGCGGCCGCCCGGATGATCTCGTCATTGCGCGTGTTGGCAGCACCTGCGGCAGCGTCCACGAAGTACGCGACGCCGGCGCGAATGGGGTACTCGGCCTCGCACACGGGGCAACCGAGCACACCCGTCACCACATGGCGGCCCCGAGTCTCATCGGCGACGAGCACGAGGCCCGACTCCTCGTGCTCGCGCGGACACCGCAGAGCGGGGATGACGTCCAGGTGCATCAGGTATGCGAGAGACGGATCTCGTCGATGCTCACGCCCTCGGGACGGGTCACCGCGTACAGGATCGCGTCGGCCACCGCCATTGGCCGCAGCATCGCCGAGCGCGGGGGGAGACCCGGGCGCTCGCCGACAGCATCCCAGATCGACGTGTCGACCGCCGCGGGCGAGATCAACGTCGCGCGGATCGGCGATCCACGGAGCTCCTCTCGGAGGACCTCATGGAGTCCGCGCACGGCATACTTGCTCGCTGCATACGCGCTGTTTTCTGGAAACGCGATGTGGTCGGCAATCGACCCGACGGTCACAATATGACCCGAGCCTCGCGCTCGCATCGCTGGCAAGTACGCGTGCACGAGTCTGAATGCCGCGCCAACATTGAGCGCCAGGATCTCATCGAACGTGCCGGGGTCCGTCTCTTCGATCGGCGAGAGCACGAACGCGCCGGCGACGTGAATGAGCACATCCGGCGCGGGAACCGACTCGATCAGCCGCGAGACATCGGCCGCTCGCGCCAGGTCGGCCGAGACGCCGCCCGTTCCAGTGCGAGAGACGGCGACCACGCGGGCGCCGGCGCCCCGAAGCGCGAGAGCGGTGGCGGCGCCGATACCGCGAGACGCACCCGTGACGAGCGCGGTGCGGCCAGCGAGCGGATCGAGCTCAGTGCTCGTTGTGGGCGAGCCTCAGAAACTCGTCGCGCGTCTTCGCGTCATCGCGGAAGCTGCCACGCAGCGCGCTGGTGATGGTCTTAGAGTTCTGCTTCTGCACCCCGCGCATCATCATGCACAGGTGCTGCGCCTCGATGACGACCCCGATGCCGCGCGGCCGGAGCGCCTGCTCCAAGGCCGTCGCGATCTGCTCGGTGAGCCGCTCCTGCACTTGGAGCCGCCGGGCAAACACGTCGACGACACGGGCCATCTTGGAGAGGCCGACGATGCGGCCGTTCGGGATATACGCCACGTGCGCGCGGCCAAAGAACGGCAGCATGTGGTGCTCGCACAACGAGTAGAGCTCGATGTCGCGCACCATGATCATGCTCTCGTGCCCGGGCTCCTCGAACAAGGCATCGCCGATGACCTGCGCGGCGTCCATCGCGTAGCCGCTCGTGAAGAACTCGAGCGCTTTGGCGACGCGCTGAGGCGTCTTGATCAGCCCCTCGCGGTCGGGATTTTCGCCGAGCAGCTCCAACTCGCGGCGGACGAGCGTCGCTAGCTCTGTTTCTGTGTCCATAGCTCAGCTAAAATAAAGAGAAGCTCCGCCACGAGTGACGGAGCTTCTCAAATAAAGCGGAACGAAGAGGAGTTTTTGAAGCCCTGTCGAATGTATGAGGTCCTCACCACACGTGTCGTCTTCCCCGCACTGGGGCCTGACGTCGGCATAGATTGTCGAACCCACTCGGAGGACTTATCGGCTCAAAAATTAGGCCTCTCCGCCCCTAACTGGACACTAAACTAAGCGCCATCAACAGGACGAGTCAATTGGACTTCGGTATCATCGTTGGACTCATCATGCTCGTCGTCTGGGCCGTGCTCGTGTTCGTCGTGAACAACGCGCCCGGGTACGTCCATCTGTTGCTCACGCTCGGACTGTTCATTGTGATCTGGCGCATTGTGGCGCGGGGCGCGCCGATGCCGAAGCGGGTCAAACCTCCCAATTCGACCAAACAATCCCAGTAGCCGCGCGAGGCTCGGGGGCGCCAGCCAGCGACATCCGGAGATCGGTCCAGCGCACGCGTGCGCCCAAGGCGATGAGGCGCTGGTACGCTTCGACGTATTCACCCTGCACCCGCAACGCGACGCGGCGCGTGCCGCTCCGGCGCGCATAGTCGGCGAGCAGTCGGACCATGGCGTCGAGATCCGGGAGCGACCGCACGACGAGTTTCAGAACACGGAGCTCGTCGCGCGAACGACCCTCGACGAGCGGCGCCGTATGACACAGCGCAAAGCCGATCAACGCATCGGCGTCGTCCCGCAGGAGCACCGTATCACCGAGGGCGAGATGATCGGTGAGCAATAACTCACGCGTGTAGTCATACCCCGGAATCTGCGCCCCGACGAGCGAGCGACACTCGGCGATGAGATCGTCCTGTATCCCGCGCGGCTGGCGCCCGAGCACGAGTGCCTGCCGATCCGCGGGCGCGGCCTCGAGCGTCAACGTCATGGTGAGTCGCCCAGGCACGAGGCCGAGGCTCGAGTAGAAGCCGATGTTATCCATGGTCCGCGGCATCGTCTCGAGGCCGATCACCCGGGCCTCGGCGCGGTTCTTCAACCAATCAATGCCGGCTCGTACCAGATCCTTCCCCAGCCCGGATCCCTGCGACTCGGGACGGACGGCCAGAGGGCCCATCCACCCTTCGACGCCGGAGCGATGCGTCATGTTGAACGCGATCACCTCGCCGCGCTCGCTGCGCCAGAGCATCGCGCCTTCGGCCGCATCTTCGATCGCATAACGCCAGATCGCCGGATTCAAGAACGGTACGCGCACGCCGATCATGCCATCGCGCCGATACCGCTCGGTGAATGCGTCGCTGAAGACTTGGTTGAGCCCCGGTATATCCTCCCGGCGCGCTGGATGCGGCCCGTCAGCGGATCTGGCCGAGCGCCACGTCCGGACTACCGCCATTAGTCAGCCGCCTCGAACTCGAGGGCCAGCGGCTCGGTCGGGTCGGGGGCCGTCCCCGGGGCGTCCACGACCGACGTGCCGCGCGCGGCGTCATAGCGGACGGCGATCACGCGGTCGAGTCCGTCGCGCACGGAATCGATGTGCGTGATGACGATGACCTGGTCGAATCGGTCGTGCAGACGCCGCAGGAGCTCGACGACGTTGTGCCGTCGGCTGTCGTCCAACGACCCGAACACCTCGTCGAGCACGAGGAGCGAGAACGACTGGCCCGCGCGATCCGCGATCATCTGTGACACCGAGAGCCGCAGCACCAGATTCGCGATATCCTCTTCGCCCCCCGAGATCACGGGCTTCGGCACGCCGTCTTCGAGCACATTGATATTGTACTCGTCATCCAGCTCGAGCTCACTATAGCGCCCGTCCGTGAGCTCGGCCAGGAACTCGCTGGCGAGCTCCGAGATCTCCGGTCGGAGCTGGATATTGAGGTCATCGCGCAGGTCGGTATAGCCGCGATCGACCTCGTCGTGCAGTCGCCGGTGGACGACCAGTCCCTCCAGCCGAGCCTGGACTTTGTCCCACTCGAGTCGAGCGTTCTCGGCTGCCTCGACGGCCTTGCGTGCGGCCTGGGCTTCCGCGCCCGCGCGGACCGCATCGAGCTCGGTCGCGCGCACCTGGGCCTCGGCGCGGTCGAATTGCTCGCGAAGGCTCACGTGCAGCGCGACATCGAACGCGAGCGCGTCGCGCTGGCCTTGGAGCTCGGCCACGGCCACGCGTGCCGCCGCCAGGGTTGCCTCGATCTGCGCCTTGTCGTGCTCGAGAATCGGCGTGCGCTCCACCGCCCCGCTCACGCGGTTCGCTCTCTCCTGGACCGGCGTCAAGCGGTCGACATCGGCGCGCGCCTGCTTGTGGCGAGCCTCGTCATAGCCCACCGGGAGGCTATCCAGCTCGGAGCGAATCTTCTTTCGCCGCGCCCGTTTCTCCGTCAGCTCGCGCCGCTGCGCGTCCAATTGCTTCACGGCTTCCTGCACGCGCACCTGCTTCGTCTCGAGCGCCGTCACCTGCTTTTTGAGCGTGCCGGAGAGCGCGTCCAGCTCTCCGAGATCGGCCGGCCGATCCGTGAGTTGCTTTTGACGATCCTGATAATACTTGCCATTGACCGCGATCTCGTCAGCCTGGCGTTCCAGTTCCTCGAGCACCTTGCGGTAATGGCCGCCACCGAGCGACTGGCCACACGTGGGGCACTCGCCGTGCTCGCCGACGGCGGTCAGTTGGTCGTGCTGGTGGCGGACGTCCTTCCGTTGGGCCACCAGGGATTGGAGTTTCGTCTTGGCTTCCTGCAGCTCACGGACCCACTCGTTTTGTCGCGTGTCAGCTCGCGATTGGGCGTCAGCGAATGCGGCCTGGGCGGTCGTGAGCTCCGCCTGGACATCGAGCAACGTTTTGGGTGCGACCTCCAGCCGCTCGACCTTTTCTTCGAGTTGCTGAAGTTCCTCGGCGAGCAGACGCTCTTGATCCATCAGGGCTGTGCGGCGACCCTCTTCGCGCGCGAGGACGTCGAGCTGCTGCGCTTCCTGGATCAGCGCCTTATAGCCGGTGAGTTGCGCGCGCAGACCATCCAGCTCCGTGCGCGCGGCTTTGATCTCATCGAGATCGCGGGCGATCCGCACGGCGTGCTTGAGGTGATCCTCGACCTTCGCCTCGGCGACCTGCAGGCGAGTCGAGAGCTCCTGCCAGCGCTCGCGCTCCGCCTGCACACGCTCCCATTGCGGGGCGATCGCGCCGAGCGCGGTGCGGGCGCGCTCCAGATGCGCGGAGGCTGACGCCGCCCGTTCCGTCGCGTCCGAGAGACGCGACTCGGCCGTCGTCACGGCGCGGAGGATCGTCTCGCGATCGGCCATGCCGCTCCGCATGCCGGTGACTTCGGCGATAATCGCCTTGCGCCGTTCGCGCGCCATCTCCTGTGCGACGCGGAGCCTCTCGTAGCCGAGCACGCGCGAGAGAAAGCGCGCTCGCTCGGACGGGCCCATCGCGGCCATGAGGCCGAGCTCTTTCTGGCCCGTGAAATACGTGTTGAAGAACTCGGCGCGCGTCATGCCGAGCTTCTTTTGCAGCTGGCTGGTGACGCTCGAGATCGTGTTCGCGATCGGGTGCGATCCGTTGTCGAGATAGAGCTCGGCGTTGTTCAGCCCCCGCTCGATCCGGTAGCGGTGCTGGCCCAGCTCGAAGTCGAGCTCGACGCGGACGGGCGCTCTGGCGCTTGCGCGGGAGTTGCGGATCGAGTCGCGTGTGCCACGGGCGTGGCCGTACACCGCCCACGTGATGGCTTCGAGAATCGTCGTCTTGCCAGAGCCGTTCGGGCCGATGATGCCCGTGAGGCCCGAATCGAACGTCACCCGGGTGTCCGTGTGCTGGCGGAAGTTGACCAGGTGCAGGCTGTTGAGCCTCACTCAGGCACCTCGACGGCCTCGGCTTCCTTCAGGTAATGCAGGCCGAGATCGACGAACGCGTCACGATCCAGATCGGCCTCGATCGGCCGGGTCTCGAGCTTTTCGCGCACGATGTCGGTCAGTGACATCTTGCGACCGGTGGCGCCCGATGCCGCCGTGCGCGTGGCATCCGGGCGGCGCGCATCGAGCTGAAAATGGAGCGCCCGTCGCTGGTAGTCTCTCAGGGCGGCATGATTCAGCTCGCGCACGACGTGGCGCTGGACGTCCTGCAGGACGACGCGCACGATGTTGCCGTCGAGCGGGACCTTGTGCAGCGTCGCCTCGATCGCGCGATCGATGTCGGCCGGCGGCAGGTTGTAGGACGGGATTGGTGGCAGGTCGATGAACTTGCGCGAGGGCGGGAGCGTATGAAACACGTGCTTGCCGCTCGCGAGGTCGTGTTCGATGATGCCCTTGCCCTTGACCTTGGTCTTTCCCTCCTGATACAGCTCGCCCCACGCGCTCGGACCGGTGTAATCGATCGCGCCCGAATAGTAGATGTGGCGCTCGCGATCGATGCGCTGATACACGTGATAGTGGCCGAGCGCGACGTAGTCCCAGTCGGCCTTGGTCAGGTCCTCGATCGATACTTCTGTGCGCGCGCGATCAGCCGACGTGAACCACTCCGGGAGGACCCCCGGGATCACGCCGTGCAATACGAGCACGTTGTATTTCGCGGCCGGATTGCCGACGAGTGCCGGGAGCACGGGGGTGTCTGGTACGGCGAGCACGGAGACATCAGGTAGGTCGATCCGCCGTGCTTCTGCATCGACGACATGGACACCGAGCTGCGCGAAGAGCCGCAGAATGCAGCCGGTCTCGCTCGCGCGCGGGAGATCGTGGTTGCCCGCGATGAGGATGATTTCGGTGCGTGGCAGGGCATCCTTGAGACGCCGGAACTGCAAAAACGCGTGCAGGATCGCGGGGTTGGACGGGCGGACGGTATGAAAGAGGTCGCCCGCGATCAGGACGAGATCAGGCTCGAGATCGATCGTCTTGTCGATCGCGTTCTTGAACGTGGTCGCCACATCGGCTTCGCGCTGATTGATTCCCGCCGGGGTCAGACGTTGGTATTGTCTGAACCCCAGGTGCAGGTCGGACAGATGCACGAGCCGCATCCTTCAATCTATCGCTCGCAGCCACTGCGTGACGGTCATTTTGATCCGCATCTTCGCGCCGCGCGAGCGGATGGTGGACGTGATCTCGATCCGGTCCCGGGATTCGGTGACCCAACCGCGCCGAAGGTCGAGGAGCACGGTCCCGTTCACCGTGCCCGAGGACTCGCCCTTGGTGGGACCGGGGCCGGTCGAGGCTTCCGTGATCGTCCCGCGAACGGAGACATAGGCCAGATCCCCGGCCTTCGACAGGGAGTCCAGCCGGAACGTCGTTTTCACCTCGGAGTGGCCGCCCTCGATGGCGCCCCCGATCGGGCCCGCCATCTCCCGTTGCCAGCGGCGCCCCACCGGAGTCGGCGCTTTGGGCAGGATCGCCGGCATGGCGGCGAACAGCGACCGCAACTCGGGATTGGCCGCGGTGTCCTCGGCGACCGTGGCGCCGTCCGGGGACAGGCGCAGGCGGACCTCTTTGCCCTGCAACATCTCACGCGCGGCTTGGGCTGACTCTGGCGTCCGCCCGCCGGACGACGTCGCGGCCACCGAGTCGGTGACGGCGACCACGTCGGCGCCCGACGAGTCGCTTGATTCGACGATGGTGCGACTCATGACGAGCAGTGTCGAGACGACCGACGTGGTCGTGTCGGCGTGGCCGCGCTCTGTCGTCGCAATCGTCTCCACCCGCTGGTCGTAGCGCATATGCAGCGTGTCACCCGCGTGCGGGCGAATGCTCAGCACGACGCTCTGCAGGAGGACCAGTGCCGAGAGCATCAAAATCCGTACGGGTCGTCGTCCGGCGCCGTCTTCAACGGAACGGCCGGAGCGGGAGATGACGCAACCGGCGCCGCCACGCGCGCCGCAGTGCGGAGCGTCGCGCGAAAGAACCCTTTGACGTCCTGTGGCCGGGTCACCTCGACGGCGACCTTGGCGCGCAGCACGTCGGCGTCATCGACGAGCGCGATGATGTCTTGCACCCAGCCGAGCGTCACCCCCGGATCAATCGCCCGAAGGGCCCTGGTCACGGCCACATCGAGCGCTGGCTCGATGCTGGGAGGATAGCGCTCCGCGCCCAGCCGGCCCGTCAACACGGCCGGGCGAGGGAACCGGACGAACACGGGTTGTGCGAAATGCGGGTGTCGCACCATCAATTGCCCCTTCTCCAACGTCGCCAACTTCGTGCGCAAGGCCGGCCCCAGGGTGGCGTACCCTGGAGTCGCCAATTCGTCGCCATCCATTCGACCGAATAACGCGGTGCCAGCGTTGCCGACCACCCGCCGATGGACCTGCGACCGGAACTGCTGCGCGGCGAACAGCACGAGCCCGAGATACCGGCCCCGTTCAGCGACGTCGAGCAGCATCTTCCGCACATACGTGTCCGGTCCGTCGCCCGGCGCGTACTTGTTCAGCTCGTCCACGAACACCACAACGTGCTGAACGCCGAGATCCCGCCGTTCGAGGTGCTCGCGGAGCTTCGAGACAACGCGGGCGAAGATCAGATCCTGCGCGTCTTCCTCGAGCAGGGCGACATCGATCACGTACACCGTCCGGTCGCGAAAGCTCCCGAATGGGAGGTCGCTCGTCCCGCCATCGTTCGTCACCAGGCCGGCGCAACGCGTCGCGATATTGGTCAGGCGATTTCTGACCTTCCGTATCGTCGCCCCGTGATGGGTTCGCCACGACTCTGCGTTCCGCCGTTCCATACTGGCTAACACGTCTCGGAACCACGCATCCAGATCCGCAAACGATCTGACATGGTGGGTCGACGCCAACGTGTCATCGTGAAACGGCCGATCGACAACTCTCTCTCTTATAAAATCGATTACCGCATCGGCCTTCGCGTCGACGTCATCCCGGTTCAGCAAAACCTCGGCAAACTGCAATACCTCCCGGAGGCCCCACGTCAGCGGCGAGACGTTGTGGAGCAGCGCCTCGTTGGAGCGCAGGGTATTCAGCGCATACCCCTTCGCCGTGTACGGTGCGAAATAGTGAACGTTGGGAAATGGGACTGGGGGAACTCCGAGGCGTTCGTACAGGGCACGATCAACGTCTTCGAGATTGGCGGGGAGATCCAAAAAGCACAGATCGGGCCCCTTGACGTTGAAGCAGACGGCGGCGACCGACCCTTTGTCCGCCGGGAAGTGCGCGAAGATGGACGAGAGCAGCCACTCGACGGCCGAGGTCTTCGTGGCGAGGCCCGAGACACCGGTGATGTTCAAGTGGGCGGCTTCGGGGCCGAGCAGAAAGTCAGGGTCGAGATAGACGGGAGACTCGCTGCCGCCAGCCCGGTACAACCCGACAGGGATGCCGCGGCCGGCGTAGGAGTCCATGCGCAGGGCGATCAGGACGTCGGCCTCGTTGGCCAGGAAGACCTCGCCGAGCGGCACCGGCTGCAGGGGCTCCTCGGGCACCTGGCGCAGCACGGCCGCCGTGTACAGCCGGATCTCGGCGCGTTCCGTCGGGGCCGCCGCGACCCGGTCGGGCGCGCCGTCGTGGCCGAGCACGTCGTGCAGGGGCGTTGCGAGGTCGGTGTAGCTGAAGCCTTCGACCACGACCCCGTATACCGTAGGGATACGCCCCGCGACCGGATGCGTGCCGACGACCCGCACGATCGTCCCGATGCCGACCGCCGCGTCGAGCGCGGTCCAGAAATGGAACTCGTGCGGGGTGTTCGGCCGCCGCTCGGTCGCTACGACGCGGCCAATGGGCCGGAGCGCGTCGTCAGCAGACGGCACGGAGGTATTCTTCGCAGTCTCGTACTCCATAGACCAGAGTATCCCATCGGGGATCTGGCAGCGCGAGTGGCGTCGACTCGGCCAGCACCCAGCGCGACACGAGATCGGCCCGTTCGGACGTTGCGTCCGCTATTTCCACGCGGAGGAGCCCCCACAGGGGATCCCGTCCGGCTGGGTCTCTGAGTCGCAGATACCA
Organism: Gemmatimonadaceae bacterium; assembly: GCA_035486035.1. Classification (GTDB taxonomy): domain Bacteria; phylum Gemmatimonadota; class Gemmatimonadetes; order Gemmatimonadales; family Gemmatimonadaceae; genus DASRDS01. The sequence continues at coordinate 21,679 of DATHNL010000192.1, forward strand.
ACTGAAATTGTCTCTCACCCGAAAAATGCTGCTGCGCTCACCCACAGCCAGCTCGCAGAGCATCGGCAATGTGTCCGCCTCGACGTAGAGCGTTCGATGGGTGCGGACGACGCCGATAGCCTGGGCTGAATTGACTGACAGCGGGCCGTCGACCCAGAGCGGAGCCGTGTCGACCCAGGCCTCGGCCAAGATGCGCTCTGCCGCCTCGCGACGTTGCTCGACGAGGTGAATCGCGCGTTCGAGCAGCGCCGAGGGGTGGGCGTCGGCCGGGCCCGACCCGGTGTCGATCACGCCGAGCGGGACCAGGTCGTTCCAGAGATCGTCGGGAAGGAGCTGACGCGGGGCGAGGAGTGTCCGTGAGATCCTGGGGCCGAGCGGGTGCGTCGTGAGCCGGCGATCGCGGCGCACCCGGATGACCGCGCCGACGGTCCCGTGGACGATGGGGACGAGCCCCGAGTGGTAGACAATGCGGCTTTGCTGGATGCCATTCAGGAAGGCCGCGAACCCGACGACCGGCGCCCCGGAGAGCCGAATGCGCGCCAGCGCGGGACCTTCCACCACCTCGGGAGGTGCCAGACGCGGTGACTCGGCACCCCGGACGAGCGTCTCCAGCGTGGGGACCGCCCGGTACGAGTTGAAGTTTTTCAACCCTGTCACCACTTCCGTGATCGCCCGCGTCGCACTGTGCGTTATGGTAATCGCAGCGCTAGGCTGCGACAAGCACGCTTCGGAGTCCGACTCCGGGAGCGCATCGCAGAGCGCGGTGCTTGATCTGTCCAAGCGGCCCAACGTCTTGTTCGAGATCTTCGGCGAGCGTGAAGATCCGCGCATGATTCCCATCGGGACGGTCGAAGGCGGACACCTGCGCGGCATCGTGCTCGATGCGCCCGGATGGAAATCGTTCGATCGCATCTACACCCGATCCGGCGCGAACTACACGCTCTATCAGGATGGCCAGGTCGCTGGCACCGCGACCGTGAAGCAAGGCATGTGGGAGAAGCCCGGCATGCCGCTTTACTCGCTGCCGAACTGCCACCTGCTCACGCCCCTCTCGGCCGTGGCGCTCGACAGCAAAGTCAAAGCGGGCATCACCGTCGAGTTTCTTGCGTCGGGCACGCCGCTGCCGGGCGCGATGCAAGCGCAGAAGGCCGAGCCGTTGACGCGCGAGGATGCCCTGACCAAGGCGCGCGACATCGCTATGAAGGTTGGCACGGGCGCCGGCATCCCCAAGACACGCCTCGACTCGCTCGACTATCACGGCCTGGCGATCAATACTGGCGCGACGGCTCAGCCGACGCTCATCGCGTCGTTCATCGATCCGAACGCCGAGGAAGCGGCCGCGCACGGCGACGAGACCTCGTACGTCTTCGTCATCGCCGATTGGGACGGGACGGACTATTCGCCGTCGTTCGTCAAGACCGTCGATGGATCGGCCGCACACGCCGAGTATCGCCGCTATGTCGATCACCTCGACATCGACGGCGATGGCGTGGACGAAGTTGTCATTGAAGGGTGGCGCTACGGCGGTGATAGCTTCCCGATCGTGCTCAAGTACAAGTCAGGGCACTGGCTCGAGATCTTTCACGGTGCGTCAGACTGGTGTCTTGACCATCAGAACTAGCCGTTTGACACCCTCGGTCACGGTCGCCGTAGGCGCCGCATACGAGAGGCGCACCCATTCAGGTGTCAAGAAAGCCGAGCCGGGCACGACGGCGACACCGTGCGTGTCCATTAGGCGCGTGGCGAAGGCATCGCCGTCGCCGACGCGAATGTACAGATAAAAGGCGCCGTCCGGCCGAACGTAGGTGACACCGGCCGAGTCCAGAATGGTCATGGCGGCATCGCGCCGCTCGCGGAATGTCGCAACCATGTGCTGGATTGCGGCATCGGCTGCTGCCGTATCCGTTAGGGCGGCGAGGGCAGCGTACTGCGAAGGCGTCGCGGGGTTCGACGTCGTATGGGACTGGAGCGCGTTCATTGCCGCCGCGACCGGCCGCTGCGCGATGGCCCAGCCGATACGCCATCCTGTCATCGCGAAACTCTTCGCGACGCCGTTGATCAAGATCAGGCGATCGCGGCTGCCATCGGGCATGAGTGACAGCGCCGACGGAGCGGGATACTCGTAGGAGATCCGCTGATAGATCTCGTCGCTGATTACCCACCAGCCACGGCTCGCCGCAAGCTCCAGGATCTCGCTCAGCTCGTCGGCCGTGTAAACGGAGCCGGTCGGGTTGCATGGCGAGTTCAGCATCAGACCCTTCGTGCGCGGTGTAGCCGCACGAGCCAGCTCGTCCGCGGTGACCTTGAGCCCGCGCGTGACATGGCCATGCACGGGGACTGCTTTGGCGCGCGCTAGCGAGACCATCTCGTAGTACGAGGTCCAACTCGGCGTCGGCACCAAGACTTCGTCGCCGGGCCCAAAGAGCGCGAAGCACGCGTTGAACAGCGACTGCTTGGAGCCCGTGGACACCACGACCTCGGTCGGGTCCGCGTTGGCCCGGGCCGCGATCGCTTGGCGGAGCGGAAGGATGCCCTCAGTCGCCGTGTAGCGCGTAGCACCCGAATCGATCGCCTTCTGCGCGGCGCGGCGAATGAACTCCGGCGTGTCGAAGTCGGGCTCGCCAGCACCGAGATCGAGGATCTCGCGCCCCGCGGCTTTGAGCGCCCGGGCGCGGCTCGCCACGGCTAGCGTGGCGGACTCTTTGATGTGGGATACGTTCGCCGATGGCGCGAACGCGGGCGCGAGTGTCGTCGTCACGATGTATGTTACCGCGTCTTCATCCACTGCGCTATCCGTGCACACGCTGTTCGTTCTCCCCGCTGATCCATCATCAGTCTCGACTTTTATGACGCCGGTGCTGGAGCAGGTTGGCTCCGGCCGCCCGGCTGTTCTCGTGCTGACACCAGACGCGGATACCGCCGTGTCGATTGCGACCGCACTGGGCCGATCTGACGTGCTCGCGGCGACATCGGTGGCCCGCGCGGCGCGCGTGACGCCTCCGGCGATCGTGATTGGGCCGCCAGAGGTCATCCAAGGCCTCATCGCGCGGTCGCGGCTCAAGCTCGACGGGCTCGGCGCGCTCGTCATCGCATGGGTCGGTGCTGTCCCGGCGCTCGAAGCGGTCATGGCCGAAGTGCCCAAGGACTCGGCGCGCACGATTGTCGCGACGGCAGCGCTGGCGGCGACGCCCGAGATCGAATCGCTGGTCGAGCGCTACGCGAGACGAGCACGCCGAGTCGCCGGGACTCCACCGGCTGCATCCGTCGTCGGCATGCGATATGTCTCGGTCACGCCCGGCAACCGACCCACGGCGCTCCGGCGCCTGCTCGACGATCTCGATCCGCCCTCGGCGATCGTCTACACGCGCACCGACGCCTCCGAGCGCACCGTCCGCGAGATCCTCGGCGCGCTCGGCTACGCCGGCGCGAATGCACCGGTGCAGGTGGCGCGGGATACCGTCGCCGAGAGCGCGGCGCTCGCGGTCCTCTACGACATCCCGCTCGACGCGGCGCAAATGGCAGGGGTACTCCAGTCGACGCCTGTGCAAATCATTGCGCTGGCTGAACGGGGGGAGTTGGCCCGGTTGCCTGGAGCGACGCCGCTCACGCTCAGTGGGCCGCTGGACCGCGCCAGGCAGCGTGTTGAGGAGATCCGCCGCATCCTGGAAGCGGGGGTGCCAGCGGCTGAGGCGACGTGGCTGGAGCCCCTGCTGGACAGCTATGACGGCATCGAGATCGCAGCCGCGGCGGTGCATCTGCTCGGGCGCGAACGGCGCGCGCCGGCTCCGCCGGCAACGTCTACGGCTCCGAGGCCAGACGACAGGCGAGGGCCTCCTCGCGATAGGGGGCGCGACCGGGGCGGAGAAACGAAGAACCCCCGCCGTCCAGGGACGTCAGGGGCCCATCGGGGTAGCGATCGGCGTTAGGCCGTCAGGCGTTGCCTCGCGCTACTGAGGCCAAACAGTATGCAGATGGCGCGCCACGCGCTGTTTCGCCGCGGGACGTCTGTATCACCTTCTGCTAGGATCTCGTAGAAGCGGTGACGCAGCCGCTCCGTTTGGCGTCTTCTTGACGCATGGGAGTCATTGCTACGCTTCTCCCCAACCCGGTCCGGCTCCAGCGGCTACGCGCCGCGATCCGCGATCGGCACTCGATCATTGCCTGTGAGGACTGGTCGTCGCTGACGCGCATGTGCGACAGCGAGCCGGTGCATCTGGCCGTTATCGATATCTACGCGGACGGCACGGCGAATTTCGAGAGCGTGCGCTTGCTCAAGCTGCGTTTCCCTCGCGTCGCGCTGGTCGCCTACGTGACGATCACGCCGGAGCGGGCCCGTGATATGTTCGATGCCGGCCGCTGCGGATTCGATGGCCTCGTCATGGCTGACGCGGACGACGCGCCGCTCACGCTCCTGGCGCACGTCGACAAGGCCGAAGCGCGGAGCGTCGCCAGTTTGTTGCGGCGGGCGATCGGGGACCTCAAGCCGACCGCGCGTGACGCCGTCCTGGCGTCGGTGACGCGCGCGCACGAGCGGTTGACGCCCGATGCGTTTGCGCGGCTCCTCGCGGTGCCCCGGCGCCTCCTGACCCGGCGGCTGGCGGATGCCGGGTTTCCACCACCGCATCGGTTGCTCACGTGGGGACGCCTGATCGTCGCCGCGCACATGCTCGAGGACAAGCACCGGAGCGCGGACAGCGTCGCGCAGGTGCTCGATTTCCCGTCGGGTAGCGCATTTCGCAATACGTGTCAGCGGTATCTCCAGGCCACACCACAGCAGCTCCGCGATCGCGGCGGTGCTGCTTACGTCATTGATACGTTCCTCACCAGCGCGCGTTTAGCCGCCGCGGCCGGCCCTCGCCGGCGCGCCCCCCGCGTCGAGAGCGGGACCAATGGCAGCACCAATGGGGTAGCCCAACAAGCCTGTTGACAGGCAATTCTCTACCCCTAGCTTGCCATTCATGACGACGTTGTTGGTCGGTCTCACTGGGAATATCGCCAGTGGGAAATCGACGGTTGCCCGCCTCTTTTCGGAGCGCGGCGCGACCATCATAGATGCGGACGTTTTGTCCCGCCGCGCGGTCGAGCCTGGTACACCCGCTTTCGACCGTATCGTGGAGCGTTGGGGCAACGACGTGCTGGCTGCTGACGGGCTCTTGGACCGCGCCGCCCTCAGGCATCTCGTTTTTCCAGACCACGATGAGCTCGAAGAGCTCAACCGGATTGTGCATCCGGAAGTCAACCGTTTACGCGACCGCCTGGTCGCCGATGCGGTTGGTCGCGGTGAAAAAATCGTCGTCTGCGATGTGCCGCTGCTCTTTGAAAAGAAGATGGCGGATGAATTCAACCGTATTGTGCTCGTCGACGCGCCGCGCCCGCTGCGCTTGGAGCGGCTCACGCATGAACGCTCACTCGACGAGACCGAAGCGCTCGACATGATCGCCGCGCAGATGCCGGCCGAGCTCAAGCGGGCTCGCGCGGACTTCGTCATCGACAATACCGGGACGATGACCGATCTCGAGGCGAAAGTCGCCCACGTCTGGACGGAGCTCGAGCGCGAAGCCGACACTCTCGCATCTACCGTCACGATTTGATGGCTTCCAAAATTCCGACCGACCTGTTGTACACGAAGGATCACGAATACCTTCGCGTCAACGGCACCGAGCCCACGCGCGTTGGCATCACCGACTACGCGCAGGGTGAGCTCGGCGACGTCGTATTCGTCGAGCTGCCCAAAGTCGGCGCGCACTTGAGCGCGCACGAGACCTTCGGCACGATCGAGGCGGTCAAGGCCGTCTCGGATCTCATGTCGCCCGTCGCGGGCACCGTCCTCGCCATCAATCCCCGGCTCGACAAGGAGCCGGCGCTCGTGAACACGGATCCGTACGGCGACGGCTGGATGATCGAGATCGAGCCGGCCGAGTCGCCGGCCGCCGGCGACGGACTCCTGACCGCGCAGCAATACGCCGCTCACGTCGGCGAATAGCGACGCGAGTAACGTCTGGCGGCTCCTGATCACGGAGCCTCGGACGGGTGCGGAGAACATGGCGTTGGACCACGCGCTCATGCGGCGAGCCTCGCGCACGGGTGAGGCCGTCATTCGCGTGTACGGGTGGTCTCGCCCCACGCTCTCGTTCGGACGCAATGAGGCCGCATTCCGACGTCCTGGCATCGATATCGTTCGGCGCCCTACGGGCGGCCGTGTGATCCTGCATCATCGCGAGCTGACGTACAGCTTCACCCTCCCTGCCGCCGATCGACCCCGGGTCGTCTACGATCGGCTGAATCAGATACTCGCCGCGACATTGGCGCAGCTCGGAGCACCGGTAACAATCGCGAGTGACGGGGCGACGACGACAACGGGGCCTTGCTTCGCCGCCCCTTCTCCTGGGGAGCTCGTGTACCAGGGTCGCAAGATCGCGGGGAGTGCCCAATGGAGGGAGAACGGCGTCGTTCTACAGCATGGCTCGATTCTCATCGACAATGACCAAGAGGGCGTCGAGCCCGCGACGTTGCGCGCGGTACTCGGTCGAGCGCCGACGGCGTTCGAGTTGGCCGACGCGTTTGGCGCGATAGTCGACACTGTAACATTGGCTCTGGAGCCGATGGTGAGAGACGAAGCGAGACACCTGTGCCAACACTATTCCGACGACGCGTGGACGTGGCGTCGGAAAAAGCTTGACGAGGGATGATGGTGTATCCACCTTTGCGCGCTATGCCACGCCTCGTCGCACTCGCGATGATCGCGCTCGGACTCACGGCCTGCCAAGGCGGCGACCGATCGTCGTCGTCCACTGGTCAGACCGGCGGCACCGTCGTCCTCGCCATTCCGACGAACATCGAGACGCTGCTGCCTCCGGCGCAGGTCAACATCACGACGGCGCAAATCCTCGACATGGTCTTCGATTACCTGGCCGACGTCGGGGACAGCCTGAACATGCTCGGCGACCACGGATTCGCGCCGCGCCTCGCGGACAGTTGGACGTGGGCGCCGGACTCGTTATCGATCGCCTTTCACATCAATCCACGCGCGAAGTGGCACGATGGCGTACCGGTCCGCGCGGCGGATGTGCAGTTCACGTACAAGGTCTACACCGATCCCGCGATGGGATCCGGGATCGCGACGAATGTCGCGCGCATCGACTCGGTCTCCACGCCCGACTCGCTCACCGCGACGTTCTGGTTCAAGCAGCGCTATCCGACGCAGTTCTTCGATGCCGCCACGCAGATGCGCGTCATTCCCGCGCACGTGCTCGCGCATATTCCCGTCGCGTCAATGCGGGCGTCGGACGCGGCCAGTCACCCGATCGGCTCGGGCAAGTTCCGGTTCGTGCGCTGGACGCCGAATCAGTCCGTGGAGCTCGTCGCGGACACGGCGAACTATCGCGGACGCCCGTTCCTCGATCGCCTCGTGTGGGACATCGCGCCCGACTATCAGTCCGCACTCGTCAAGCTGTACACCGGCGAGGCGGACATGTACGAAGTCATCCATCCGGATGACGTCCCGGAAGTCGCCAAGCACACGAGCCTGCGCACGGTCGTGTATCCGCAACCGTCGTACGCCTTCCTCGGATTCAACATGAAGCGCCCGGTGTTCGCCGAAGCCGGCGTCCGGCACGCGATCGCGCTCTCGCTCGACCGGGTCTCGATGGTGCGGAACGTGCTCGATACGCTCGGACTCGTCGCCAAAGGACCGTTCTCGCGGCTGAATCACATCTCCGACACGACGGTCGCGCAGGTTCCGTACGACACGGCCGCCGCGGATCGGTTGCTCGACTCGCTCGGCTGGAAGCGCGGAAAAGACGGGATGCGCGCGCGTGGCGGCCAGAAGCTCGCGTTCCAGGTGCTGGCCCCGTCGTCGAGCCGATATCGTGTGCGGATGGCCTCGCTGATTCAGGACCAGCTGCAGCGCGTCGGCATCGCCGCCACACCCTCCGTGGTCGAGAACTCGGTGACCCTGAGCCAGATCCACGGGCACAACTTCGATACGTACCTCGGATCGTGGGTCAGCGATCTCTCGCCCAACGATCCGAAACAGACCTGGACGACCGGCGCGGAGAAGGACGGGATCAATTACTTCAGCTACTCGGATCCGAAATTCGACGCGGCGATCGACAGCGCGCTCCTCGATCTGGACCCCGCGGGAGCCAAGGCGCATTTCAGTCACGCGTACCAGATCATCGTCGCCGACGCGCCGGGCGTGTGGCTCTACGAGCCGCAACTCGTCGCGGCCGTCAGCGCGCGGATTCACACCGCGCCGTTCCGGCCCGACGGATGGTGGATCCGGTTGCCACAATGGTACATCCCGGCGGGTGAGCGAACGGCGCGCGACCGCGTCGGCCTCGCCGCCGCGCGCTGACACCGTAGGCGCCCGCCCGTGCTGCGCACGCTGGCCCCGAGAATCGGCCGGCGAGCGCTGCACTCGTTGCTTGTCGTCTTCATCGTCGCCACGATTGCGTTTGGGCTGATCGCGATCGCCCCCGGCGATCCATGCGCGACAGACGACCCGCGCAACACGCTGGCGGTCCAAGCCCAATGTCGCATCCGCCTCGGGCTCGACGGTCCCCTGCCCGACCGGTACGTCCAATTTCTCTCGCACGCGGCGCGAGGGGATCTCGGGCAGTCGTACATCACGCAGCGGCCAGTGGCCGAGATGATCGCGCAGGCGTTGCCGAACACGATCCTGCTCATGAGCCTCGCCATCGCGGTGAGCCTCATCGGTGGCCTCGTGCTCGGCGTCGCACGGAGCGTCCAACCCCGATCGACGAGTGGGCAGGTCGCCATGGCGACTGCTGTCGTGCTGT
>DATHNL010000193.1:0-8179 GCA_035486035.1 Gemmatimonadaceae bacterium
GTATTTCCAGCAGAGTGTAACCCCTTGGCCCCATCGCCCCTGGCGTTCGCCCCACGGCAGTGGCAGGGTCGCGCGACGATGGCGAACCTACCGCATGGATTTGAAGGACCTGCGCTACACGATCGCCGTCGCCGACGAAGGGAGCTTCACCCGAGCAGCGGCGCGGCTCAACCTGGCGCAGCAGGCGCTCTCCAAGCAGGTCGGCGATCTCGAGCGAGAGCTCCAGGTCCGGCTGTTCGACCGCATGCCCCGCGGCACCCGACTCACGCCGGCGGGCGCCGCATTCGTCGAGGCCGCTCGCGCGACGCTCGCGCAGAGTCAGCGCGCGATGGCCCACGCGCGCACCACAAATCGCCGTGAATCGCAGGTGCTGCGCGTCGGCCTGACGCCTTCCTCCGTGCTGGCGGGTGATGCCGCGACCTCGTTCAGCTTCTTTCGCCGGCGCCAACCGCTGGTCGGGATCGAAGTCATGGAGAGCGCACCGCTGGCGCTGATCGACGCGGTGCGCGAAGGCACGATCGATCTCGCGATCCTCTGTTCGCCTCCGGATGACTCCGGCGAGATGGCGGGGGAGTGTATCGCCGAGCGGCCACTGGGCGCTGTGCTGCCGGCGATGCACCCGCTCGCCGAGACCGATGTGGTACGCCTGCGCGATCTCGTCGATCTGCCATTGATCACATATGGTCGTGACGCTGATCCCGTCGGCTACGATGCCCTGGTGCAGGCGCTCGCCCGCCGCGGTCTCAAACCTCGCCTCGCGGATGTCCGCGCGGGCGGTCCGCCGGGTCTCATTGGTCCGTTGATCGCCGAGGGCGAAGCATGGGCACTGGCGACGGCTGACTACTCGTGGCCCCTGTACGAGCGCACACCAGGGCTCGTGTTCCGCGACTTCGCCGACTTGCCGATCTTCGAGCAACGGTGGATCCTGTGGCTCCACGACACGCCTTCTCACCTCGTGAGACAATTCACCGAGATGTGGAAAACGTTGCATGGACAATGGAGCCACAGGGATCTCAGTTATACGATCTGATCGCGCGCTTCGTCCGCGTCGTGCGCGAGGTCTTTCAGCATCTCGATGAAGGTGTGCGGTTGACCCTTGAAGAGTCCATCGGAGATGAACGACTGCAGGGCCGCCATCGCCGCCCCTTCGGTCTCCGTGGGCCGCAGGATCGACACAGGGGGGAACCGGTTCGATAGGAAGAAGGTCGGCTCCGGCATGATGAGGTTGGTTTGGAGATCCTCATTCCCGTCGCCGATCAGCGGGAAGAACAACTGCGGGTTGCTGGGATCCGTGAGCGGTGCGAGCGGTGCCACGAGCGCATTGCCCGCTTTGTCGTGCCACGTCTGGAAGTGCATCGTCTCACTGGGCCCGATGCTGAGCAGGATGCGGAGCGTTTCGTGGCTCTTCGCGCGCTGGGCGAGCTGCATGTAGAGGCTCGCACCGCCCACCTCGATGAACCCGAAGTGGAATCCGGCGGTATTGGCGATCGCCTGGATGTGTCCGGTCGGCGTGAGGTCGGCGTTCGTGCGAGGAATCGCGGTGAACTCGCCCGTTGCCAGGCTCTTCACCACTGGCGCAAATACGTGGTTGGGGTTGAGATCCGGATTGAAGTTGCGAGAACGGAGCCGCGTCCACCACGTCGTGTCCACCGTCAGCCGCATGAGGTTCGTGATGCGGCCGACACCGATGGCGCCTTCGGCCTTGCTGCCTTCGAGCGTGGCGAACTGCGACAGATCCTCCTGCGCCACCCCCTTGGATTTCAAATAGGCGTTGAGCCAGCGGTGATGGCTGAACTCGTCTTCCGTGTTGTCGTGAATGTACTGCGCCATATCACCATCGAGCTGGCTGAGCGCGTTCGTGTAGGGAGCATTGCCGCCCGCCAGCTTGTGCCCGATGATCTGCTCCATCTCGGCGTCCTGAACGCCACCAAGCTCCGTGTACTGCTGCCAGAGATCGGCCTCGATCTGCTCGAACGCGGAAAGGAACCGGAGTATCGCGGCATCGCCCCGTGAGATGCTGCCACTCGACCGCTGCGCGCCGAACGCCGGCAGGGCGGCCGTCAGCAGTGTTCCGCCGGCCACCGTCGCGGCGCCCGCGGCGAGCACGCCGGTCTTCAAGAACTCGCGTCGATTCTTTGTGTCCTGCGCATCCATGAAACTCAACTCCAGGAATTGGTGAGCTGCATGATCGCCGGTCGAACGCCACGAATTCCAACACATCGTCATAGGGGCGCACCACATCGGCGCGTTGTGACCACCCTGCTCCCCGTCCGTCGTATAGTCGTGCACCATCTCAAAATCCGCTCGAAGCTGGCGTTGATGTTACTGCTGCCACTGGGCGGTCTCGGGTTGCTCGTCGCCCTGGACGTCGCACGGGCCAACGACGCCGCGCAGCGCGCGCGAACCCAGCGACAATTCGCCGATGTCGTAGTGCGAGTCGGCGAATTCGTGCATGCCGTGCAGGACGAACGCACGGGATCCGCAAATCCGAAGCTCGCTGCCGACCTGGCAGCCGAGCGCGCCAAGACGGACGCCGAGTTGAACTTGTTACGTTCGACCACGGCCTCGATCGATACGACCCGTTACACGAAGCAGATCCGCGGCGCGCTGGCCTATGCCTCGCGACAGATCGATTGGCTGGCCGTCGTACGGAACGGCATCACGACGCACGACGAGACGCCGATTCAGGTGCTCGACTCCTATGGCGATCTCGTCGGATCACATCTCGATGTGGACGGAGCCATGGGCAGCATGAGCGCCGATGTCGAGACCGCGCGACGGGCGTCATCCTATCTCGCCCTCGCGCAGGCCAATGAGCAATTGGCGCTGTCCCAGGCCGCGAATGTCTTCGGGCTCAGGGATCGTGCGGCGGCCGCACTGGCCGAGCAGCGCGCGTACGCCGAGCAGTTCGGCCGGTCGGCGGACTCCGATGATGTCGAGGCCTATAAGGCGGCCGGCGACTCGCTGCCACTGGTTCGGGCGATCGAGGATACCCTGGCGGCCGACCTCCAACAGCGGGCGACCGATGTGCGCCAGGCGGCGGTGCGATCGGAGACGATGCTCGTGACCGGCTCGTCCCTGGTGTTGATCATCGCGGTCATGCTCGCGGCCGGTCTCGGACGGGATGTCGTACAGTCCCTGAGCTCCGTCACCCGGGCGGCTCGGCAAGTGGCCGATCGCGACCTCCGCGTGGACGTCGCGGAGGCACACGGCGATTTTGGCCAACTGGCCCTGGCGTTCCGCGAGATGATCGAGCACCTGCGGGCCATCATTCGCGAAGGCGAGCGCGCCTCGCGTCGCGTGGAGGAGCTCGCGGCCACGATCGCGTCGTCGAGCGAGCAATTGACGGCGTCTGGCGAAGAGGTCACGGGCGCCGTCGCCACGATTGCCGCCGCTGCAACCGAGCAGCTCGCGGGCATGCGCTCGATCGAGGGGGCGCTGGCCGACATGGAACGGCGCGCCGACGAGATCATGGCTGCTGCCTCCGGCGTGCTCGAGCTGGGTGATCAGATTGCGTCGACCGCGGACGAGAGTCGCGTCGGTCTGAGCCGCGCGCTGGCGTTACTGGTCGACATTGGTACGTTCGTCGACACGACCGCGGGGCAGGTCGATCAACTGGCGACGCGGTCCGAGGCCATCGAAGGCTTTGCCTCGACGATCACGCGTGTGGCGAAACAGAGCGCGTTGCTCGCGCTCAACGCGGCGATCGAGGCCGCGCGCGCCGGCGAGGCAGGTCGCGGGTTCGCTGTCGTCGCGGGCGAGATGCGACAACTCGCCGAAGACTCGGCGAAATCGGCATCGGAGATTACCGATCACGTGCGCGGCGTCCGCGACAGCATGCTGTCCGTCGTGTCCACGATGGAGCAGGGGCGGGAGCGGGTGGTCGGCGTACAAGAAGTCTCCCGCGACGCCGAGCGAGCACTCGAACGAATTGGCACGTCGGTCGAGCGGGTCCGCGTCGCCGCCCAGGGCGTCGCCCAGGCTGCCTCCGACAATCGCCGCGACGTGACCGGCGTCAACCGCGCCGTCGCCGCGGCCTCGGCCGCCGCGGCCGCGCACGCCTCCGGCGCCGAACAGGTCGCGGCGTCGGCTCACGAGCAGACCGCCGTCACCCAAAACGTGTCAGCCACGGGCGCCGAGCTACTGGAAGCCGTCGCTGGCGTGCGTTCCGTCATCGCAGCATTTCGCACCTGACGGCCGGGTAGTAGGTTGGGCCGCTATGGCGGCCCACCTGTTCCTGCTCCTCGCGCTGCTCCAGCAGCCCGACTCGACGTACCACGATCATCTCGCGGCCGCACGCACGAGCACACCCCCGGTCGCCCGCGAGCACTTGCTCCGCGCACTGGCGCTTCTCCACGGTCACCCGGACGTATTCTATCTGCTGGCGCGCAATGCCACGGTGATGGGGCAACCCGAGGCGGCCGTGGGCTATTTGCGCACCATCGCCGCGATGGGTCTCGCCTACGCCGCCGATAGCGACTCGACACTCGCCCCGCTACGCACTCGCCCAGACTTTCGGGCCGTGACGGCGGCTATGGCCACGAACAAGACTCCAGTCGGTCACGCGACGACGGTCTCGACGCTCGATGACCCCGACCTCCTCACGGAAGACGTAGCCTACGATCCGGCCGATCGCACGTTCTATGTGAGCTCGATTCACAGGAGAAAAATCGTCGCAGTCTCCGCGGATGGCGGTCGGACAACATTCGCGACGACGGCGTTGGCCCCGATGGCCTTGGTGGTCGACGCGAAGCGTCACACCCTGTGGGCGTCAGTCGCGGGAATGGCCCAAGCCGAGGGACACGAGCCGGCGGACACCGCTCGCAGTGGCGTCCTTCGCTATGACCTGACCACGCGAAAGCTGATCGCGCACTACGATCTGCCCGTCGATGGCGCCCAGCACGTCCTCGGCGACATGACCCTCGATGCGTCAGGCAACGCGATCGTATCGGATGGCGCCGGCGGCGGCGTCTACGCGATCGATCGCGATCGAGGCGTGCTGTCGGCGCTGATCCCACCGGGAACGTTCGAGTCCCCCCAAAACCCCGCCGTCGCGCCAGACGGCCGGGTACTCGTCGCCGACTACGCGATGGGTGTAGCCACGATGGACCCATCGACCCACGCGGTCTCGTGGATCGCCCACGCGGATACCGTCGCAATGAACGGGATCGACGGGATGTACCTCATCGGCCACGCCCTCTACGCGATCCAGAACGGCACGAACCCCGAACGCGTCACCCGCTTCGTGCTCGACCCGGACCTCCGCCGGGTCGTCACCTGGTCGGTCGTCGAGCGCGCGACGCCGGGCCTCGGAGATCCCACGCACGGCGTGGTCGTCGGCGACCAGTTCTACTTCATCGCCAATAGCGGCTGGGATCGATTCGCGGACGACGGCCATATCACAAATCCGACGGGGACGCCCGCGCGCCTGGAGAAAACGAAACTGGAGTAGGCCCTCGCGCATACTATCGGCATGTCCGACCAACGGCGCGCCGAAGCGCTCATCGCGGGCTTCTACGCGGCGCTGGCCGCCTGCGCCATGCTGGAGACGGTGCGCGATGCCACAGGCGCGATCGTCGACTTCTTGGTGATCGCGGTCAATCCGAGCGCCGAGCGACTGCTCGGGTGCTGCGACCCCCAGGTCGCTGGCGCGTCCGTGACGTCGTTGCCGGAGCTCGCGGGAAACTACGCGTCGGTCGTCGAGACGGGCGAGCCGCTCGTGGAGGAGTTCCGCCTCGCGCGCGGCGGTTGGGTCCACCGGATCGCGACGCGGACTCCCACGGGCGTGCTGGTGGTGCTGCGCGATGTCAGCGATGACGCCTACCTGGTGCGGTCCAACGATCGGTTCTTCCAGCTCTCGGCCGATCTCATGCTGCTGGCCGGTGCCGACGGCTCCGTCAAACGCGTCAATCCGGCCTGTACGCGCGTCCTCGGTTGGACCGAGGCCGAGCTCCTCGGCATGAACGTCTCGACGCTGGTCCGCTCGGACGGTCATGTCCGTTGCAAAGACGGCAGCTACCGCTGGATTGGGTGGTCGAACGTGTCGGACGGCTATCTGATCGGGCGGGATGTCACCGAGGAACGCCAACAGAACGCCTTGCTCAAGGCCATTGTCGAAGAGACCTCGGACGTCGTCTTCGTGAAGGACACGGATGGCCGCTACATCCTCGTGCATGGCAACACGGATGTGAACGGCGTTCCAAGTACTGCGTTTCTCGGGCACACCGACGCGGAGGTCGTGCCCGAGTGGGCGCCGATGCGTCGCGCATCGGATCTCCGCGTGATGGCGTCGGGCGAGGCCGAGACGATCGAGCAAGAGTACGTGAGGAGCGGGACGCGCTACACGTTCATGGTCACGAAGGCGCCGTACCGGGCGCCCGATGGGACCATCATCGGTGTCCTCGGCGTCGCGCGCGAAGTCACGGCGATCCGCCGGCTCGAAGCCCGGATGCACCAGGCCCAGAAGATGGATGCCGTGGGCCGCCTGGCGGGCGGCGTCGCCCATGACTTCAACAATCTCCTCACGGCGATCTTGAGCTTCGCCTCGCTGGCGGGAGAGTCGTTGGTGCGGGAGCATCCCGCGCAGGCCGACTTGCGCGAGATCCATCATGCAGCCGAAGAGGCCGCGGTGCTGACGCGCCAGATGCTCGCGTTCAGCCGGCAACAGATCCTCGATCCATGCCCGCTCAACATCAACGATCTCGTCAAGCGAGAAGAACGCCTCCTCAAAAGCCTCCTCGGCGAGCGTGTGGCGATCACCACGTCGATGGATCCAGATCTCGCGATCGTCGAGGTTGATCCGGGACAGTTCGTGCAAGTCCTGATCAATCTCGTGGTCAACGCCGGTCACGCGATGTCGAACGGTGGCCACCTGTGGATCGAGACGACCAACACACGGGTCACGTCCGCCGACGCGGAGCGTCTGCCGGGATTGCCACCCGGACGCTACGTGCGACTGGCGGTCCGAGACACGGGTGTCGGCATGGACGAGGCCACCCGGCAGCGCGTCTTCGAGCCGTTCTTCACCACGAAGCCCGAAGGGCAGGGCACAGGTCTCGGACTGTCGTCCGTGTACGGCATCGTCAAGCAATCGCACGGCGGCGTATACGTGGAAAGCGAGCTGGGGGCGGGGAGCGAGTTCGCCGTCTACCTCCCCGCGGTCGAGGCGGCCGCGCGTGCTGTGCTTCCGCTCGCGCCGATCGCGACGCCGCTGGGCCACGAGACGATTCTCTTCGTCGAAGACAATCCCGCGGTGCGCCATGCCGTCGCGCGGATGCTCGCCGAAGCTGGCTACCATGTCCTCGCGGCATCCAGTGGCGCCGAAGCGCTGGAGCTCGCACGGGGGTCCGTCGACCTCGTCGTGTCGGATCTCGTCATGCCGGGCATGGGCGGGCGCATGCTCGTCAACCGGTTGCGCGCTGGGCACCCGAACTTGCGGGCGCTGTTCATCTCGGGCGTGGAGCGCGACGCCTCCGTCGTGCCGTCTGGGACGGCCTTCTTGCCGAAGCCGTTCGGCGCCGATGCCTTGCTCCGCGCAGTGCGCGCCGTGCTCGACGGTGCGCCAAGTCACCCCTTCGCAAGGCCAATTGGTCCCTTCGGGGACTGACAAGCGCGAGACGCGCGGCGATCGTCCGCCCATGCGAATTCTTCTTCTTGGCGCCGTGCTCGCCGCATCGACGGCGGCGCACGCACAGCTCGCGGCCGACACCGCCGGCATCCGCGCCGCGGTCGACTCGGCCAGATGGGCGCGATGACGCTGGTCAATAAGACGCGCGCGGGAATCGGCACCGAGATCCCGGTCGCGCAACGGCGCGAGGACTTTCGCATTCTGGACATCTACCGGGACAACGCGGTCGCAAAGATCGTCGCGTCCGACTGGATCGACTATCTCGAGCTGGCCCGTTGGAACGGCCAGTGGAAGATCGTCAATGTGCTGTGGGCTCTGACGCCGAAGGAAGATCAGCCGCGGTGACCTTATATTGGGTCGCATGGATGAGAGAATCGTGCCGCTCACGGAGATACTTCGGCTGAACACGCTCCTGTTCCGCAACTGTCTCGTCGAGATGACGGAGGAACAGTCCCGCCGTCGCCCGACGCCGACAATGAATCACGCCGCATACGTCGCGGCGCACGTCGCGGGCGCCCGTTTCTTCTTGCTCAAGACCTTGGGCGCCGGGCA
>DATHNL010000194.1:0-2109 GCA_035486035.1 Gemmatimonadaceae bacterium
CGCATCGTCACCAGAATGCTGTGCGTGATGCCGGAGAAGGACTCGGCGGGATTCTCGGCGTCACCCTCGCACACCAGCAGTACACGAAAGGGGGTGGACGGCATTGGCTAGAAGAGTATTGGCGCACGAGCCTTTCCGCCCCGCTGCGACATGGCTGTTGCGTTTACGCAACAGTCGGGCGATTTAGGTGACCTGGAGCCGTTACTACCGCGTGGGAGGCAGGCAACCTCTTTGCATTACCTTCCCAGTTATGACGGAGCGTTTGTTTCGCGCATCCCGCGATCCGTTTCGAATCTTGCTGTTCCTGCTCACGGTCATGACGATCAGCCGCATCCACCAGCAGTTCAAGTGGCTGTCGGTGTTGCGTCCTGCGCTCGTGGCCACGGGGCTGGCCGTGCTCTACGCGTTCTTGAGACCCCAGGTCGTCGCCCACCGTCCGCTCCTCCAGACGTGGCCCGCCAAGGTGATCGTCGCGTTCCTCATCTGGGCGTGCATCGGCGCCCCATTCGGCATCTCGTTCGGGAATTCGGCGTCGTTTCTCCTCAACGTGTATTTCAAGACCATCGTCTACGCGTTCCTGCTGATCGCGGCGATCCGGTCGACCGAGGATCTGAAGACGCTCATGTGGGCGTACGTGATTGCCACGTTGTTGCTCGTGTATACCAGTTTGTTCGTGTTCAAGATGCAGCACTACGGATCGGGCGCCGGATATGACCGGCTGGCGGCCGGAGACACTTACGACTCCAACGACATCGGCCTCGTGCTCGTGCTCGGCATGGCGTTCACACTGTTGGCGTTCACGACCTCGGGGATCATCGGCAAGCTGTTCTGCGTTGGTGTGCTGTGCCTCGTCGGGGCGGGGATCGCCAAGACTGGCTCCCGCGGCGCCTTCGTCGGCATGCTCGCGCTCGGGGTCGGGATGCTGCTCCTCATCGACCGGATCCCCATCGCGCAGCGGGTCACGTTTATCATCGTCACCATCATCGGACTGTCGTGGTTCGCTCCGCCCGGGTACTGGAAGCAGATGTCGACGCTCCAGGACCCGCAGTCCGACTACAACTGGAGCTCGGTCAACGGTCGTCGCCAGGTCGCGATCCGCGGCATGGGTTATATGATGAGCTATCCGATCTTCGGCCTCGGCATGCACAATTTCTCGAAGGCGGAGTGCTTCATTTCGGAAAAGGCCTTGAACCACGAGGTGGGGACGGGCATCCGCTGCACGCCGCCGCACAACGCCTATATCGAGGCGGGCGCGGAGCTCGGGATTCCCGGCTTGGCGCTCTGGCTGTTCATCATTCCGGGTGGCGTCATCCAGATGGTGATGTTGCGCCTTAAACTGCCGCGGTCGTGGGCGCGCGGCGATCCCGAGCAGCGATACCTGTACTGCGTGGTCGTGTACATGACTTGCGGCCTGCTCGGGTATGCGTTTGGGTCGTTCTTCCTGTCATTTGCCTGGACCGACGTCAGCTACTACTTGATGGCAATGATCGCGGGCACGTGGATTTGCGTGTTCGACCGCCTCGCGCGCGATCGTGCGGGACTCGGGACCGGACCGACGTCGCAGACGCCGGCGATCGCCGCTGGCGGCAGCGGGTGGCGCGCCGCGGCATCGGAAGCGGCGGTCGCTCGGCGGCTCGCTGCCGGCGGGCGCTGACGGCCCACGCGGCGCTTGTCGACGATACTCGTCACGGACGGAGAGCAGCGCTCGGCGCTCGCGGTCGTCCGGTCTCTGGGCCGGGCGGGGTATCGCGTCGTCGTCGCGGCGCGCGGCCGCCGGAGTCTGGCGGGCGCGTCTCGATGGGCCGCGGCGCAGGTGACGACTCCCGATCCGTTGGCCGATCCGACGGCGTTCGTCGAGGCCGTCGGGAACGCCATCGCCGTGCATGAGGCACGGATCGTCATCCCCGTCACCGACGCGAGCGCGCTCGCGCTGCTCGCGTGCCGGCAGCGCCTCGCGCCGGCGATCATCCCCATGCCGGAAGTGACGACCTTCCAGCGCATATCGGACAAGGGCGCGCTCCGCGAGCACGCCGAGCGAGCCGGCCTCGCGTTTCCGCCGCAACACGAAGTGCGAGACGTCGTTGAGGCTCGCGCCCTCGCGGCGACACT
>DATHNL010000195.1:0-11738 GCA_035486035.1 Gemmatimonadaceae bacterium
GTACCCGTTGGGCGATCTGTTGAACGATCGGCCGGGCACGAGACCCGCGTCGCAACCGGCGGCCGTCGCCCGCAACCGCCTGTTGCTGCTCGACCTCGCTCGTGTCTGGACGGGCACGGCGCCGATGAGCAGCGTCGCGCACTGGCAGCTCGCGCGGGCACTGGAAGCCGCCGGTGCGGACAGCGCGCTCGATCAGATGCACGTCGCGCGTCGCCTGGCCGCCACGCCCGACGAGCGCGTGCACGCCGGTGCCGACGAGATCCGTTTCTTGATCGGTGGGAACCAGTTTGCCGCCGCGCGCGCGTTGGCCGAGACACTCGCGACGGCCTCGGTGTCGATCGCCGAGTCGCGGCAACTCGCCGCACTGGACGGCCTGACGGGTCGCGTGCAAGAGGCGCTCGTCGACACGCGGCGCAGTACAACCACGGACACGATCGACACGCCGGGCGGACGAGTGGTCGTACCGCCGCCGGTGGCCAGCGCCGCACTCGACTACCTGGTGTACGCTTCGTTCGGATCGCCGGCCGACAGCGTGCGCGTGACCGCTGAGCGCGCCGAGCGCGCGATCGACCGGTGGATCGACCCCGTGCACCGCGAATCGGTGCGACACGGACTGCTGGATTGGCCATCGACACTGGCGTTCTCGACGATCGGCGCGCGACCGGAGCATCCACGCACCGCCAACGGCGGCAATTTCCTGGATCTGCAATCGTCGCTCGCGCACGGCGATACCGGTGTCGTGCGCCGCGCCCTCACCGCGATGCCGGTATTCGGGCTCACGCCGTCACCCGCCGTCGCCTATGAAGTCGCGCTCCTGCGGCTGGCCGTCGGCGACAGCGCCGGCGCCGCACACAGCCTCGACGGCGTGCTCGATACGCCGCCGTTCGACCCCCGGGTGATCGAGGATGTGACCGAGGCTACGTGTCTCGTGCGCGCGATGGCACTCCGCGCCGAGCTCGCGACCTCGCCCACGGACACCGCGCGAGCCGCGCGTTGGAGCGGGGCATTTCGAACCTTGTGGGCACACCCTTCATTTCCCTAGCTGCTCGGAGGCAGTATGCGTCTCGTCATCCTCGCGGTCATCGTGATGCTCTTCACCGCTCCGGCACGGGCGCCGGCTCAAGTGTCGAACGGAGACATTGCTGCCACGCGTCTGTCATTGGAGCCCGCATTCGGCGGCCGCCACATCCGGGAGGTGAGTCGGATGGAAGCGCTCGCCTACGCGCGGCGATTGCGGTTCGACACCACGGCGCTCGCCGCCGACATCAAGACCTTGGCGTTGCCCTCGGGCGCATCCGTGACGCTCACGATCGCACCCCAGATCGAAGCCCGCGAGCTGTCCGAGGAGGAGCTCGCGAATGGTCACATCATCTCCAGGGTATCGACCGACGCGGCGTTTCCGGGGTTCGGCCTGCTTCCCGGGACAAACTATCTCTGGCTCGACCGGCAGAATGGCCAGTGGCGGATCCTCACCATCAGCGCCGACGGCGCACGACGAGCGGCGCGCCCCGCAATCGTCGGGCGCCACAGCGTCGCGCCGGTCGGTCCGCCGGCGAGTCGGATTATCCAAGGGCGAAAGTTGGTCACGCTGTTGTGGTACATGCTTAAGTTGGGTTGTGTCGGCGACTCGTCGCTCTGGCGGATCAAGGCACCCGAGGCCGGCGTGGTCGTCGACTCACTGTTGGACGCCGTGCACGCGTCGCTGCGGGTTCGCCGCGACTGACGACGTGCTGCGACTCACGACGTTCGGCGGCATTGCCCTCACCGATGGTGAGCGGCAACTGAGCGGTCCGGCAGTGCAGCCCCGGCGGCTGGCGTTGCTCGTGCTCGCCGCCGCCGCGGGCGATCGTGGCGTGAGTCGCGATCGCGTGTTGGGCCTACTCTGGCCCGAGTCGGATGCCATGACCGCGCGGCACGCACTGGAGCAGTCCTTGTACGCGCTCCGCCGGGCGGTCGGCGATCCGGACGTGATCCAGGGGACCGGATCCCTGCGTGTGCACCCCGAGCGCCTGTCGAGCGACATCGCGGAGGTGACCACGGCGGTCGCCGCCGGCGCGCACGAGCGCGTCGCGGCGCTCTGCGTGGGGCCATTTCTGGATGGGTTCCATCTCTCGGACGTCGGCGAGTTCGAGCGATGGGTGGATGTCGAACGATCGCGCTTTGCTCAATATGCCGCGGCATCGATCGAGCAACTCGCGCTGACCGCCGCGAGCCGTGGGCGGCCGGCGGACGCCGTCCCGTGGTATCGTCGGCTCGCGGATCTCGATCTGCTGGAGACGGGTCGCACGATTCGCGTCATCGAGGCCCTGGTGGCGGCGGGCGATACCATAGCCGCGCTGGCGGCCGCGGTCCGCCATGAGCGCGCCGTGCGACGCGAGCTCGACGCGTCCTGCGATCCCGAAGTGCAGTTGTGGCTGGCGCGATTGCGCGCGACCATCCCGCCGCGCACGGCGACACACGAGACGTTCGTCGAACGCGTCACCGCCGATCTGGCGACGCGGTATGCCCTCGACCCCGACCCGAAGCGAGGAAGCGTCGCGCTGACGTGGCGGGCGGTGGACCGTGCCAGTGGGAGCGCCGTGATGGTGCACGTGATCGATCCGCGAGTGGCGTCGCTGGCCGCGCCGCAGCACTTTCAACGCGCCCTGGAGCGGGCCGGGGCCATCGTCGATGCCCGCATCGTGCGGGTGCTCGACGTCGGCGCCGGGCCGTTTCTGTACTACGCAACGGCGGCCCCTCCGGGGCCTTCACTGCGGGAGCGAATGGAGTCGGACGGGCCCTTGCCGGTCGATGACGCCGTTCGCGTAGCCCGCGACGTCGCCCTGGCGCTCGCGCATGCGCGAGCGCACGGGGTCCGGCATTGGGACATTCGTCCGAAGCATATATTTCTCACCGCTGAGCCTGAACCGGTGCTCGTGGGTGGATTCGGGCTCCTGGACGGGTTGAGCGGGCCCGCGGACCGCGAGCCGGGGAGCGCGGAGATGGTGATCGGCGACCCGGCATACCTGAGCCCCGAACGGCTGGCCGGCGCCCGACGCCGCGGCGACACCGACGACATCTATGCGGTCGGGTGCTTGCTCTATCACATGCTCGCCGGCCATCCGCCATTCGGCGCGACGGGGGGTGCCAGCGATGCGAGCCGGAAGCTCAGTTTTGACGCACCGTCGATCCGCCTCTTTCGGGAGCGTGTTGCCGTTGCGATCGAACGTCTTCTGGCCCGAGCCCTCGCCCGGGTGCCCGCGGACCGCTTCGAGAGCTTCGAGGCGCTGGCGCGCGCGCTCAGCGGCGTCCGCGAAGCACTATAACGAAGGATCCTTCGCCGTCGGCGGCAGCAGGCCGTTGAGCCGCAGATAGATCGCGACCTGGCTGTAATGGTCGGACCAGTGGGCCACCGCGTTGATCAAGGCCAGCGCGCGCGTTTCCGTCTCGCCGCCGGACGAGAGTGGCTCGCCGAGCCGCGTGTCATCGAGCGAAGCGAGCGCCGTATCGCAGAACGCGAAGGTCTCCTCGAGGCGCGCGACCAAGTGCGCCTTGGTGTCGGTCGCCACCATTGTCGTGCGCTGCGGTGCGTCGATTCCGGCGATCACGCTGCACAAGATGTCGTTGTCCTCCGCCAGATGGACGACGACCTCGCCGAACGTCATCTGCGCCTTCGTGGGCTTGTAGGCGTACATGGTCGCCGGCATCTCGTGGGCGGACAACACGAGGCGTTTGGTCTCGCGCCGCACGTTGGCGCGGAATGCGTCAGCGACCGGAGCGGTCTGCGCGAGAGCGGCGAGGGGAAAGCAGAGAATGAAAGAAAAGCGCATGCCGCAACCAAGCCTGGGGAATTGCGCTAATCAAGCAGGCTGTTGTACTAGTACAATCCATGAGCGCCTGGATGCCGCCTCCGTTGCCGACTGACCGGCCGGCCTACCTCGGGATCGCTGACGCGATCGGCGATGCCGTCGCCGCGGGAACGCTGGTCGGCGGCGAACGCTTGCCCACCGTTCGCGAGCTCGCGACGCACCTCGGCGTCGCGACCGCGACGGCATTGCGAGGATACGCCGAGG
This sequence comes from Gemmatimonadaceae bacterium, assembly GCA_035486035.1. GTDB lineage: Bacteria > Gemmatimonadota > Gemmatimonadetes > Gemmatimonadales > Gemmatimonadaceae > DASRDS01. The sequence continues at coordinate 4,053 of DATHNL010000195.1, forward strand.
CGGAACAGCGCGGGCTCACGACCGGGACCGTGGGACGCGGGAGCTTCGTGCGCCCGGCCGAAGAGATCCAAGCAGCCTGGCGCGCGCCGTTTTCGATGCGCGGGTTCGTCGCGCCCGGCGTGTACGACCTCCGGTCGCGGGTCGTGCCCGGGCCCCCGGAGTGGGCCACGCCAGAGGGCTTTCGCGAGTTGCTCCCGGCGCCGCGGCACCAAGCGGCCCTGCTCAGCGTCGCGTACACGCTCACCGACGGCACCGACCCGTGGACACTGCGCGAAGCCGGCGTCCAATGGGCCGAGCGGTGCGGCGTGCAACTGACGCCGGAGCATGTGCTGATCGCCGCCGGCGGCCAGCATGCGGTGGCGGCCGCCCTCTCCGCGGTCAGCCCCACGCGCGCGCCGGTCATCGTTCCAGCGCTCGCCAACTCAGGCGCGCTCATCGCGGCGCACCGACTTGGCATCCCGCTCGTGCCGGTGCGCGCCGATGCATGCGGTTTCGACGCGCGGCATCTCGAGCGCGTCTGCCGTTCGGCGCATCCATGCGCCATCTACTGCGCGCCCGCCTCCGGCAATCCGATGCCCTCCGCGATGTCGGCGGATCGCCGCGCCGCGCTCGTGCGCATCGCGGCGCAGCACAAGCTGTGGATCATCGAGGATGACGAGGCGGGGGTCATCGTCAAGCGCGACGCCCCGGCGCTCGCCACGCTGCTTCCGCGGCAGACGCTGTGGCTCGGCAGTGTCTCCCAATCGCTGGGATTCGGGTTTCGCCTGGCGTTCGTCGGAGCGCCGCCGGCGCTCGCGGCGCCGATGCAAGAAGCGTTGCGCGCGTTCGCGTGGACCGCGGCGACACCCGGCGCGTTGTTAGCCGCACGCTGGCTCGCCGATGGTACGATCGAGCGCGTCATTCGACTGCGCCGCGCGGCCATCGCGCGACGGCTCGCAGTCGTCACGCGCGCGCTCGGCCGGCGACGATACGTCCTGATGCGGGGGGTGCCATACGTGTGGCTCGAGGTCCCACCGGGATGGCGCGCCGACACGTTGCACGCCGCGCTCCTCGCTGCCGGCGTCTCCGTTGCGCCGTGCGCGCAGTTCACGGCTGGCGCCGTCCGTCCGCCGCAGGGAGTCCGCCTGTCCGCCGGCGCGCTATTATCGATCGGCCAGTATGCCGACGCATTGCGCCGGGTCGCCGACGTGTGTGCGCACCCTTCGCGTGCCCGGTTACTTTGAATCCGTGACGACGCGCGTGTGGGGCCTCGTCGTGTGGTGCGCGCTCGGCATGCGCATTCCGCCACACGACCGCCAAGTGGCCATCACGATCGACGATCTGCCCTACGCGACCGTCGGCGATCGCCCAACGGATGCGTCGGACTTCCGACGCGCCGACTCCGTCAACCGCGCCATCGTCGCGACGCTCGTCCGACGGCACGTTCCCGCGACTGGTTTCGTCAACCAAACGCGCGCGGAAGGCCTCGGCGACACGTCAGGCGTCAAGCTCTTGAAACTATGGACCGATGCCGGTCTCGACCTCGGCAACCATACGTACTCACATCCCGACTTCAATCAGCTCTCCGTCGACCGCTTCGAGGACGAGATCGTTCGAGGAGAAACGGCGATTCGGCCGGTCCGATTCTTTCGCTTCCCGTTCAATCACACCGGAGACACCAAGGAGAAGCACGATAGCATCGCGGCGTTTCTGTCGCGACACGGGTATCGAGTTGCCACCTGTACGATCGAGAACGATGACTGGGTGTTCAACGCCGCGTACGTTCGGATGCTGGCTCGCGGTGATACGACATCCGCTGCACGCGTACAAGCGCAGTACCTGGCATACACGGCGGCGAAGATTGCGTACTTCGCGCGCCTGAGCCAGCAGGTCCTGGGCTATGAGCAGCCACAGGTCATGCTGCTCCACGCGAACGATCTGAATGCCGCCATGCTCGACAGCGTCCTCACGCTGTTCGAGCGGGAGCACTATCGGTTCGTCTCACTCGATGCCGCGCAGTCTGATCCGGCGTATCAGATTCCCGATACGGTGATTACGCCAGACGGTCCGATGTGGGGATATCGGTGGGCCCAAGCGCGACACATCACAGTGAATGGGGCGCTCGAGCCCGAGATTCACGGAGAGATCCCGAGCTCGCGATAGAGCTCGGCGCTCCGATAGAGCACGCCACCACGCACCGTCAACTCGACCTTGCGAATGTCGCTGATGTTCGTCGTCGGATCACCATCGACGAGAATCACATCCGCCTGCTTGCCTTCGTCGATCGACCCCCGCTCCCCGTCGTGCTTCATGATGCGCGCGGCCCCGATCGTCGCGATCTGGAGCACCGCCGGCGCCGGGATCCCGGCCTGTACATAGAGCTCGAGCTCGCGATGGAGCAGAAACCCCGCGAACCCATCGGTCCCCGCGACGATCGGCACGCCCGCGCGATAGAGCTCGCCCACCATTCGAATCATGGCCGCGTACGAGTCGCGGTACCGCTGATCCATACCTGGTGGCACTGGGAGGCCACCGCCATAGAGGCCGCGCCGCACTTGGGCCGGCAATCGGTCGGCGATCATCCCAAAGCTCGCCGATATCGTACGCGGGCGGCCGACGAACATATCCTCGAACGTGCCGACGGTCGGATCGATGTCCGCGTGATGGTCCTTCAGCAACTGAAAGAAGTCGCGCACGCGCTGCGACTGGAAATCCAGCGATGCGCCATCCTGGGCAACCGCGGTGAACCGCGACATGGCCCGCGTGTCGCGGACGGTGTCCATGAAGTTCAGCATCATGAAATTGACGTGCTGGACTTCGTTGAACCCGAGCGTCACGACCTGCGCGGCCGTCATGAACGCCGGGACGTGACCGCTGACTCTGAGCCCATGCTTATGGGCCTCGTCGATAATCGCCGGCACCAGCTCGGGCTTCATCGAGCTGTACACCTTGATCTGCTCGAAGCCGAGTGCCGCATACCGATCGACGTCCGCACGCACCTCGGCTTCGTTGGACGCGAGCAGCCCGATCGGCACCTGGTACGGCCCGGGTGAATCGATCATGCCCGCCAGGACGAGCCGAGGTCCGATGAGCGTCCCGTCGTCGAATTGTTTTCTCAGCCGCAGGACCACCGACGTGTCGTTCCCCATGTCGCGCCCGGTCGTGACGCCAGCGGCGATATGCAGCAGGCCGTCGGTGCCCGGCGAGATATGCACGTGCATATCCCAGAGCCCCGGCAGCAAGGTCTTTCCGGTCGCGTCGATGATCGTCGCGCCAGCGGGCGGCGTTACCTGGGCGTCATCCGCCACGCGCTCGATCTTGTCGCCACGAATGACAACCGTCACGTGCGGTCGCACGGTCGCGGTGGTCGCGTCGAACATCGCCGCGTGTTGGAACACGAGCACGGCCGAGTGATGCGCGAGTCGCTGAGACACGCGGGCCATGCGGACGGTCTCGGTCGAGTCCTGCGCGGCGATCATCGCCGGCACGGCTGACTCCCAGCCCGAACGAATCGTGCTGCTCCAACTCGACACGAAACCGAAGAGTCGGCCGTCCGCGTCGAGCCACACTGGACTGGGGCTGAATCCGAGGCCCGAGAGGTTCCACTCGGTGACGGTCCGCGAGCGTCCGTCGGCGTGCAGCGTCAGCGTGCGGACTTTCTCGATCGACGCCTCGCCCGACGGGAGCAACGGCATCCGGTGGCTGGTCGCCGCAATGAGCGCCTGTGGCAGTGCGGCGGTCGGGGGACCATCGACATCGACATAGAAGCCCGGACGTGCCGCACCGTTCACGTCCCCCTCGACGCTGTTGATCCACCGCATCGTGTGGCCGTCGGTCGAGAAATGTTCGTCGACCGTGTCCTTGAGATAGTTGTGGCCGACGATGGTCAGCTGTCGCGGCGTGCCGTCGGCCGCCGCGAGTCCGTGCTCGACGACATGCGGTCCGCGACCGCGGTCATTGAACTCGTAGTCGGCCCACCACTCCGCAGATGTTCCCCGAAGCGTCAAGTGACCCTGCGGTCGATCCGAGAACAACACCGTGTAGCGCACGCTGTCCGGAGCGCTTTGCGCCGCTAACATGGCCGGGAGCGCCAGGGCGATACAGATCGTTTTTCTCATGTCCAATATTTGCCACCTTCGGGCTCTGCTCGCCAGCACCCTCCTCGCCGACTCGGCTAGCCGGCGAACCAGCCGGTCGCCTGCGTCGCAATCTCCGGCGGCACGGCGTGGCCATCGTCGAACGGGACGAACTCGACGGGGTAACCGTCGTGTTTGAGCTCGGTCGCGAGGCGCTGGCCGCACCGCTCGAACGGCAGGACCGGATCGTTCCGGCCGTGCGAGATGAAGACACGTGGCCGGCCGTGCCGCGTCCCCGGAATCATGAACCCTGGCGAGTACGCAATGATGTGCGTGAACAAGTCGCCGTTCACGACGCCGAGTGAGAGCGAATACGTCGCGCCGTCCGAGAAGCCAGCGATCGCCAGGCGATGCGGATCGACGGCGCAATGCTGGAACACCTGCGCGAGCGCGCGATCAATCTGCGCACAGTCGCCGGCGAACGACCGCCCGAGGATCGCGTCCCACGTCCGGTCCGTCGAGCTCGGCGCGATCATGATCACGCCGGCGGCTTCCGCCGCACTCTGCATCGCGTGCAGTGTGAACTCGCTACTCTGCGTCGCGCCGTGCAACGCCAGCATCAGTGGCGCGGGTTGATCTGGTTGGATCGTCGACGGCACGACGACGACGGTCTCGCGCCCATCGACCATCCAGAGCACGTGGGTTCCCGGCGGCAATGGATCGGCCGGGTGTGATACCGGTCGTGCGGTCAGCCGCCCGTCGCCGGTGCTATGGTATGGCCAGAGGCTCACGGCGCCGAGAGCGAGCGAGCCATCGGCGATGAACCGGCGGCGGGAGATGGAGTGCATGTGTCGACACATTGCGCCGATCACCGGCGGAACGCCAGCGCGGATCCCGTCAGAATCTCGTGCGGACCTCGTTAGCGCGGTCCGTGCGGCGGCGGACCGGCGGCTTCGAGGTCGCGCCACTCCTGGTCCTCATACAGGCGCGACCGAGTGAGGAACCGGTAGCCGGTCGGGGCTTCCAGTGAGAATCCACCGCCGCGGCCGGGAACAACGTCGATCGTGAGGTGCGTGTGCCGCCAGTACTCGAACTGCTGGGCGCCGATGTAGAACGGCACGTCCGCGATCTCGCCGAGGTAGACGTCGCGATCGCCGATGCGGAAGTCGGAGCGCGGATAGCACATGGGCGAGCTTCCGTCGCAGCAACCGCCGCTCTGATGAAAGACGAGCGGCCCATGCTCCTCCCGGAGCCGCCGCAGAAGCGCGGCGGCGGCGGGAGTAACGGACACACGGGCCGGAAGCATCAGAAGAACCCCAGCTTTTTCGGGCTGTAGCTCACGAGCATGTTCTTGGTTTGCTGATAGTGGTCGAGCATCATCTTGTGGTTCTCGCGACCGATGCCCGACTGCTTGTAGCCGCCGAACGCGGCGTGCGCGGGATACGCGTGATAGCAGTTCACCCACACGCGGCCGGCTTTGATCCCACGACCCATGCGGTACGCGGTGTTCATATCTCGCGTCCAAACGCCGGCGCCGAGGCCATAGAGCGTATCGTTCGCGATGGCGAGCGCGTCGTCCATGTCCTTGAAGCGCGTGACCGAGACGACCGGGCCGAAGATCTCCTCCTGGAAGATCCGCATGCGATTGGTGCCTTCGAAGATCGTCGGCGCCACGTAGTACCCATCGCGACGGTCGCCCTCGTGAATGCGGCGTTCACCCCCGGTGAGGATGCGAGCCCCTTCTTGCTTCCCGATATCGATATAGCTCAGGATCTTTTCCAATTGATCGTTCGACGCCTGGGCGCCGATCATGGTTCGCGGGTCCAGTGGATCGCCTTCGACAATAGCGCGCGTACGAGCCACCGCACGCTCCATAAAGCGATCATAGATCGAGTCTTGCACGAGCGCCCGGGACGGACACGTACAGACTTCGCCTTGATTGAGCGCGAACATGACGAACCCTTCGAGCGCTTTGTCGAAGAAGTCATCGTCCGCGCGCAGCACATCGGCGAAGAAAATGTTCGGCGACTTGCCGCCGAGCTCCAACGTGACCGGAATCAGATTCTCCGACGCGTACTGCATGATGAGACGGCCGGTCGTGGTCTCGCCCGTGAAGGCGATCTTGGCGACGCGCGGGCTTTGGGCGAGCGGCTTGCCAGCCTCGACGCCAAAGCCTTCGACCACGTTCACGACGCCGCTCGGCAAGATGTCGGCAATGAGCTCCATGAATGCCATGATCGACACCGGCGTCTGCTCGGCCGGCTTGAGCACGACCGTATTCCCTGCCGCCAGCGCGGGCGCCAGCTTCCATGTCGCCATGAGCAGCGGGAAGTTCCACGGGATAATTTGGCCGACCACGCCGAGTGGCTCGTGGAAGTGATAGGCGACGGTGTCGTCGTCGAGGGCGCCGATCGAGCCCTCCTGCGCGCGGATGGCGCCCGCGAAATACCGGAAGTGATCGACGGCGAGCGGCATGTCGGCGTTCATCGTCTCGCGGATCGGCTTCCCGTTGTCGATCGTCTCGATGATCGCCATGTTCTCGATATTCTCCTCGAGGCGGTCGGCGATCTTGTTCAAGAGATTCGCGCGGTACGCGGGCGAGGTATGATTGAAGCTCACCGCCGCCGCGTGCGCCGCATCGAGCGCGCGATCGACGTCCTCGGCCGTCGATCTCGCGACTTCGCACAACGGCTGACCGGTGATCGGGCTCGGATTCGTGAAGTACTGCCCGCGTACGGGCGGGACGTACTCGCCTCCGATCCAGTTGTCGTAGCGTGCGCGAATGGGAATCTTGAGATTGGTCGCCGCTGCTGGGCGTTCGAGCGTGGTGGCCATGGACGCTCTCCGAGAGCTGAATGAGAAGGGGCGTGTAATATGCGCTCGGGACGAGCGCCGAGATAGAACCGCTGGCCACATGTCGGGGAATACCTTACGATAAGTGGCGACCTCATGAACGATCGTTCCGGCTTGATCTTCGCACCGAAACTGCTGACCACGCTCCGGGGCTACACCCGAGCGCAGCTCATCGCCGACCTCAGCGCGGGCGTCATAGTCGGGATCGTCGCGCTCCCGCTGGCGATCGCCTTCGCCATCGCCAGCGGCGTCACGCCCGACCGCGGACTGTATACGGCGATCATCGCCGGCTTCCTCATCTCGGCCCTCGGCGGATCGCGCGTCCAGATCGGCGGTCCGACCGGTGCGTTCGTGGTCATCGTGTACGGAATCGTGCAGCGATATGGCCTCGATGGGCTCACCGTGGCGACGATCATGGCCGGTGTGATTCTCATCGTGCTCGGGCTTCTCAAGCTCGGGTCGACGATACGATTCATCCCCTTTCCGATCATTACCGGGTTCACGAGCGGGATCGCGGTCATCATCTTCTCAGGCGAGATCAAAGATCTGCTCGGCCTCCATATGGGAGACGTCCCCGCCCACTTCCTCGAGAAATGGTTGGCGTATGGGCAACATCTGACGTCGATCAACCCGTATGCGGTGGCGGTATCGGCGGGCACGGTCGCGATCCTCATCCTGTGGCCACTGGTGAGTCGCCGCATCCCGGGTCCGTTGGTCGCGTTACTCGCCGCGACGGCGGTCGCGCAGATCTTCCATCTCCCCGTCGAAACGATCGGCA
>DATHNL010000196.1:0-3283 GCA_035486035.1 Gemmatimonadaceae bacterium
CACCTCGGGCGACGTCGCCGCTTTCGTCACCGACCACATGAAAGATACGCTGCACGCCGCAGGACTCAACGTCGTCGACGGACCCGGCGCCTTGACTCTGAGCGGAGAGATCCGCCAGTTCTTCGTGACCGAGACGAGCACGTATCACTCCGAGCTCTCCCTGGTCATGCATCTCAAGGATGCACACGGCAAGGAGGTCTGGTCCGGCGCGGTAGCGGGCGGCACGGAACGCTTCGGCCGTTCGTACAAGGCCGAGAATTACTACGAGACGCTGTCGGACGCGGTGCTTCGCGCGACGCAGAACCTGCTGTCGAACCCGGCCTTTACAGACGCGTTCTCGCACCACTGACAGCCATCAGCATCGTTGAGCGGAGCTCGCATGCCCACATTCACAGCACTGCGCGTACACCGGGTCGAGGGCCGCACGCGATCTCGGTTTGATGCGGTTTCTCTCGATGATCTCACCGCAGGCGAAGTGGTGATCCGCGTCGCCTACTCGTGTCTCAATTACAAGGACGCGCTGGCGGTGACCGGCAACGCGCCGATTACGCGGGGGGCGGTGCGCACCGCCGGCATCGATTTATCGGGTGTGGTCGAAAGCAGCGCCGACGGGACCTTCGCGCCCGGTGATCGCGTGCTCGTCACCGGGAGCAACCTCGGCGAATCGCTCGACGGCGGTTTTGCGCAGTTCGCCCGCGTCCCGGCGCAGGCGGTCGTGCCGCTGCCGGCGCGGCTCGGCTTGTTCGAGGCGATGGCGCTGGGCACCGCGGGATTCACCGCCGCCATGGCGGTATGGCGAATGCAGGAGAACCATCAAGTCGCCGATCATGGCCCCATCGCGGTCACGGGCGCGACCGGAGGAGTGGGCAGCATCGCGCTCGCCATTCTGAAACGCGCAGGCTTCACGACCGCCGCCATCACCGGCAAGGCGGACGCGGCGGCGGAGTACCTGCGCCACATGGGCGCCGACGAGATCGTGGATCGCAAGACCCTCGACTTCGGCGCCAAGCCGCTCGAGAAAGCGATCTGGGGCGGTGCAGTCGACAATCTGGGCGGAAAGACCTTGGCTTATCTCATGCGGACCGTGCGGCCGTGGGGCACGATCGCTTGTATTGGCCTCGCCGAATCGGCCGAACTGAATGCGACCGTGATGCCCCTCATTCTGCGCGGCGTGAGCCTGCTTGGCATCCACTCGGTCGAAGTTCCGCGCAACTGGCGGCTTGCTCTCTGGGGAAAGCTCGCCGGCGAATGGCATCTCGAGTCGCTCACCAAGCGAATCGTGCACCGCGTGATCGATCTCGAGGACATTCCCAAGGCTTGCGAGGAGCTCATCGCGGGTCGCGTGCTCGGCCGTTACGTGGTGCGCATCGGCGGTGATCTTTGAGGGTCGTTGCGGCCTGAGATTCACTCCCGCGGTTGGGCAAGGACGAGATGGGTGGCCTTGACCTGGCCGATGTTCCAGCGGCGGACCTTATCTTCCAGCTTGCGATCCGTGATGGTCATGCGCCGATGCAGCCGCAAGTGCTCCGACCACGAGTCCGACATGAAGGTCTCCACGTAGCGCCCCTCTTCGGCCGGGTCCTCGTATACGGCGACGTCGTAGCCGCCGTTGCGGCGGACGACGCGAACATAGGGACCCATCGCCTCGAGAAACGCCTCGCGGTGCTTGGGATCGATGCGATATTCGATCAGCGTGAGAACCGGACCCTGGTCCGGCTCGACGTCCGTAGTCGTGACGGGCTCGGGCCAGTGCATGGAGGGCGTGAAGTCGATGGCTGCGCCGGTTTGTAGCTTCCAGCGCCAGGTGAGGGGGATGGCAAGGACGGCTCCAACCGCCGCGGCATACAGGGCGAACGCGAGGCCCACGCGACTTGCCACCTCGCCCCAGATCGCGCTGCCGAGACTCAAGGCTCCGAACATGATGGTGACGTACATGGCGAGGCCTCGGCCGCGCACCCACTCGGGCAGCGCCACTTGTGCCGAGACATTGAGGCTCGAGACGCCCGCGATCCAGGAGGCACCGGCGAGCACGCTCGCGGCGAGCGCGACGCTTGCGTTGTGCGCGATGCCAAAAAGCGCCGTGGCGAGAGCCGTCGCGACGGTCGCCCCCGCCAGCAAGACGTCCGGTCCCAGTCGCGAGCGCAGCGTTCGCAGCAGAAACGCACCCGCGACAGCAGATGCGCCGATCACGCCCAGCAGCACGCCATAAATCGCAGAGCTCCCGCCGACTTGGTCGCGTGCGACGAGCGGCAAGAGCGCCCAGTACGCGCTCGCGAATACGAAGAACGCCACCGTGCGCACCAGCGTCGAGCGCAAAGACGCGTTGTAGCGCGCGTACCGCAGCCCCGAGCGCATAGCCTGGCCAAATCTCTCCCGGGGAAGAGTCGGGGTGCTCCGTTTCGGCGGGTTCCAGCGAATCAGCGCCGCGATGACACCCACGTTGCTGACCGCATTGACCCAGAAAGGCGCCGCGATGCCGAACGCCACGACCATCAATCCGCCGAGCGCCGGCCCCACCGCACGGCTCACATTGATTCCGACGCTGTTCGCGGCGATGGCGCTGGGGAGTTCCGGTTTCGGCACGAGCTGCGGAACGACGGCCTGCCACGCCGGGGCCGTGACGGCGCTCGCCACGGTCACGAGGAAACTGAACACGAGCAAGCTCCAGGGCGTGATGAGATGCAGCCAAACGAGGACGGCGAATGCAGCCGATGTGACGGTCACCGCCGACTCGCCGATGATCAAGAACAGGCGCCGGTCGACGATGTCCACGAGCGCCCCGGCCGGAAGGGCGAACAGGAACATCGGCAGATTGTTGGCCACCTGCACCAGCGAGACGAAGAGAGGATCGGCATCGAGACTGGTCATCAGCCACCCGGATGCGACGCTGTACATCCAGCCGCCGATGTTGGACACCACCGTCGCGACCCAGATGACCGCGAACGTGCGGTGACGGAACGGTGCCCACGCGGATGCCGCTGCGTGCGCGGGCGCAGGGGTGGGCGATAGATCCTTCGACATGGCATTCCCTCAAACGGCCCGTCGCGGGAATGCTAACATCCCGCCGAGCCTCAGGTTCTCCAGGGGATGAATGGACAAGCCAGCGCCGCTCGCCCGAATCCTGGGGCTCGGTTTCGGTCTCGCGATGGTGTTCGGCGGTACGGTCGGCGTCGGCATCCTGCGCTTGCCGGGCACGCTCGCCGCCACCCTGGGCGACTCGCGCCTCATTCTGGTCTTTTGGATCGTCGGCGGCGTCTATGCGCTCCTCGGCGCGATGTCGGTC
>DATHNL010000197.1:0-12344 GCA_035486035.1 Gemmatimonadaceae bacterium
GTCGAACGTCGCGATACCAGAGCCGGACGACGTGGAGGACGACCCGCCCGATGTCGGATCATCCAGGCCGGGGATGTTGCATCCGGCGAGCACCAGGACCGCGACCACGAACCCACGTTTCACGCCACACCTCGTTTAAAATAGGCTACGCGATCTGACGAGGTGGCGCGGCGGGCGTCACAATGCGGCGCGTTTGAGCCAGCGCGCGGCAGCGGTTTGCATCGTTCGGTCACCGCCCCAGGCCGAGATGACGTTCGGCGCATCGGTCAGCGCGGACGCCCAGCGCGGCGGGCCGAATTGCACGACGAGCGTCGCTCGCGCGGCCGCTACCCTCGCCACGGTTTCGCTCGCGTATCCAACGCGTTCACGTCCTGGCCCAAGGTCGCCGAACAATGCGACGATCACTGCGCCACCCGCTCCGAGCTTGACTCCAGCCGCGCGCAACGTGGCAACGAACACGTCGCGCGTGGCGCCGGGGTGCGAGCGATCCGTGTCATCATCGATCACGACCACATCGAGCGGTCCCTCATACCGTGGCACCGCACCGCGCACGACGTGAATCACGCGCTCGGCGAGCTGATCGCCCCAGGCGAGATCGGTGAGCGACGGCCGCCGATACTCGTTGGGCGGCGACGCCCATTGCGCCCACTTGAGCCGACGACGCAGCGACTGGTGCAACCGCTCGTCGTCGAACCGCCGATCCTTCGCCGCGGCTTCCAATGCCGCAATGGCGCCAGGCAGGTCGACAGGGTCGAGCACGAGATCGCATCCGGCGCGGACGGCCTCGACCACCGCCTCGGACTCGTCGCGACCATCGCGCACGCCGGCCATCGTCATGGCGTCGCTGATCACCAGTCCGTCGAACTTGAGACGCTGCCGCAGGAGCCAGTGCAGAATTTCGCGCGACAGCGTGGCCGGCTGGCCGCTCGAGTCGAGCGCGGGATATGCGACATGCGCGGTCATGAGCGAGGCGACGCCGGTCGCGATCGCGGCGCGGAACGGAAGCAGATCGACGTCGGTGAGCTCCGCGACCGACGCGCGCACGACGGGCAACGCGCAGTGCGAGTCGGACTCGGTGCGCCCGTGTCCCGGGAAATGCTTCGCGCAGGCCAGGACGCCCTCCGACTGGCACGCCGCGATCCACTCGGCCGCGCACTCGCTGGCGCGCACGGGATCTGACCCGAACGCTCGCGTGCCGACTATAGGGTTGTTCGTGTCGAGATCCAAATCGCACACGGGCGCGAAATCCCAGTTGACTCCCATGGTGCGCGCCTCGCGGGCGGTGAGGCGGGCCGCGCGACGAATGGCGTCCAGATCGCCGAGCGACGCAATCGCCCCGACCGGAGGCAGGCCCGTCGCGCCGACGAATTGCTCGCCGGCGCCGCGTTCCATGTCGGCAGCGATCAGCAACGGGATGCGTGAACGCTGCCGCAAGTCTTTCGTGAGCGCGCGCACGGCCTCGCGCTCGCCCCCGCGCAGAATGAATCCTCCGACGCCGAGTCCCAATGCCGCGTCAGTTCGCGGCTTCGCGCCAGCGAAACCCGTCTTCTCATCCCACCAGATCGTCGGGATCAAGAGCTGCGCGTAGGCGATCATGCCGGCGTCAGTTTTCCGAGAATGCGCGGTCCGGCCGCGCCAGTCGCGGACGGGACGTTCCCCGGCAGCGCGTGGACGTGCCGATAGGCCAAGAATGCGAACGCCACGGCCTCTTTGGCTTCACCATCAAAAAAAACATCAGCGAACCGCCGCACGATCCGCGGCGCGAGCGCACGCGTAATCGCATCAACGAGGGCTGGGTTGCTCGCGCCACCGCCGGACAGCAACACGTCGGCCAGCGGCTCGGGCACGAATCGATTGTAGGCATCCGCTAGGCTCGCGGCAGTCAACGCGACCGCGGTGGCGACGATGTCCGCCGTCGACGCGCCCCGGCACTGGTCGATGAAGGCGGTGACATACTCGGCGGTGAACAGCTCGCGACCGGTCGACTTGGGCGGCGGCGCGGAGAAATACGGATCGGTCAACGCGCGCCTGACGACGGACTCGAGCGGACGACCCGCGCGTGCGAGACGGCCATCCGTGTCGTATGGCAGACCGGTCAGGCGACGGACCACGCCATCGATCACCACGACGCCCGGGCCGGTATCGAACGCCCGAACGACATCGCCGACGACCGTCACGTTGCCGATGCCGCCGAGGTTTTGCAGAGCGCGCACGCCGTGCGGCGCACGAAACAGGATTGCATCGGCGAGTGTGACGAGCGGAGCACCCTGCCCGCCCGCGGCGACATCGCGCACCCGAAAATCACTGATGACATCAATCCCCGTCCGCTCGGCGATCACCGCGGCCTGGCCGATCTGCCATGTGGCCCGCGCGGGCTCATGCCAGACGGTCTGACCGTGCGATCCGATCGCCCGGATGGCACTCGCTTCGACGCCGCTTTTCGCGATCGCCGTCAGCGCCGCGTCGGCGAGCCAGCCGCCGAGGTCGACGTCGAGACGGGCCCACTCGGCAGCCGAGATCGGTCCTCCGAGCGCGCGCTCGAAGCGAGCGCGCTGCTCGTCGCCGTACGGGCACGTGATCGACGCCACGAGCTCGCAACGGTCTTCCGAGAAGCGGGCGACCGCGGCCGTGATTCCGTCGAGGGACGTGCCGGACATGAGTCCAACGTACAGTTCGCTCACGGCGGCGGGCCGATGATGTCGCGAAGCGCCCCACCGGCCTCCGCGAGTAGCCGCTCAGCCTCCGCACGGCTCACTCCGCGCTTGTGCATGACGATCGCGACTTTGACGCTACCGCGCGCGCTGGCGAGCACCTCGCGCGCGGCCTCCCGCGAGATCCCGCAGACCTCGGCGACGATGCGTTCGCTCCGGGCCGCCAATTTCGCGTTCGTGGCCTTGAGGTCGACCATCAGGTTGCCGTACGTCTTGCCGAGGCGGATCATGGCACCGGTCGTGATCGTGTTCAACACGAGCTTCGTCGCCGTGCCTGCCTTCATGCGGGTCGAGCCCGTGATCACCTCCGGGCCGACGATCGGCAGGATCGCGACGTCGACTTTGAGGTCGGACGGTATTGGCGTGCTGGCGACAATGGCAGTGCGTGCACCGGCTTCGCGGGCATACGCGAGAGCGCCCCGGACATAGGGTGTGGTGCCGGATGCGGCGATACCGACGACGAAGTCGGAGGGACCCACACGAGCCGCGGCGAGATCGGCTGCGCCAGCCTCCGGGCGGTCCTCGGCTCCCTCCTGGGCGCGAGTGAGGGCCGCAGGACCGCCGGCAATGAAACCTTGGACCATCGACGGGTCCGTGCCGAAGGTCGGCGGGCACTCGGCGGCGTCGAGCACGCCGAGACGGCCCGACGTGCCGGCACCCACGTATAGTAGGCGACCGCCGGAGTGGAACGCGGCGACGGCGAATTCGATCGCGCGCGCGAGCGCTTCGCGCTGCGCGTGTACAGCCGCCGCAACTTTTGCGTCCTCGGTCGAGATGAGGTCGACGATCGCTAAGGGATCAGCGAGGTCGATATTCGCTGTGCGCGGGTTCCGGCGCTCAGTCAGGCTCGTGTCGGCGGCGTTGGCAGGCAATCGGTGTTTCGCTAGCTTGAGTGCCATAATGGAACAGACCAGGTTAAGCGTTTCGCAAGGGCGCCGGTTCGTGATCTGCATCACAATCACGCTCGCGGCGACCTCATGCGCTCGCGGCGTGGGGCACGATCAGCTCACGACCGCGGCGAGCCGCATTCCCTCCACGTGGCGCTTCCAGACGACCCCGGTGCTGGCGACGGCGCCGCACGCGATGATCGCGAGCAATAGCGGTCTCGCCAGCGCGGCCGGCGTCGAGATCCTTCGTGAGGGTGGCAATGCGGTCGACGCGGCGGTCGCGACCGGGTTCGCGCTCGCGGTGACGCTGCCCGAGGCCGGCAACATCGGGGGTGGCGGGTACACGGTCATCCGCATGGCCGACGGTCGTGTCGCGGCGCTCGACTATCGGGAGGTCGCGCCGCTGGCGGCTACCCGCAACATGTACGTCGGCTCGGATGGGAAGCTCACCGACGAGAGCGTGACCGGGTACCGCGCATCTGGCGTTCCTGGCGCCGTCGCCGGGTTGGCCGAAGCGCTCAAGTCGTACGGCACCATGCCGCTCCGGCGCGTGATGGAGCCGGCGATTCGGCTCGCGACCGTTGGGTTTCGCGTGGACAGCGCGCTGGCGAGGTCGCTCGCGAATGAGCAGAAGCGGATTGGACGGTTCGCCGGGGCCGACCGGTTCTATCCGGGCGGTGCGCCTCTCGCGGTCGGCGCGACGCTCGTCCAACCCGAGCTCGCGCGCACGCTGAACCTCATCGCGGACCAGGGACCCGACGCGTTCTATCGCGGACCCATCGCCAGCGCCATCGTGGACGAAGAGCAGCGTGGTCATGGGTTGATCACGGAAGAGGATCTGGCCGCGTATCGTGCGCGCTGGCGGGAGCCCATTCGTGGGACGTATCGCGGCTACTCGCTGCTCACCATGCCACCGTCGTCGTCCGGCGGTGTGACGATTATCGAGACGCTGAACATCCTCGAGACGTACCCGGCGCTGCCACCCTACGGCACGACGGCGTACGCGCACCGACTGGGCGATGCCTTGAAGCGCGCGTTCACCGATCGCAACAACCGACTCGGCGACCCGGAATTCGTGCAGAACCCCGTCGATCAGCTCACCAGCAAACAGTACGCACGCGCCGTCCGCGATACCGAGACGACGCACTACTCGGTTGTGGATGCGGCCGGGAACGCGGTCGCGACGACCACGACGCTCAATGCGTTGTACGGCTCCGGCGTGTACGTCCGGGGTGCGGGGTTCTTCTTGAACGACGAGATGGATGATTTCGCGGCGCAGCCCGGGCAACCGAACATGTTCGGCCTGGTGCAAGGCGAGCAGAACGCCATCGTGCCGGGCAAGCGCATGTTGAGCGCGATGTCACCAACGATTGTCACCGATCCCACCGGCCGTCTGTTCCTCGTGGTCGGAGCCCGCGGCGGTCCACGCATCATCTCGAGCACCCTCGAGGTCATCGTCAACGCGATCGACTATCACATGGCGCTCGCCGATGCGATCCGCGCGCCGCGTGTCCACCATCAAGCGCTGCCGGACACGTTGCGCGTGGACAACGGCGGGTTCGCCCCGGCGATGCTCGACTCGTTGCGAGCGATGGGTTACGCCGTGGCGCAGGGCGGCGCGAGCGGCACGTGTACCGCTGTCATGCGCGGGCCCGACGGCTGGGTTGGTGCCGTGGACCCGCGCGCGACGGGAGGCGCGGTCGGATACTAGCGGTCGGTCAAGACCGAATTTGCCGATCGCTATTCAGCTGGATGTTCAGCTTGCCACCCTGCGGCAGGCACGCGTCGAATTTCCCGGTCGCGACCGCGACACCGCCACCTGCCGCGGCGCCGGCGGCGCCACCGATCACCGCGCCCGTCACCTTGTGGCTGACCAACCCGCCGATGAGCGCGCCGACGACTGCGCCGCCGCCGACCTTGGCGGCATCCGTTCCAGCGCCAGTCGTGCGGTGTTGCGCGAGCTGCGGCGCGCCGGCCATCGCCGCATCCAAGGGATAGCCCGTCCCGTTCACCGTCAGGTTGTCGAATGCGAGCGAGAACGTGACAGTCTGGCCGACGGCCTTACTCGCGCCGAGCGCGACCACGTGGCCAGAGACGCTCGAGCCGGCGGGAATGACGGCGCCGTTCGACCCGACGACCGGGTTCGAGACGGTCGCGGTGAACGTGTCGCCGACCTTGTTGCTGTCGGTGCAGATCCGCTGATCGGCGGTGAGCGCGATATTCGTACCGGCCGCGATCGTTCCGACATTGCCGCCGCCCGCGCCACCGTGCGTCACGGTATTGCCGCTCGCGGTCGTTGTCGGCTGCCCGGGCTGAGTCGGTGACGGCGTAGGTGTCCCGCCACTCGTCGCGCCGCCGCCAGTCGTGGTCTTCTCTCTCTTGTGATGCTTCTCGGGCTCGACCTTCGCGACTTGTTTCGTCGCGGTGTCGGCCGCGGGTGCGGGCGACGGCGCTGGTGTCGCCTTGGGAGCGGAACCGGTGTCGGCTAACGCCGGTTGTGCTGGTGGCGCACCGGCGGCGGCCAGATCGCTGGCCAGCGACGTATCGGGCGACATTTTGTCAGCGGCCGCCGATTTGTCTGACTTTCCGCACGCGGCGACCATCAGACTGAGGGCGACCCCGGCCAGGATGGTATATTTGGTGATCATAAGTCTCCCCTAGTATGAAGGCTCTTAGGCCACTCCTGCCATACCTGCGGCGGTATCGGGCGCAGGTCATCGTTGGACTGCTCTTCGTCGTGGGCTCGTCGGCCGTGACGAGCGTCATCCCCACGCTCATCGAGTGGGCGATCGACGACATGCGTGCCGGCTCGGGCACCGGGCGCATTTGGGGCATCGCCGGCGAAATGGTGGGAATCGCGCTCTTCGGCGGGTGGCTGCGATACGGGATGCGCGAGGTGCTCAACGGCGTCAGCCGCCGAATCGAGTACGATCTCAGAAACGATCTGTTTCAACATCTCGAAACCCTCGATGCCTCCTACTTCGGGCATACCCGAACGGGTGACATCATGGCGCGGCTCACCAACGACTTGAGCGCGGTTCGGATGGCGGCGGGACCCGCCATCATGTACCTCGTCGCCACGATCGCCGGTGGCGTGTTCGCCCTCGCCTTCATGCTGCGCATCAGCCCAATGTTGACCGGCATTTCGCTGCTGCCGATGGTACTGCTGCCCGTCATGATGGTGCGGTTCGGGCGGATCATCCACGAGCGGTTCGAGGCGGTCCAGGACCATTTCAGTACAATGACGACGCATGCGCAGGAGAATTTCTCTGGAACACGCATCATTCGCGCGTATCGCCAGGAGGCGGCAGAGCTCGGCCGGTTCGGCGCGCTCAATGATGAGTATCTGAGACGCAATATGCATCTCGTGCGCCTGAATGGCGCAATGAATCCTGCGTTTGGGCTTCTCGCCGGGCTGGCTTGGGTCGTCGTCTTGGGGCTCGGTGGCATTTTGACGATGCAAGGGACGATCAGCGTTGGCAAGTTCGTCGCCTTTGGCATGTACCTCTCGGCGCTGACGTGGCCGTTGATTGCCCTGGGATGGGTCATCAACCTCTTCGAGCGCGGGGCGGCATCCATGACACGGCTCATGGACATCTTTCGTGCCGAGGCGCGCGTTACTTCGCCGGCACAGCCTAGGCTACTGCCCATCACTCACCAGGGACGGTCCATCGAGTTTCGCAACGTCAGCTTCGCGTACCCGGGCACCACGCGAGTTGTTCTGCGAGGCATCTCGTTTTTCGTCCCGGCCGGCGCGACCTTGGGGATCGTGGGTGCCACGGCCAGTGGGAAGAGCGCCCTGATCGACTTGATCCCGCGAATCTATGATCCCCAGGAGGGTGAGATTTTGATCGACGGGGTCCCGATTCGCGAGATCCCGCTCGACAACCTCCGGCGTACGATTGGCGTCGTACCGCAAGAAAGCCTGCTGTTCAGCGACACGATCAGTGCCAATCTGGTGTACGGCGACAACGCCGAGCTGGTCGACGAGCGCGCGGCGGAGGAGGCACCAGACGAAGATGCCGGCCGATGGGCCGCGCGGATCGCGCAACTCGACGAGACGATTACGGCGTTCCCGGCCGGCTACGACACGATGCTTGGCGAACGCGGGATCAACCTGTCCGGCGGCCAGAAGCAACGCGCGGCACTGGCGCGGGCGCTCGCCCGGCGGCCGTCGATCGTGCTGCTGGATGACGCCCTCTCGGCGGTCGACACGCACACCGAGGCCGCCATCCTGCATGCGCTGCGCGATGCGCTCGCCGGGCGGACGGCCGTCATCGCCTCGCACCGGATCAGCGCGATCCGCGACGCGAGTTGGATCGTCGTCCTCGACGAAGGGCGGATTGTCGAGCAAGGGCGCCACGAAGACTTGCTCGCGCTCGGGGGTCGGTACTGGTCGCTCCTCCGCCGCCAACAGCTGGTCGAAGCACTCGAAGGAGCGGCCTGACCGCGTGGCGCGCGTCCTGGTGGTCGAGGACAATGCGGATGCCGGTGACGCCATGCGCATGCTCCTCGAAGCGGGCGGACATGACGTGCGGGTGGCCGGAACGGTTGCCGCCGCGATCGCGGCATGCAACGAAACGCCGGTCGACCTCATGCTGCTCGATTTGACGCTGCCCGATGGGGATGGACTCGAGGTGCTCGCGAAGGCCACGACCGCGCCGCACGTGACGCTGGCGCTGACCGGCTGGGATGAGCCGGCCGTCATCGCGCGATGCCGCGCCGCGGGTTGCCGCGATGTGCTGCTCAAACCGGTTTCCGCGCGCACGCTCTTGGCGCTGACCGCGACGCTCACGACCTGAGTGTCAGAGCCATTCGTCGAACGACGCCGGCGGCCTCGGGCAGGGCCGATCCTGCGGCTGTACTACACGCTCAAGTACGGCATCTTCCGTAAAGAGCGACGCCCACGCGATGGACGTCGCGGACTGCTCATGCTGCAGATCGATGCGCTCGCGTACGCCGATCTGCGTCGGGCGCTGCGACTGGGATACTGCCCGACCATTCAACGCCTGCTGGCCGAGGATGACTTCCGGCTCCGACGTTGGTTCTGTGGTCTGCCGGCCGCTACGCCGTATTGCCAGGCTGGCATCTTCCATGGCGAGAACAACGGTATCCCCGCGTTTCGGTTTTATGACAAGCGAGAACATCGGGTGATCACCTGCAACGCTCCCGAAGGCGTCCAGTATATCCGCGATAGGATCCATGCCCCGGGGGCGTTGGCTGGCGGGTCGAGTTATGTGAATCTGCTCGACGGCGACGCCGCCACCGTCGCGTTCACCGTGGCGACGCGGGAGCGCACGTCGGTATTTCAGCGACTCGGCGGGACGCGGATGGTGCTCTTGATCGCGCTCCATCCGATTCGACTGGTGCGCATGGTGGCGCAAGCCGCGGTCGAATGGCTGCGCGAGGAGTGGGAGCGCTTCTCGGGGGAGCTGGCCGGTCGGGCGACGCATACCGAAGGGATCTTTCCCTTCGTGCGCATCCTGAGCAACGTCGTCGTGCGCGAGCTCCAAACGATCGCGATCATGCTCGACCTGTACCTCGGTGTGCCGATCATCTATTCGACGTTTATGCAGTACGATGAGATGGCGCATCATTTTGGGCCAAGCAGTCGGCAGGCGATGGCGGATCTGCGACGCACCGACGCACGGCTCACCGAGATCGTGCGCATGATGCGGAGCGCGGCCAATCGCGGCTATGACCTCGTGATCCTCTCGGATCACGGCATGACGCCCTCGGTCAGCTATCGCGTGCGGTTCGGCGAGACGCTCGGCACCACCGTCGGCAAGGTGCTCTCCAATTCCTT
The DNA here is from genome assembly GCA_035486035.1 of Gemmatimonadaceae bacterium. Lineage (GTDB taxonomy): Bacteria > Gemmatimonadota > Gemmatimonadetes > Gemmatimonadales > Gemmatimonadaceae > DASRDS01. Next base: position 9,405 of record DATHNL010000197.1, read on the forward strand.
CGCCAGCTTCGCCGAGGACAGCGAATACGCGCCGGTCGGTCCCCGCCTGTTGGACTGGCTGCGGCGTCACTACGGGCTGCGGGAGCTCCTCGTGCCCGAGAAGTACAAGATCGATGCGCGGCACGAGGTCGTCGTGACGTATAGCTCGTGTCTCGCCGAGCTGTACTTCGCCGATGAGGATGGAGCGCTCGACCATGACGACATCGAGCGGGACTCACGCCGCGCCGGGCTCTACGCGGCGTTGCTGGCGCATCCGGGCATCGGGCTCATCGCGACGCGGAAGGGGAGCGGTGTTCACCTGGCCTCGCGCACCGGCCGGGCACGGCTCGACCAGGGTGTGCTGACGATCCTCGCGGGCGACGATCCACTCGCGCCGTACAAGTGCGATGCGCTCGCCCGGCGGGCGATCGAGTCAGTGGTTCGCCAGCCGAACGGCGGCGATCTCGTCCTCTTCGGCGCGTACGATGGCTACGATATCGTGTCGTTCGACGATCAGGTGGGGGCGCACGGGTCGGTCGGCGGCGATCAGGTCTTTCCGTTTCTCATCACGCCCCCGGCACTCGGCGTCGACGAGGCGACGCCGATCGAGGACGCGCGCGACATTCACTCCGTGATCATGGCCCGGTACGCGTCGCCATTCAAATGGAGCGGCACCCCGTAGTCGGCCGCGCGGCGCGTCACGCCATGCACGACTTCGGCCAGTGCGTCGAGCGGGGCGTCGGCTTCGCGGCGGACATCGAAGTTCCAGGCGCCGCGGTCCATCCCCTTCACGTCGAGACGATAGCGCGCGGTCAGTACGGCATAGCGGCCATCGGCCGCGTCACTCGTTGTCGCCAACACCGCGACGCCGCTCTCGACGACCCCGTGGCGGAACGCGGGGAAGAGATAGGCGTCGACGACATCGGCGGGCTGTACTTTCTCGGCCAGCTCACGGAGGAACCGGCGTTCGCCGTCGGTCATGCCGAGACTTTGGCGAGACGCAGCGGGGGCATCGTCGACAGTTCGCGCTCGACATACAGCCTCAGGATATGCATGAAATCCTGGGCATTGGTGACGACACCGAACGCCTGGTGCGTACCCCGGTCTTTTAATTTGCTCACGACAAATTCCGACGAATCCACGCAGATGGTCGCGAGCTCTCTGAGACTCCCATCCGCTTCGGTCACAAAGGCCGGGAGCATGTTTCCCGTCGCGATGGCGTGAAGCGCCGTGGCGATGAGGAGAGCCATGGTCGCCTTCGTCGTATGTCGCCGCATCGCGTCTTGCCCCGCGATGGCGTCGGTCACAACGTCGGGTAATGGGCCGTCGTCGCGGATCGAGCCGGTGAGAACGAACGGGACGTCATGCATGACGCACGCGTGCATGATGCCGTCTTTGATGATGCCTTTGTGGACGGCCGCGGCGATTGAGCCGGCCGAGCGCACCTGATTGATCGCGCGCATGTGGAGCCCGTGTCCACCAGATGTGGCCTGGCCCGAGCCACTCATGCCGAGGGTCGTCCCGAAGATCGAGGCCTCGATATCGTGAACCGCGACCGCGTTGCCGGCCAATAACGCGCCGACAAACCCGTTGGCGATGAACCAAGTCATGTCAGCGCGAGCGCGCGAGTGAACCAACGCGGGCCCGGTGACCCACACCGGGTAGCCGCCACGCTCGCGCTCGGAAATCAAGAGGCGAGCCATCTCGGCGTAATCGATGGGCTTCTCGCGCGAGACCTCGCTGGTCATGAACTTGAACTCGCCCGCCCCGTCCTCGGAGCCGAGGAAGGCGGACGCGTGCACGTAGATGCCTTCACTCCCATCTTCGGCGCGTCCGACGGCGACGCGCTCACCGCCGCGTACGCGCCGACCCTCGCGTACCCAGAGGTCGCCGTTCGTGTCGAGCACCAGGACCGCGTCCATGCGCGGCTCACGCGGCATGCGCCACGCGCCGCCGAGGCGGACGTAGGTCGGCAGGTTGGTCGTCGAGAAAAATCCGTCCGGGAGCACACCATCTCCTGGCGCGGGAACGAACGTCGCGTCGGGAGCTGCCGCGAAGCGGGCGGCGGTGAAATCGGGGTGCGTGAACGTCACCCCGGAAAGATCAGTGGCGGGTCACAGGAGCGCCACGGGGTCGCGGTCGAAGGTCACGCGGAGCTGCCCGGCCGATGGGACGGTCACGCGACGCATGAAGTACAACCCCAACCGCGTGAGCTCGGCCGGGTGTTCGGCCTTGAGCACGGCGTGCCAACGCCACCGGTTTTTGATGCGCTCGACCGGGCACGGGGCGGGTCCGATGATCTTCACATCTGCCGGCAGGCGCGAGAGCCAAGCCGTGCTTTCCTCGGCGAATCGCGCCGTCGCCTGTTCGTCAGTGCCGCTGTACACGATGTTGGCGATCCGGATGGTCGGGGGATATGGCGGGGATTGCCGGCCGCAGAGCTCCTCGCGAACAAAGGATGCGTAGTCATGCGCAACGGCATAGCGCACCGCGTGGTGCGTCGGTAAGCGGGTTTGGATAAAAACGCGCCCGCGTTTCTGGGCACGACCGGCGCGGCCGGCGACTTGGCTCAGCAGCTGGAAGCAGCGTTCGGACGCGCGGAAGTCCGGGAGATTGATGCCGACGTCGGCGTCGATCACGCCGACGAGCGTCACGTTCGGGAAGTCGAGTCCCTTGGCGATCATCTGGGTGCCGAGCAACATGTCCACTTCACCGCGCCCCACGCGGTCGAGGATCTCGGCGTGGGCCCACTTTCCCGACGTCGTATCGACGACCATGCGGGCGATGCGGGCGGTGGGAAAGCGTTCGGCGAGGAGCCGCTCGACTTGCTGCGTGCCGAGGCCCCGGCGTCTCAGCGTCCGTCCGCCACACCGCGCACAGGTCTCCCGTGGCGGCTCCTCGTGGAGACAATAGTGGCAGACCAATCGTGGCGGCGTTCGATGATCGGTGAGTGAGATCGAG
>DATHNL010000198.1:0-10681 GCA_035486035.1 Gemmatimonadaceae bacterium
GCTCCCTCCGCCGGCTGACCCGGACAAAACGTTTATGAACGTCAATACGCCGAGCGACTTGGCGCTGGCCGAGGGGTTGGCGACTGGGCAGATTACGGGATGAGCCCACGAGTAGCTGCCCTGGTCCTCGCGGCGACGGCAGCGATTGGATGCGGCGGCGCGAAGCCTCCGGCGCCGAGCCCTGAACCGACACCGGCCGCGCCGGTGTTGGCGTCACCCGCGCCGAAGTCGGCGGTCGATGAGCTCAGGGCAGCGATCGACTCGATGGTTGCGGACTCGCGATTTCGAAGTGCGATCTGGGGTATTCTCATCGTCAACCCGGACGCGAACGACACGCTCTACGCGCTGAACGCCGGCAAGCTCTTCTTGCCAGCATCGAACATGAAGATCGTCACGGGATCGGCCGCGCTCGTCGAGCTCGGCCCCGATTACCAGTATCGAACGACCTACGCGGCGCGCGGGAAGGTCGTGCGCGGCGTGCTGCACGGAGACCTGGTCGTGATCGGTCGTGGTGATCCGACCGTGAGCGATCACATGCTGCACGATGCGACGATCCCGCTGCGCGCCGCGGCGGACTCGGTCGCGGCGCATGGGATCCACCGCATCACCGGGCGCATCGTGCAAGGCGGCGACGCGTTTCCCGATGCGAATTGGGGATACGGGTGGGCGTGGGACGACTTGAATGAGCCATATGCGGCCGGCGTCGATGAGCTCATGTTCAACGAAGGATTTACGTCCGTCGTCGTCCGCGGCGGCGCGAAGCCCGGCGCTCCGGCGATCGTGGCGACGGCGCCGGCGCTCACCTATCCGACCCTGCGGAACCACGTCCGTACGGCGGCGCCGACCGGGGACGCGCCCGCGCAACCCGTCACGGTCCTGTACGACACCGCCAGTGGCGAGCTCGTCGTCAATGGCACCGTCGCACCGCGCGATAGCACGCTCGCGCTGGTGGCGTACCGGGACCCCGCCGCGGCGTATCTCCATGCGTTCGCGTCGGCCCTATCGGCCCGAGGCGTCGCGCTGCGCGCGAACGCGGTTGACCGCGGCACGGATTCGACGGGCGTGCTCGACACGTTGTTCGTCATGGCGTCGCCGCCGTTGAGAGAGATCATGCCGGCGCTATTGAAACCGTCGCAGAATCAGATCGCCGAGGCGTTGCTCAAGACGATCGGCCTCGAGAAAACGGGCATAGGCTCGGCGGATAGCGGCGTGCGCGTCGTGCGCGATCTGCTCATCCGCTGGGGCGCGCCGCCCGATGGATTTGTGTTGCACGATGGGTCGGGGTTGTCGCGACACGATTATCTCACGCCGGAGACCATCGTCCGCGTGCTGACCGCGATGCGCCGCGATACGGCGTTTCAGGTGTTCTATGACGGGCTGCCGATTGCGGGGGTCGACGGAACGATCGCCGATCGCATGCGCGGCACGATGGCCGCGGGCAATGTGCGGGCCAAGACCGGATTCGTGGACAAGGCCCGGTCGCTCTCCGGGTATGTCACGACCGCGGATGGCACGCCGCTCGTGTTCAGCTTCCTGTGCAATAACTGGACGACATCGGTCCGCGATGTCGAGCGCGTGCAGGACGAGATCGCCGCGCGGCTCGCCGCGATGACGCTCGATCGGCGATAGTCGCGTGTTGTCGGTCTCCGAGGCATCGCAGGCGATTCTGGCACACGTCGCGCCGTTGCCCGCGGAACGGGTTCCGCTCGCCCACGCGCTGCACCGCGTCCTCGCCGCCGAGATTCGTTCGCCGGTCACGTTGCCCGCCTGGGATAATTCGGCGATGGACGGCTACGCCGTCCGATCGGTTGACATCGCCCACGCCAGCACGGATCGACCCATCGTGTTGAAGGTGATCGAGAGCGTCGCCGCAGGAGGCTTTCCGAGTGCGACAGTACGCGTAGGCGAAGCCACGCGCATCATGACGGGCGCACCGCTGCCCGCCGGCGCCGACACGGTCGTGCGCGTCGAGGACACGGACGGTGGGACCGAGCGCGTGGCGATTCGGGCGGATCGCGATGCCACGCGCAATGTGCGACCCAGGGGCGAGGATATCCGGGAGGGCGCCGTTGTGCTGAGCGTCGGCCAGACCATCGGGCCGGCGCAGATCGGCGTGCTCGCCTCGGTCGGCGCGGCGTATCTCGACGTCGTGCGGCAGCCTCGGGTCGCGATCTTAGGGTCGGGCGACGAGCTGGTTGCGGTCGAGCAATTCGACCAGGTGCTCGCCAGCCGCAAGATCGTGTCGTCGAACACCTACGCGCTCGTCGCGGCGGTGACCGACGCACTCGGAGTGCCGAGAGACCTCGGCGTTGCGCTCGACACGCCGGAATCGCTGCGCGAGCGATTAGCCGCGGGCGCCGACTGCGATCTGATCCTCACCACCGCCGGGCTCTCGGTCGGCGAGCACGATTACCTGCGCGATGTGCTCCGCGACATGGGCGCGGAGATGAAATTCTGGCGCGTGCGCATGCGCCCCGGCGCACCGCTCGGGTTCGGGCTTCTCGGGAAAACGCCGTGGCTCGGCCTTCCGGGCAACCCCGTGTCGACGATGGTGACGTTCGAGCTGTTCGCCCGGCCCGCTATCCGCCGTATGCTCGGCCATGTACGGTTGTTTCGCCGCCCGGTCGATGTGGTCCTCGAGGAGCCCGTGACGATCAACGCGCGCCTCACTCACTTCTTGCGCGTCATTGTAACAACGCATACAGATGGGACGCTCACGGCGCGGCTAACGGGACCGCAGGGATCGGGGATCGTCACATCGATGTCACTCGCGAACGCGTTGCTCGTCGTCCCTGAAGACCGCACCCGGGTGGAACCCGGGGAACACTTGCACGCGTTGCCTCTGACCGACGACGCCTCACTGACGACGCATTTCGCCCTGTGAATTCGACCTCCTGGATCCAATTCGTGCTCGCCGCCGTGGCCTGCGGCGTATTGCTCCTGGCGAGCCTCGCGATCGTCCGGTTCAGCAAGCAGCTCAAGGATCAGGTATCGCCGTCGGGAGGATCCGGCGGCGGCCGCTCGGGCGGCTCCCTGCAGTCCGCGGCCATGAGTCGCGATACGTACAACATGGCGCGCAAACTCAAGGAGCAAGGCGTGTCCACCGCCGCCCTAGCCGGGATGAGCGCGGCTGAGCAGCAGTTCTTTCTCGAGACGATGAGCGCGCGCCTCGGCGATGGCACTGGACCACGCCTGGTTCGCCCTCCGGCGGGCGCCGGTGGGACCGCCGCTGCCGCGGCTCCGGCCGAAGCGGCGCCGATTCCGGCCGCGGCGCTCGTCACTGGGCCGATCCACTGCCCTGTCTGCCGGACCGTGATCGGTCAGCGCTCGGAACCGGGACCGACCATGCAGAAGTGCCCCGGTTGCAGCCGGCGCGTGACCACCAAAGTCGAGGGCGACCGGCTCCACGTCACCGTCAGTTACGGTATGGGTACGCCGGCCAGAGGCTCGAGCGCGATCAGACCGCGCTGAGCCGGCTCGCGACAACCTCGGCGATGTCGTAGACGGGGACGGGCGACTCGTTCGCCTTGACGCCGTCGCTGATCATCGTCATGCAGTAGGGACACGCGGTCGCGATCGCCTCCGCGCCCGTTGCCAGCAACTCCTGCGTGCGCTCGATGTTGATGCGCTTCCCCTGGGTCTCTTCCATCCACATGCGCCCGCCGCCGGCGCCACAGCATAGCCCGCGGCTCTTGTTGCGGGCGGGCTCGACGAGATTCACGACCGGCAACACGCGGCGCGGGGCGTCGTAGATGTTGTTGTACCGTCCGAGGTAGCAGCTGTCGTGATACGTGAACGTGCGCTCGTCGCCATTCCCATCGGCGAGCGGCACGCGACCCTCGGCCATCAAGCGCTCGATGTACTGCGAGTGATGAATGACCTCGTAGTGGCCGCCCAGCTGCGGATACTCGTTGCCGAGCTGATGGAAGCAATGCGGGCAGATGGTGACCACGGTCTTGACGCGATACGCGTTCAGCGTGCCGATATTCTCCTTGGCGAGCATCTGGTACAGATACTCATTGCCCATGCGTCGCGCGGGATCACCATTGCATTTCTCTTCCTGGCCGAGGATGGCGAAGTCGATGCCGGCGGCCTGCATGATGCGCGCAAAGGCCACGGTGATCTTCTTCGCGCGGGCATCGAATGACCCGGCGCACCCGACCCAGAAGAGCACCTCGGGTTCGCGGCCCTGCGCGGAGCAATCCGCCATGGTCGGAATGGAGAGCCCCTCGGCCCACTCGCCGCGATCCGCGGCGTTGAACGCCCATGGCGTCCCGTTGCGCTCCAGCGACTGAAACGCGGGTTGGAGCTCGGGCGGAAACCGCGATTCCATGAGCACGAGGTTCCGCCGCAACTCCATGATCGTGTCGAGCTGGTCGATCGACACGGGGCACTCCTGGACGCAGGCGCGGCACGACGTACACTGCCAGAGCTCCTCTTCGGAGATGTAGCCGTCGAGCAGCCGCGCGTCCGGCTCGTGCTCGCCCTCGCCGTGCACGAGTCCCGTGGGCATCCCGCCAAATTCCAACAGGCGCTCGCGCACGTTGATCACGATCTTGCGCGGGCTCAGCACCTTGCCGGTGAGATTCGCCGGACACGCTGCCGTGCACCGTCCGCACTCCGTGCACGAGTATCCGTCGAGGAGGTTCTTCCAGGGCAGATCCTTGACGTCCGCCGCGCCGAACTGCTCGACGCCCTCGGCCTCGAGATCCATGGGCCGCATCGCGCCGACGGTGCCCGGGCCGCTCGTGTTCGAGAGATAGACGTTCGGCAGAGATGTCAGGACGTGCAGATGCTTCGAGTACGGCAGATAGTTCAAGAACGCCAGCAGCAGCAGCACGTGCGACCACCACATCACATCGCGCGACGTGGCTGCTGCATCCGGCGGTATGCTCGACAGGAGACGGGCGATCCCCGTGGACAAGACGCGGGCGCCCGCTTGCTGCCCGGCGACAATCGCGAAGGCGTTCAGCAGGAACAGCGTGATCATGAGCGCCGCGATCATCGACAGGATCAGCAGCGCGTCCCACTGCTCGAGCTTGTCGCCCTGGAGACGCTTCGGGCGGATGACCAGGCGACGATAGAAGAGCCAAGCGACGGCGCCGAGCACGAACAGCGCGAACACTTCCTGCGAGAGCACATAGCCCGAGTACAGCGGCGCCGGGAGCATTGCGGCGTACGTGAACGACGGGGCGATGCCTTGGATCAGGATCTCGACCGAGCCAACGGTGAGCACCATGAAACCCCAAAAGACCATCGCGTGCATCGCGCCGGCCAACGGATCGCGCAGGATCTTCGACTGGAGGATACCGATCGAGATGAGATTCCGCGCGCGGACGAGCGGGTGATCGGTACGGTCCTCGGGGCGGCCGACGCGCAGGTACTCGACGAGCCGCTGGGCGTTGTAGAAGAAGAACCCGGCGGCGAGTCCGAGAATGATCAGGTAGAGCGACTCGGCGGCCGGCGTCATCCCGAGCGGCGCGCCTCGCGCACCGCGGCAGCGAGCGCCGGCACGATCTCGAACGCATCGCCGACGATGCCATAGTCCGCGATCTTGAAGATCGGTGCGTCCTTGTCACGGTTGATGGCGACGATGGTCTTGGCCGTGCGCATCCCGGCCAGATGCTGAATCGCGCCGGAGATGCCGACGGCGACGTAGAGGTCGGGGCTCACGACCTTGCCGGTCTGGCCCACTTGGTCCGAATGCGGCCGCCAGCCGGCGTCGACCACGGCGCGGGAGGCGCCGACCGCCGCGTTGCCGAACGAGGCCGCGAGATCTTCGACGAGAGTGAAATGCTCGGGGCCCTTGAGCCCGCGGCCTCCGCTCACCACGATCGCGGCCTCGCTGACATCGAGCTTGGCGCCACCACCGGTGCGGAGCTCGGTGACGACGACGCGAGACGCCGATGGGTCGCCGACCGGCGCAATCGCCTCGACCGAGGGCGAGGCGCTATCCGTCCGTGCCGGTTGGAACGTCGAGGGCCGCGCCGCGATGACTGCCGGCGAGCCGGTGAGCACCAGCGTCGCGATGGCCTTTCCCGAGTATACCGGGTGCGTGACGATAATCTCCTCGCCGTTCGTTGCGACCGACGTGACATCCGGCGCGAACGCGGCGCCGAGCTTCGCGGCGACGCGCGGCGCGAGGTCACGACCTTGCGCCGTCGATACGAAGAAGACCGCGCGGTAGCCACCTGTTTTGACGCGCTCGGCGACGAGCGCCGCGGTCGCCTCGGGATTGTATTGCGTGAACGCGGCGTGCTCCGCGACCAGCACGCGGGACGCGTCGAGCTGCGAGGCTTGGGCGGCGATGCCGCTCGGGCCGACCACGATCGCGTGGACGTCATCGCCCAGCTCGCGCGCAGCGGTCACGGCCTCGAACGCGGCTTTGCGGAGGCTCGTCCCGCGGGATTCGGCAAAGGCGAGAATCACAGGACCTTTGCCTCCGTCTGGAGCAGGCGAATCAGCTCTGGGACGGCGGCTGCGCCCTCGCCGATAATGCGTCCCGCTGGACGCTCAGGTGGCAATGCCAGGGAACGGACCGTGACGCGGGTTGGGCCTAATGCGGCCGGTTTGCTTTCCATCGGCTTCTTTTTCGCCGCCATGATGCCTGGCAGCGTCGGCAGGCGAGGCTTGTTCAGGCCCTTGTCCGTTGAGATGACGGCAGGCAATGGGAACGACAGGACTTCCACACCACCCTCGACCTCGCGTTCGGCCGTGCCCTTCGTGCCATCGATTGTCAGCGATGTCACCGCGCTCACGCATGGCACGTTCAACATTTCGGCGAGCGCAGGCGCCATCGCATGGTTGTAGTCATCGATCGCCATCTTGCCGAGCAAAATCACGTCGTAGCCTTTGAGCTCGGCGGCAAGTGCGTGGGCGACCGCCAAGGTGTCGTACGGCTGGCCGTCGGTCTTCAGGTGCAATCCGCGATCGGCGCCCATGGCGAGCGCGATCCGGATGGTTTCCTGCGCCGAGTCGGGGCCCAAGGAGACGGCGACGATCTCGCCGCCGGCCTTTTGCTTGAGCTGGAGCGCGGCTTCGACCGCGAACTCGTCGTACGGGTTCGCGATGAACTTGACGCCGGTCTCGTCGATCTTCGTCGCGCCGGCGATTTTGATGCGCGTCTCGGTGTCCGGCACGCGCTTGATGCACACCGCGATCTTCATCAGTTGAACGCGTTGAGTCCAGTGATCGCCTGACCGAGGATCAGCGTGTGGACGTCGTGCGTCCCCTCGTACGTGTACACGCTCTCCAGGTTTTCCATGTGTCGCATCGAGGCGTACTCGGCGAGAATGCCATTCGCGCCGAGCAGTCGGCGCGCTTCGCGGGCGATGTCGGTCGCCATGTTCACGTTGTTGCGCTTGGCCAGCGACACTTGCTGCGGCGTGTAGGTGCCGGCGTCCTTGAGGCGGCCGAGGTGGAGTACCAGCAGCTGCGCTTTGACGATCTCGGTCAGCATCTCGGCCAAGCGCTGCTGCTGAAGTTGGAAGCCGCCGATCGGGCGATCGAACATCACGCGCTGCTTGGCGTACGACGTGGCCTCTTCGAAACAGGCCATGGCTGCCCCGAGGGCGCCCCAGCTGATGCCGTAGCGCGCTTGCGTGAGGCACATGAGAGGACTCTTCAGCCCTCCAGACTTCGGGAGCAGATTGCCTTTGGGGATACAGACATCCTGCAGGACGATCTCACTCGTGTCCGAGGCGCGCAGGGACAGCTTGCCCTTTTGATCCTTGGCCGTGAATCCCCGCGTGTCGGTGGGGACGAGGAAGCCGCGAATCGAGTCCTGGTCAGTGCCGGTCTTCGCCCAGATGATGGCGACGTGCGCGGTCGAGCCATTCGTGATCCACATCTTCGCGCCGTTGAGCACGAAGCTCCCGTCGCCTTGCTCCTTCGCGGTCGTGATCATGCCGGCCGGATTGGAGCCGAAGTCGGGCTCCGTGAGGCCGAAGCAGCCAATGGTCTGTCCGGTCGCCATCTGCGGCAGGTAGCGCTTTTTCTGCTCTTCGCTGCCGAACGCGTAGATCGGGTACATGACGAGCGCGCCTTGCACGGACGCGAACGAGCGCACGCCCGAGTCGCCGCGCTCGAGCTCTTGCATGATCAGACCGTAGGCGACGTTGTTCAGCCCGGCGCAACCATATTCTTCGGGGAGGTTCGCGCCGAACAAGCCCATCGCGCCCATCTCGGGGATCAGCTCTTTCGGGAATCGGCCTTCGACGTAGCAGTGGCCGATGATCGGCAGCACGCGCTCGTCGACGAAGCGGCGCACGCTATCCCGCACGGCGCGCTCTTCCTCGGACAACGAGGAGTCGACGGCGTAAAAATCCAGATTATCCATAGCTCTGAAAGCTATTGCGTCACGGGCCGACGCGCAGCCGCCGGGACGCCCACTTCCCTGGCCTTGGCGCGGAACGCACGGCCGTGGTCAACCGGTCCGCCGCGCTCGTCCTGCCACTGGTGCACCATCTCGTGCACGAGGGTCGCGAGCGCCTCGGGCCATCCGTGGCGACGGAGATGGCGGCGGCTGATCACGATCTCCGGCGGCTCGTGCGCGGTCGACACGCGATAGTAGCCGAGGCGGCTTTTGAGACGCCGTGAGACTCGAATCGATATCGGGTGCAACATGCCGCCGAAACGCTCGGCGTTGAGCGCGTGGTGCGCGGCGGTCAGGCGTTCTTCGGCCGGCGCGTCGTCGGGATGCCTGGGCTCGTGCCTTGCTCGGCGGGGCCGGTCGTCTCGCGGCACTGGGTAGGCCAATAACACTCTTCGTGCCGCCGCTCGCTCCGCTCGCGTGCGGCCACTGACAAAAGTCGCGATGGCTCGCAGCACATCTGATGGGGCGTTGAGAAATGCGCGATGGATCCTGAGCGCACTCCCGCGATAGCTGACCATGGTGGCGCGATTCCGCGTGAGGCGCAGAGACGTGATGCCGCGCAGGCCGTAGTCCGCGAGACGCGACAGGAGCTCGTCGGAGGTGCGGGGCGCGAACGCGAGCTCGAGTTGCTCTTGCTCTATCGATTCACGCACTGGGCAGCGCCCGGTTCGAACCCTTGTCCGTTCCACACGAGCGTTTGCACCTCGACGGTCTCGCGCGTGATCGTACAAACGTTCACCGATTGCGGACGATGCCCACGAGAGCGGCTCGACACCGTGCCGGCGACAGAGATCAACATGCGTCCCTCGGCGACGATCGCCTCTTGGTGATCATGACCACAGAGGACGAGGTTGACGTCGATCGCCGCCAAAGCGCGAAGGGCACGGTGCGGGCGCGTGATGCCGTAGCGTTGGGACAGCGCGCCGAACGTGGGATTGTGGTGCATGACGATCACACGCGCATCGTCCCCGGCGAATGCGGCGAATTGCGTCCCGGCCCAGGCGATTTGCGACTCGCGAAGGGAGCCGACGATCGATGTGTCGCGAGGATTGCCGGTCAGGGTATCCCAGGCGACACCGTGCGCCGTGTTCAGCCCGACGAGCGTGACGCCGGGGACGTGAAGGACCGGTTCGAGCGTCGTCGAGATCCAACGCCGATAGTTCCGGTAGAGGCGATCCGGAGCACCGACGCCCAAGGGCGCGAACCACCAGGCGACGTCGTGATTCCCCGGCACGCTGATGATCGCGCTGTATTGGGCGGCGTTCTGAAGAAACACGAGCGCGCGTTGGAACTCTCCGGCTTTCGAGCGCTGTGACAGGTCGCCCGAGACCGCGACCACATCGTAGCGCTCGGCGCGGATCAGCGCGTCGAGCGCGTCGATGATGGGCAACATGGCGGGCCACCCGAAATGGAGGTCCGACACGTGCAAGATGCGCGTCACAACAGCTTCGCGATCACCGCGTCCGTGAACTCATCGGTGGAGGCTGTGCCGCCCAAGTCCCGCGTGATCGTCGTGCCGTCGCGGATGGTTGATTCGACCGCGGCGCGGATGCGATCGGCTCGCGTGCCGTCACCCAGGTGGTCGAGCATCATGCAAGCCGCGAACGTCAGGGCGCTGGGGTTCGCGACGTTCTTGCCCGCGAGATCCGGCGCCGTCCCGTGCACCGCCTCGAAGATGGCGGCTCTCGCTCCGATATTGGCGCCTGGCGCGAGGCCCAACCCTCCGACCAGCCCCGAGATCTCGTCCGACAGAATATCGCCGAACAGATTCGTCGTCACGATGACGTCGTATGCTTCCGGCCGCAGGACCAGGTCCATCGCCATGGCATCGACAATCTTCTCGCCAAACGCGATGCCTTGGGGGGCGTACTCAGCGGCGATCTTACGGCCCGTCTCCAAGAACAAGCCTTGCGAATACTTGAGAATATTCGCTTTGTGGACGAGCGTGACCTTCTTGCGGCGGTGCTGCACGGCGTAGTCGAACGCGTAGCGAATCACACGCTCGGCGCCTTTCCGGGTAATAATCGCCACGGATTCGGCCGCCGCATGGGGATCATCGCCGATTTTGATATAGTGCTCGACGCCGACATAGAGCCCTTCGGTGTTCTCGCGCACGAGCACGATATCGACTTTCTCGAAGCGGCCGCCCTGACGAATCACGTGCGCCGGACGGACGTTGGCGTAGAGGTCGAACGTCGTGCGCAACGCGACGTTGATCGAGCGGAAGCCCTCGCCCACGGGAGTCTCGAGCGGCCCCTTGAGGGCCAGACCCGTACGGGCGATCGAGTCGAGCGTCGACTGCGGCAT
>DATHNL010000199.1:0-3241 GCA_035486035.1 Gemmatimonadaceae bacterium
GCGCTGTCATCGGCCGTGGCGCGCGGACGGCACCCGTGACGACGTATTGCAGTGTGCGCCGGAAGATCAACGATCCCCCGCCGAGCGCCCACTCGATCACCGCGGCGTCGGGAGGATTGCCGACCAGCGAGTTCGCGAGACGCATTGAGTCCGGGTCCATCGCGCCGGAGACAGGCACCCCTGAGGCGCGATGGCCGAACCGACCCAGGTCTTGCACCGTGGCGAACGGTGGCGCGGTCGAGATCTCGATCATTCGGATGATGGGACGAAGCGAACGCGATCGCCGGCCGCGAGCGTGGCCGGCGGATTGGCCAGCGGGTCGAACATCGGCGTACTGGTGTGGCCGATCAAGTGCCAGCCGCCGGCCGTCTGCAGGGGATAGATCCCGGTCTGACGTCCGGCAATGGCGACCGAGCCGGCCGGCACGCGAGTGCGCGGCTGATCGCGCCGCGGCAGCTCGAGCGCGGGATCGAGCTCGCCGAGGTAGGCGAAACCTGGCACGAAGCCGATGAGATAGACCGTGTACACACGCGAGTGATGAAGCTCAATCACCCGAGCCACGTTTATCCCGGTCCGCTCGGCGACGTCCTGCAAGTCCGGACCGTCGTAGCGCACCGGTATGACGTGCTCCGGACCGGCTGCTGGCTCCGCGGTCGCCGTCGCTATCACTGGCTCGACCGCCGAACGCATCGATGCGTAATCGGCGTCATAAAAAACAGTCACCGTGGCGTATCCCGGCACGGCCTCGCGCACGCCTGATATCCCGCGGAGGCGAGCCGCGAGCCCGCGCGCCAGCGCGGCGAGTCCGGGGTCCATCCGGTCGCCGAGGCGAATGGTCAGCGCGCGATCACCGAGGGGCTCGATATCAGGCATTGGCAAATGGACGTAGTGTGATGCCACGTTCGCCGAGCGCTCGACGTACGGCGCGGACGATCTCCAGCGCTCCCGGCGTGTCGCCATGAACACAGAGCGAATCGGCGAGCAATCGAATCGTCGCACCGTCGTGTGTTTCGACCTCGCCCGTGGTCATCATGCGCACGGCCCGCGAGGCGACGATCGCGGGGTCGGTGAGAACCGACCCGGCGACCGTGCGGGAGACCAGCGAGCCGTCGGCGGTGTAGGCACGGTCCGCAAACGCCTCTCGAGCCGCGACCAGACCCGCGTCTCGCGCGACGTCGATCATGAGACTCCCAGCGAGGCAGAGGAGCACGAGCGATGGATCGGCAAGGCGGACCGCCTCGGCGATCGCCTTGGCGGCCGCCACGTCCTTGGCCGCGCGGTTGTACAGCGCGCCATGTGCCTTGACGTACCGAACGCGCGTACCGGCGGCATGACAGACCGCTTGCAGGGCGCCGATCTGATAGAGCACGTCGGCCGTGATCTCGGCCGGCGAAGCCGCCAGATCGCGCCGCCCGAATCCGCGAGGGTCGGGGTAGCCGGGATGGGCGCCGACGGCGATGCCGGCGCGGACCGCCGCATCGACCGTGGCCCGCATGGTCATCGGGTCGCCGGCGTGGAAGCCGCAGGCGACATTCGCCGAGGTCACGAGACCGGCGAGTGTCGCGTCGTTCCCGCAGCCCTCACCCATGTCCGCATTGAGGTCGACGGTGCGGTCGGGCATGGTGAAGCATATCATAGGGCATGCGATATCTCACACTCGGTTGCGTGCTCGCCCTGTCTGGCGCACTGCGGGCACAGGATACCACGACCTACGTGCTCCACCCGGCCGCGGTCTTCGACGGCGTGGCCATGCACCCCGGTTGGTCCGTGCGCGTGCACGGGAACGCCATCGTCGCGGCCGGCCCCACGGTCGACGCGGCTGGCGCGACCGTCATCACGCTGAGCGGCGCCACGGTCCTGCCGGGGCTCATCGATGCGCACTCGCATGTGTTCTTGCATCCCTACAATGAGACCCTGTGGAATGACCAAGTGCTCAAGGAACCATTGGTCCTTCGTGCCGCCCGGGCCGTCACGCACGCTCAGCGGACGCTCATGGCCGGGTTCACGACGCTACGGGATCTCGGGACCGAGGGTGCGCTCGACGGCGACGTCGCCATCAAGCAGGCGATCGAGCAAGGCATCATCCCAGGGCCCCGCATGATCGTCGTCACCCGCGCGATCGTCGCGACCGGTGCGTACGGACCGCCACGGTGGGCCTACTCGTTCGATCCGCCGCAGGGGGCGCAGGAGGCGGACCTCGCCACCATTCAGCACGTGGTGCGTGAGCAGATCGGGCATGGCGCCGACTGGGTCAAGCTGTACGCCGACTATCGCGTCGGCATGCATGGCGAGGAGGTCGCGACGTTTACGCAGGAGGAAATGACGCTGGCGACGAAGACGGCCCATGAGTACGGGCGACCCGTCGCGGTGCACGCGCAGACGGCCGATGGGATGCGACACGCCATCAATGCCGGCGTCGAGACTATCGAGCACGGCGACGGCGGTACCCCCGACGTATTCCGCGAGATGGCCGCGAAGCACATTCCGTTATGCCCGACCCTCGCGGCCGGCGAGGCCTACGCGCAGTACTTCCAGCACTGGCACAAAGGGGTCGATCCGGAGCCCGCGTCGGTCAAAGCCAAGCGGCAGAGCTTCAAGGCGGCGCTCGACGCCGGCGTGACGATTTGCAACGGCAGCGATGTCGGCGTCTTCGCGCACGGTGACAATGCGCGCGAGGTCGAGCTCCTCGTCGATTACGGCATGACGCCCATCGACGCCCTGCGCTCGGCGACGTCGATCGACGCAGACATTCTCAAGATGGGCGACAAGATCGGCAAGGTCACGCCGGGGCTCAAGGCGGACCTCATCGCCGTGAGCGGCGATCCCACGAAGGAGATCGCCGCTATCCGGCGGGTCGTGCTCGTGATGAAAGACGGTGTGATCTACAAGAAGCCGTAGCCTACCTCAGCCCGAGCGCCAGCACGATGTAGAAGCCGGCGGCGAACGTTGCGGCGCCGAGGAAGACGCAGACGGGCAAGGTGAGCACCCAGGCGAGCAGCAGGTTCCGCAGGGTGTCCATCTGCAGACCCGATCGATTCGCGGCCATCGTTCCGGCGACACCGGACGACAGCACGTGGGTCGTCGAGACGGGGAGGCCGAAGTAGTCGGCCGCCCCGATCGTGCACATGGCGACCAGCTCGGCCGACGCGCCTTGCGCATACGTCAGGTGGCTCTTGCCGATTTTCTCGCCGACCGTGACGACGATGCGCTTCCACCCGATCATCGTGCCGAGACCCAGCGC
>DATHNL010000200.1:0-31547 GCA_035486035.1 Gemmatimonadaceae bacterium
CTCAACGGCGCCACGCGTTACACTCTCTTGGCGCATCGCGGCTCCGTCGTACGGTTTCTCGTCACCAACGCCTCGAACGCGCGCACCTACAATCTGAGTTTCGGCGATGCCCCGATAAAGATCGTCGCCTCTGATCTCGGGGCGTTCGAGCACGAGACAATGGTCCCGAGTGTCCTGATTGCGCCTGCCGAGCGCTATACAATAGACGTGCGCTTTACGAAATCCGTTGTGTTGACCAATCGCGTACAGGCATTGAATCACTGGCTCGGTGTGTTTGCGCCGGAAGTCGATACGCTCGGCGCGGTTCGCGTCGATTCCGCGCCGGCTGTTCCCGATTATGCGGCCAGTTTTGCCCAGCTGGGGCGCCAGGACGAGTTGGCCGCGTATCGCCAGTATTTCGACCGCCCCGTCGACCACCGGCTGAATCTCGAGATGCGCCTGGCAACTATTTCGAACATGCTCACAGGCGCGTCTGTCCCAGTCGAGGTCAACGATGGCATGCCGGCGATGAACCGGATGCTTACGCCACGCGACGTCACATGGATTCTCCGGGACCCGGATACGGGTGCCGAGAACATGGATATTGCGTGGCGGTTCAAGGCCGGCACAGTCGCAAAGGTTCGCATATACAACGACGCGATCGGCCCGCATCCGATGGCGCACCCGATTCACGTGCACGGCCAGCGTATGCTTCTCCTCAGCCGCAACGGCGTGCCGAATGAGAACTTGGTCTGGAAAGACACGATCCTGATCCCGGCCGGCGAGGAGGACGATGTCTTGCTCGACCTCTCGAACCCGGGTCGTTGGATGCTGCACTGCCACATCGCCGAGCACCGCGCGGCGGGAATGATGATGATGTTCACGGTCGACTAAAGGAGGCGCTCATGCTGCCAGTTCTCGTCGCGTTACTCCAGTTCGTCAGCATCGACACGGCAACCGTCGCGCTGACCCACGCACGGGTCATCGATGGCACCGGCGCGTCGCCCCGATTGGACGTCACCATTGTGTTCGATCATGGCAAGATCAAAACCGTCGACCACGCCGCCGCCATCCCGGCGGGCGCGCTCGTGATCGATCTCACGGGCAAGACCGTGATCCCGGGGATCGTGGGCCTGCACGATCATATGTACTACGGCTCGTCGGTCACCGGCTCGCGGAGCATGTTGTCGAGCTACCCGAAGCTGTTCTTGGCGAGCGGCGTGACGACGATCCGCACGACCGGGAGCATCGATCCGTACCAGGAGCTCAACCTGCGGCACGCGATCGAGACCGGAAAGACCGTCGGCCCGCTGATCTTCCCGACCGGCCCATACCTCCAG
This sequence comes from Gemmatimonadaceae bacterium, assembly GCA_035486035.1. GTDB lineage: Bacteria > Gemmatimonadota > Gemmatimonadetes > Gemmatimonadales > Gemmatimonadaceae > DASRDS01. The sequence continues at coordinate 1,320 of DATHNL010000200.1, forward strand.
GGTCCGGGCGTCGGACCAACCTGGATGCATCAACTCGGCACACCAGAGGATGCACGACGACTCGTGCGATACTGGTCTGAGGAAGGCGTCCCCTGGTTCAAGGCTTACACACAGATCTCCCGCGATGAGCTCGGCGCCGCGATCGACGAGGCGCACAAGCACGGGATGAAGGTGACCGCGCACCTCTGCTCCGTCGGCTTTCGCGAGGCGGTCGACCTCGGCATCGACAACCTCGAGCACGGGCTCCTGACCGACACGGAGTTCTGGCCAGGCAAGCAACCCGACGTCTGCCCGATGCCCGGCGACTCCGCGCAATACGACAATCTCGACATCGAGGGCGCCGACGTGCAGCGGACGATCCACGCGATGGTCCAACATCACGTCGCCATGACTTCAACGCTCGCCGTGTTCGAGCTCTCCTCGCCCAGCCGTATCCCGCTCGACCCGCGAGTCTACGACGCCCTCGCACCCCAAATCGGCGCCGCCGTTCGCACATGGTACGACAGCAGCCAGAAAAAGTCCGACACCACCGAGCGAGTTGCGCTCAAGAAGGCGATGGCCTTCGAGCGCTCCTTCGTCCGCGCCGGCGGCCTCCTCGGCGCCGGCTCCGACCCTTGCTGCCTCACCGAGATCGCGGGCTACGGCGATCAGCGCAACTTCGAGCTCCTGTCCGAGGCCGGCTTCTCACCAGAGCAAGCCGTCCAGATCATGACATTGAACGGCGCCCGCATCCTCGGCATCTCCGATCGCGTCGGCTCGATCGTCCCGGGTAAGCAAGCCGACCTCGTCGTGCTCGACGGCGACCCTTCTACCAATGCATCCGACATCCGGAAAGTCGCGATGGTCTTCCGTAATGGCGTCGGGTACAACGTTCCCGCGCTCACCGCCGCCGTGCACGGGATGGTCGGACTGCGCTGAAGACTGCCGGGGTTGCGACCATGCGATTCGCCGCCGGGGCGTTATGCATCGCCGGTTGTGCTCTCTTGCCACCGGCAGAGGCTCAGCCTCCCGTTGTGACTGGCGTTGAGGGGCGCGTGTACCGCACTCCACCATCCGCATTCGACTGGAGTCGCATTGTCGGTAGCTGGAATGTCCGGGTCTGCAGCAGTGGACCATGCGACGACGACTCAAGTAGCACAACACTGAGAACTTTGTTCCTATCCATTCAATCCGACTCCCTTTCGCTCGGTAACTTGGATAGGGAGACGGAACTCAGACTACGAATTGGGAGCTACGGTGGTCCTCCGTGGAACGCTTGCTTCGCTGTGGTACGCCGTGGTAGGCGCAGTCCTACCTACGCCGGAATGAGTGGCGTTGGCGTTTTTGCGATCGAGCCGGATCCCGGTGCGGACACAATCAATCTGATGCTCGGCGCTGCGCTGGATGCATTCTTCACGGTGCACTCAATGATAGGAGACGGTCGTTTTGAGGGCATCGGGCGATCGGTCAGCGGGCCTAGGTACGCCGATGCCGCGCCTCCAGATACGGTAGTGGGTGTGCGCGTAGGTCCGCCGGATCCGCAGCGCTGTATAGCAGCTGCGCATGCAGCGGTATTGGACGTCCGCCGGGCGGCCCCGCCCTGACGGCTACTGCGTTCCCCAGAGCACAACGCCGACGTCGCCGCCGACGTAGACGTTCGTGCTCGACGTGCCGAACACGGTGCGTAGCGGCGTCGTGACCGTCGTCGGCATCGCGAGGATGACCGAGCCGTTTCCGTGTTGCACGGTGCCATTGTCGCCAACGGCATATACGTCGGCCGTGTACGAACCCGGAGGCGTGTCGGCCCACACACCGCGCAGCGCGACGCTGGTGCCGCTCGTTGCTGAGGACCACGACGAGCCATTGTAGTGCAGCATCGTGCCCGAGGCGCCGGCGACCCAGACGTCGCTGGCCGAGCTGCCGCTGACCGCGTTCAAAGTCTGCGTGGTGCCCGTGGTGATGGCATTCCAGGACGTGCCATTGTACTGGAATAACCGTCCGCTATCCGCGGCGGCGTAGATATTGGTCGCTGATGTGCCCCAGAGGCCGAACACGCCCACCGTTGTCAGAGCGGACTGGTTGGTCCAACTCGAGCCATTATAGTGCGTGATGTCGCCCGACGTGCCGACCGCGTAGACGTTGCTGGGCGCTGAGCCCCAGGTGGCGTAGTAGCCCGGTTGCGCCGTGCTTGTCGTTGTCCACGAGCCGCCGTAGATCGACATGGTCCCCGATCCGCCGGCGGCGTAGAGTGTGGGCCCGCTGGCGAAGCCCCACAGGCCGTACGTCATCTCTTTTGCGCCGACGTACGTGCTTGTCCAATTCGTGCCGTCGTAGTGCAGCACCGTCCCGTAGCTCGCGACCCAGACGTCGGTCGGGCTGTCAGCCCAGATGGCGTTGACCGGGACACCACTCTGGTTTGATAGAGTCCAGCCGCTGGAATACGTCATCAACGCACCGTACGCACCCACTGCGTAGCCGCTGACCACGCCCGAAAGGGAAATGCCCGTCACGCTCGCGGAAGAAGACCACGAGGTCCCGTTGTAGTGCACGGTGGTGCCGGCGTCGCCGACGGCCCAGATGTCGGACGCGCCGCTCCCGCCGAGTGCGTTCAGGTTATTCGTCGTGGGACTCGTCATCGTCGCCCACGCCGTGCCGTTGTAGTGGATGATGACGCCATTCGCGCCGACGGCGTACACGTTGGTCGCCGATGTCCCCCACACGGCGAGCAAGTTCTGCGTCGTGTTGCTCGTCTGCGCGGCCCACACGAGCCCATTGTAGAAGATGACCGTCCCGTTGTCGCCGACGGCGAAGATGTGCGTCCCGTCGTTGCCCCAGATGCCACGAAGGTCGGTCGCCGTGGCGACGCCCAGCGGCGGGACCATCGGCGTCCACAGGATGCCATTGTATTGGTCGATGGTGAGACTGTCGCCGACGGTGATGTAGCTCGTCGTGCTCGCGCCCCAGATGCCGTGCAAATTGCGCGTCGTGAGCAGCGAGGTGGATGACGCCCACGTCGTGCCGTTGTAGTGAACCATGTGACCGCCGTTCGCGACCGCCCAATAGTCGGTTGACGACGCACCGAAGATCGCTTGGAAATCGAACGAGCCCGTGTATCCGGTCGGCGTCACGATCGCCCAACCCGAGCCGGTGTTGCGCAAGAACGTGTTGCCGACGCCGACGGCCCAGATGTCGGTTGGTGTATCCTGCCACATGCCGGTCAGCGCATTGCTTTGCAATCCTTGTCGAATCGTCGTCCAATGCCGAATACTCCCCTCGGCCGGCATCGGCGCATCGACTTCGACGGTGAACGCAAACGCATTCACGGAATCCCCGAGCTGGAAATTCCACGTCCTCGTACTACTGGTCGCGGTCGGCTGAATCAGCGTCGCGTACTGGAAGTACGGTTGTCCGGACGCCGTGAACGTCCCGACGCCGTCTGGGTTGCTCAACGTGATGATCCCTTGGCCAGCCGCGAGCGACGGCCCCGAGGTGAAGAACACGCGCGTGCCGCTCGCGCTCGACGTTGTCCCGTCGGTGGTTCCGAGCGCCTGGTTCATCAAGTTGGTGACGCTCACCCCGGCGGAGAACACACCGGTGCCGCTGGTGAACGTGACTCCGGAGAAGTTGAGGGTGACGTCGTAGTTCTTACGGCCCACGATCACGTCGGCGCGCAAGTTCCGTCGCGTGATAGAGGCGCGCGAGCATGTTACGCTGGGGCGATTTCGCACCATCGCGACGCAGCGCAGGACCGCCGCGGGAGCGCGCGCGGGTGAACGAGGGATTGGCGCGCTGGGGTCGGTAGCACTACTACAGGCGACGAGGAACGGCAACGCGACTGCAATTCTCATGTTTACCGCGTGACGATCGACCAGTCTTCGGTGTCACCGCCGTGTCGAATTAGTCGCGTCTCATTCGACGTATAAGCATGAGAGAGATGATTCTAGTACCCGCCGATACGACGCTAGTCACCCTGGGCAGGCTGCTCGACGGGATGACGCGGCGCTATCAGACCGTCGAGGCCGAGGACGCGCCCGGCACCCGTGATCGTCAGGATTGTCAGGCCGAACACGAACGCCAAGTCGTTGCTGACTGACCATAGTGCGTCGCCTTTTAGCAGGAAGTAGTTCAACGTGAGGAATGCGCCGATGACTGCGGCGAACCTCGTGGCGAGTCCGAGTATGAGGCACGTGCCGACCGCCACTTCGCCGGCGGCGACCAGTCCAGCGAACAGCGTCACGTGCGGGAACACGACCGCGGTCATGAAGGCCTTATACCACCCTGCCTCGTGCGGCAGATTCTGGTTGCCGAACCACTGGAGCGCGTCGGGCCACGCCGCCCACTTCGGGCCGATCTTATTGATCGCCGCACGCCAGAACGCGCAGCCGAAATAGACGCGGAGCGGCACGACCGTCCAGAGCGGCGTCGTTGCTTTGACATCCCAGTCCCAGATGCGCTTGGTCGATGTGAGCGCGACCGTCAGCGCCAGAAATCCAAAGACAGCCGTAGGAACGGGACCGAGCACCAAGAAATGCAGCCTCACGGTGTCGATCATGAGGAGCACGAACGCGAGTGTTCCCACCACGCGCGGCACGAAGCCGGCGACGAGCGCGCAGCCCAGGATGGTTGCGGGGATGGTGGGCCAGACGTGTGTGATGCCGGCAATGATGCCAATGACGCCGACATATTCTCGCGTGACAATGAACGGTCGGCGCCCGGTAGTGATCACGGGCGACTAGTCTAGCCAGGCGCGTTGACGACCTCAACGCGCCTGGGACCGTCCGGCTCTACCGTGCGCCAACTCGGATTTCGAGCGAGTCCATAGTCGCGGAGTCGAGCTCGAGCCGCTCGCCGGCAACGTTCTCCTCGAGATGCTTGACCGTCGACGTGCCCGGAATCGGCAGCATGACAGGCGACTTCTGGAGCAGCCACGCGATCGCGACCTGCGCCGGCGTTGCTTTCAACCGCTCGGCCGCCCGCGCGAGCGGGCCACCAGGCTTAGCCAGGCTGCCGGTCGCGAGCGGGAACCACGGAATGAATGCCAGGTTCTCGTCCGTACAGTACTCGAGCACGGACTCGGAACTGCGGTCGATCAGGTTGTAGCGATTCTGCACCGAGACGATCGTCGTGATCTTGCGAACCGCTTCAATCTGCTCGACGCTCACCTCAGAGAGCCCGATGTGCTTGATCTTCCCCTCGTGCTGGAGATCGACCAGTGTCTCGATCTGATCCTCGAGCGGGACCTTGGGATCGATCCGGTGCAACTGCAGGAGATCGATCCGCTCGAGTCGCAACCGTTTGAGACTCCCCGCGACGGCCTCGCGCAGGTGCTGTGGCCGGCCGTCCTCGACCCACCGGTCCGGACCAGGCCGCTGGAACCCGGCCTTGGTCGCGATCACCAGGCCCTTCGGGTAGGGATACAACGCCTCCGCGATGAGCCGCTCAGCCACCTCAGGGCCGTACGAATCCGCCGTGTCGAGCAAGTTGATGCCGAGCTCGAGGGCGCGATGCAGGACCGCAAGCGCCTCGGCACGGTTAGCCGGCTCGCCCCAGATGCCCGCACCCGTGAGACGCATTGTCCCAAAGCCGAGGCGATTTACCGTGAGATCGCCGCCGATAACGAACGTGGATGACATGATCGATTCCCGCCTATGATTTCACGCTAGAGATGTATGGTATTCGAGCTTGCGAGTCCGGTGGGCTCTAGCCAAGTTCCCGATGTGATGATTATGCAAACGTCTGATGTCGGCTCGACGGCTCAGCCGCCCTTGGCACATCTGGCATTCTTTGAAGCGGCTGGCGATCAGACAGAGGGTCAGCCCGAGTATCGGGCCGCGGTCGCCGGGCTTCTCGCGATGCGGCTCGTCGATCGATGGGTGCTCGCGGGGGCGGGCGACAGGCCACCGACGTTGCGCGAGCTCGAGGCCGTGCGCCGCGCCATCGAGCACGTCGACGATGGTCCGGTTCGCGAGATCCTGAGAAACCTGGACGCCGCCCTGACGACATCGTGGGGAAAGCTCGCACGTCACGTGCCAGTTGTGCTGGCCGCGTACGGTGGCATTCTCAAGAAAGAAGGACTGTTCGCGTGCGCTGCTGACGTCTATAGCGCGGTCGCGGCCGTCGCGCCGCTCTGCGATGGCAAGGAGCTCGTGCCGCCGGCATACCTCGAAATGGGGTACTGCTTTCGAATGGTCGGCGGCCGGTTGGCCGAGGCCGAGCGCGCGTATCGGCGAGCCGGAGCGATCGCCAACTTGCAAGGCGATGAGTACAACGCGCTGCTCAGCCGCATTGGCCTCGCGAGTGTCCAGCTCAATCGGGGCAATCTCCCCGCGGCACAGGAGACGCTCGACACGGTCATCAGCGAGATCGCGACGCGGCCCCTGCCGGTCGACGGGCCGCTGAAAGATGTTCTCGCTCGCGCCCGGCATGATCGGGGCGTCGTCGCCTACCAACGGAAGGATTACCAAACCGCCGCGGCGTTCATACACGCGGCGGTCAACGATTACAGCGACGAGTTGCGAAGGACCACTGCGTTATGCGACCTCGGCACCGCCATGGTCGACCTCGGCTTGCCCGACGCCGCGAACGATGCGTATCTCGTCGTCTATCGGACCTCGCCGAATAGGTATTGGCACACTATCGCCGGATTGAATCTCATGCGGCTGGCGTTCCTGCGAGATCAAGAAACCGTTTTCGAGCGGTATCGGCAGGAACTCTCGGTCGGCCTCGCGGCGCCGCAAGAGGCGGCGTACCATCAGCTCGTCGGCGAGGGACTGTATCGATTTGGGCGCGAGGACGCGGCCCGCGAGGCACTCACGCGGGCCGTCGACATTGCCACTCGCTGTCAACTGAACCAGATCCGATTGGAATCCGAGGCGCTGCTTACGGAGATTGTCCTCGGACGCCGGCCGAAAGCGACCTTTGTCGAGGTCCAGCCGCCACCCCTCGTACGACCGGTCGTGCATGCCCTCCGGGATATGCGGGAGCAGGTCGGCGTCTAGGTCATGAGCAGGTCGTACTGCCACCCATCACACCACCACTGCAGTCTGCGCGTACCGTGCTCTGAGATGGAGAAGTCGGCGAGGTGCACGCGGCCGCGATCGCCGCGGCGGTCACGAGAGCGATGAGGGAGCGAAGACGGGGCATTTCAAACCTCCGAGATAGGTCAACCAGGGTGTGGCGCACGAACGAGCGACGCCGTACCGTCGAAGCTCGGATTTGGAGACCCCGTCACGTACCGTGAGTTTGTGCGGCGAACCCCCGCACGAGTGCAGGCCTGTGGACATCGTCGCGCTCTTGCCTGACCGCTTGATGCACCCGTTTCGCGCGGTGGTGCGCACGGCGCACACCGTTCGCGCCGTGCGCCATCTGCGCGAGCTCGAGGCCGTATTGTCCGAGCGCGCCCCCGATATCGTGGTCGTCGATCCACAGCTGGCCGGCCCCGAGCTCGATCGCTACCGCACGACAACGCACATCGTGCTCTACACGACCGTGTCCGCCGACGCGCTCAAGGCATGTCACGCCATGGGCACACGCGGCTACCGCCACGTCGTGCTCTTCGGGGTCGACGACGAACCGGTGGCGTTCCGCGCACTGCTGGAAGCGTTACCAGCCGACGCGCTGGCTGATGCGCTGCTTGCCCTATTGCGCGACCGCCTCCAGCGCCTGCCCGAATCGCTGGCCGAAGCGCTCGAGGCGGTGTTCCGCACGCCGTCGGTGATCGACTGCGTGGAGCGACTGGCCTCGAAAGCCTCGATGCCCCGGCGGACGATGTACGACGCCCTCGAACGCGCGGGACTCGCGACACCCGCCCACCATCTTGGGGCCGCCCGCGTCCTGCGGGCATACCACTACTTGCGGGCACCAGGTGCGCGCGTTCGCGATGTCGCCGTGAAGCTCCGCTATCCCTCGCCCGATGCGCTCGCGTCGAGCATCCGGTCCGTCACGGGATTCCTGCCGTCATCGCTCGCCGACAAGCTCGAATGCGACGACTTCGTCGGACGGATCGCGACCTATCTCCAACCGTCCGCGGCCAACGTCGTCATGACGCCCGCTGACTGAGCGCGGCGCGCCACTCACTCAGCGCCTCGTAGTCAGCGATCGCGCCCGCGCGCTTGTACAGGTCGAGCGCCGTGTTGGCGTGACGGCGGGCGCCGCCGATCGAGCCGCGCGCGACCGCGAGTTGGGCGTACGCGCGCAACGCATCGGCCGACAGCACCGGGTTCGCGCACCGCTCGGCCAGCTGCCACGCGTGCGTGAGCGCCACCGCCGCGTCATCCAACTCGCCGCGCGCGATGCACGCCAGGCCCACGACCCGGAGCCCGTCCGCGGCGCCCGCGGGGTCGGCGAGCGCATGGCACTCGATCGCGACGCGGAGCGCGGTCACATACGCGATCTCCGCATCGCCCCGTCTCAGGGCGACATCGGCGCGACCGATCCGGGCGAGCGCTGCGAGGCGAACGGCCGCGACCTCGCGCGCGAACTCGATCGCGCGCAGCTCGCACTCGTCCGCCTGCGTCAGCCGGTCGAGATACAGATAGCTGATCGCCATGTTGTGGTACGCTTCACCAAGCCCGAGCACGTGGCCCACCTGCTGATACGCGGGCACGGCGAGCTGGTAGAGCGCGAGCGCCTCATCGCGTTGGCCACGCACGTTCTTGATCTGTCCGAGGTTGTTCGTCGCGCGCCCCACGAGCAGCGGTTCATTGACCGCGTGTCCCACCTGGAGCACCTGCTGAAACACCGTCTCCGCTTGGTCGAGCTCCCCCATTTCGAAGAGCGCGACGCCGCGCATGTTGATGCCGCGACGCCACTCGTACGGATCATCGTGCTCCATATGCGGCAGCAACCGGCGGAGCCACTCGTCGGCATCGCGCGGCCGTGCCGTGCGGAGCAGTGCCTCCGCGACGAGCGTCGCGCGATCCGGATCCGGCAGAGGCTCGGTGGCGGTCCCGAGCATGTTCAAGACCTCGGGCCACTTGCCAGCCCGGGCCGCCACGCGCGCCTGAAGCAACAGAGATTGCGCCACGCTTGTCAGTATGCCGAAGCGTACACAGAGAATCCAGGGCACCGCCCCGTCACTGTTTGCGCGGGGATCTGTACGCTGCTCGACGCGGGGAACCAGAGGCCACCCGGCGTTTCCTGATACCAAATACCAAGTAACGCTTGCAGCAGCGGCAACGTGAGCGGATTCGCCCAGTGATACGACATGACCAGCGTCGGCAGGTTCGAGCTGTTGAAGACCAACCCGGACGGCTGGAAGCCGACGGTCATGTGAGAGGAATCGGCGAGGTACATCGTGATCTGGAGCGAGTCGCCGGACGCCAGCGTATCGCCGTACTGGTTCGTGACGAGCGCTCCGGCGGGCACATCGAAGTACACGAAGCGAGTGGAATCCGTGTGGCCGGATGCGGCATGATAGTAGATCGAGTCGTGCCGATCCTGCCCGACCACCGCATAGAACTTCACGGTGTCGGTCACGAGCCCTGGCGCGTTCGACGCCGGCATCAGGAAGTTCAGCAACGAGCCGAGGATGCCGTCTTTGTGGATCAACGAGTTCGGTTTCGGGCCTGGGCCGCTTGGCGTCGGCGTCTGTATCAGGTCGCACGAGGTGAGCGCCAAGATCGTACCGGCGATGGCGAGAGTCTTACGGGTTACTGCCATACGATCCTCGGAGGAGGCGTGGAGAGAAGGAGCGCGCGCTCGACCACGTTCTTGAGCTCGCGCACGTTACCCGGCCAGTCACGGGTCTCGAGATCAGCGTAGTCGACCTGCGCGTGTTCCCCGCCAAACCCATCGACGAAGTACTGGGCAAGCGGGATGATCTCGTTTCGTCGGGCCCGCAATGGCGGGAGAGCAATGGGATCGGCGCCGAGGCGCCGACAGAGCTTGGCGGAGAGGTCGACGGGCGACGTCGCGATCATCCGGACGTCGTAACCACGGCCGGCGATCGTGTCGAAGAGCGTGTCACCCAACTCTTTGATGGCATTGAGCACGAGCGTGCCACCGGCCGCCAACGCCAGGAGCCCGGGTTGGCGGTCATCGCCGAACAACGCGCGAGTCGACGTGTGATCGCAGTCGACTTCGACGAACGGCGAGGCTCGACGCGGGCCCTCGTAGTGGATGGCTCGGGCCAGCAATGTCTTTCCCGTTCCGGTCTCACCGGTCAACAAGACCGGAGCCGTGCGCTCGGGAATGAGGCCCGCGGCCGATTGCAGCGTCCCGCTCATGCCGACGATGCCCTCGAACCGATATTTCGTCCGCTCGGCGGCCGTGAAGCTCGCGTGTGCCTCTCGCGCGCGCAATTCATCAAATTGTTTGCGCAGCCACGATGTCAGTTGGTCCTGATCATTCGGCAGTGAGAAGTGATGTGACGCTAACGCGGCACCCTGAGATGTCGCGGTGAGAGTGACATCGCTCGCGAGCGGTGCCTCGTTTATGACCAATGTCACGCCGCAGGCCTCGGCTAGTGCCGGCCATAGCGCAGCAAAATTTGTACTGGTCGTGGAGACGACCAATCGAGGATACATTTCGCTTTCCCCCGCCATATGAATACAAGGTCAGGGCGCCGCTCGCCAGATTCGAGGAAACATCATGATCGCCATTCTGGTTTTTGACGAAGTCGAAGTGCTCGACTTCGCGGGCCCATTCGAGGTGTTCTCCGTATCAAAAGCGGGTTACAACGTCGTAACCGTCGGCACGAAGCCCGAAATCCGCGCGCGTAACAATCTCGTCGTTCGTCCCACACTCGCCCTCAGTGATCCGATCGAGCCCCGCGTGCTCGTGATTCCTGGCGGGTGGGGCACGCGCATCGAGATGCGCAACGAGGCCGTGCTCTCCTGGATTCGCGCCAATGCGGCGAAGTCGGAGATCGTGTTCTCCGTTTGCACCGGCGCTCTGCTGCTCGCGGCCGCCGGCCTGCTGCGCGATCTCACGGCGACGACGCACCATGGCGCGCTGGAGGAGCTGCGACAGGCCGAGCCGCGGTGTCAGGTCACGGAGCGCCGGATCGTCGACAACGGGAAGATCGTCACCGCCGCCGGGATTTCATCGGGGATCGACGGCGCGTTTCACATCCTGTCGAGACTCGCCGGGATGAACATCGCCATCGAGACCGCGCGCTACATGGAGTACCCGTTTGACGGAGTCAATCCCGACGTAATGTCTGGACGGGATCAGCCCGCGCCGCTCGCCGCGCGGGGAGCGTCGCGGCAATAAGCGCGGCGACAACGAGGGTGAGTGCGGCCGCGATGATCGCGAGCGGCAACGCGAGGCGAATGCCCATCTCGGTCATCCGTCGCGCGACCAGCCAGGCCGATGCCGCGATGGCAAGAGGCAGGAGCATGCCAGAGCGTACTCCCCCGCATCGCCGTCCAAAGCGCGTCGTGCAGCGAACGCGGCAACCGTGCAGCCAACGCCTTGCTGCTGATCGGCACACCTCGTACGCTCACAGGGTGCGGACGCGGACCCTCATTGGCCTCTGGTCGCTGCCCGCCTGGTACACGGCGCTCAACGACCAAGTGACCGTCCTCCTCAGCGACGGCCGGCCAATGTCGTGGGGCCAGATGATCCCACCGCTGGCCGAGTGGTACATCTGGGTGCCACTGACGCCGATCGTGCTGCGACTCGCGGACAGATTCCCGATCTCCCAACGCCGGACCTGGCCGATACACGCCGCCGCGATCGTCGTGATCAGCGTATTGCGCGGCGCGGTCTACACGTCGACGAGCGTATTCTTCGCGCACGCCGCGCCGTCCCTTTGGCTGACCATGGTGTTCTACTTGCCATTCGCGGCCGCGATCTATGGTGTCATTGTCGCGATCGACAGCGCGGCGCGACTGCAGAAGCAATTGGCGCGGGCGGAATTGGTGGCGCTGCGCGCGAACCTGCAGCCGCATTTTTTGTTCAACGCGCTGCACTCGGTTGGAGCGCTGGTACGGGCTCGCGATAACGATGGCGCCGTGCTCGTGATCTCCGAGCTCAGCGATCTGCTCCGGGCGCAGTTGCGGCGCGACGCGCCTGACGAGGTGACGCTGCGCGACGAGATCGCGTTTGTCGAGCGGTATCTGGCGATCGAGCAGGTACGATTCCGCGATCGGTTACGCGTGCGGTGGGAGATCGCGCCGGACACCGTGGACGCGATTATACCCCGGCTCTTGTTGCAGCCACTCGCTGAAAACGCCATTCGCCATGGCATCGGGCGATCGAGCACTGCCGGCCTGGTGGTCATCTCGTCGGCCCGCAATGGTGACTGGTTGGAGATAGTCGTGACGGACGACGGTCCGGGCCCGTCGGAGCACAGCAACAACGGTGGCCTCGGCCTCGCGACGGCCCGCGCGAGGCTCCGGCACGCGTACGGCCCGCGAGCCGATATCACCCTGGCCCGAGCACCGGCCGGTGGCGCGAGAGCCGTGGCGCGCGTGCCGTTTCGCGATGCGTGAGACGCGTGTGCTCATCGTCGACGACGAGCCCTTGGCGCGCGATGTGATTCGCGGGCTGCTGAGCCGCCTTGATGGCGTCACGGTCATCGGCGAGTGTGGCGATGGCGTTCGCGCGATCGAGGCCGTGCGGACGCTCGCGCCGGACATCGTGTTCCTCGACGTGCAGATGCCGGACCTCGATGGCTTCGGCGTACTGCGCGCGTTGCCGGCCGAGCGCCCGCCGGTGGTTGTGCTGGTGACCGCGTACGACGAGTTCGCGGTCAAAGCGTTCGAGGCCGAGGCGCTGGATTTTGTGGTCAAGCCATTCACGGATGATCGTTTTCTTCACGCCTTCGAACGCGCCCGGCGTCGCCTCGCGCCGGCGTATCGCACGCGGCTCCTGGTGTCGTCCGGGAGGCGGTCGGTGTCGCTCCCAGTGGCATCCGTGACGTGGATCGCGGCCGAGGACTATTACGCCCGAGTGCACGCCGGCGCCGCATCGCACTTGCTTCGTGAAACCCTGACGGCACTGGAGGGCGAGCTCGACCCACGGACATTTGTGCGCATCCACCGCTCCGCGCTGGTCAACGTCGACTACGTCCATGAGATACGCCGCGGGCCGGAGGGGCATTACAGCATCGTGCTGCGCGACGGCACACGCCTGCGCGTCAGCGAGCGCCGCCGCGCAGCGGTGCTGAAGGCGCTCGGCGCGAGCGTGACCCGAGAACCGTAAAGGCGTCGTAACGGCGACCGCCCTGCGTGGCGGACCACGAGGCCTTAGCGGCAGACTGTCAGCGTGGATCGCCACGTGCGGCGTCAGTGGACGGTAGTCGGCTTGATGGTCGTCGGCTACGCGGGGTACTACGTCTGCCGCTCGGACTACTCGGTCTCGCTGCCGCTGCTCATTGCCGATCTCTCCGCGCACGGGATGGCGCGGGACGCCGCCAAGATTGGCCTCGGGCGCATTGCCTCACTGGCGGTGCTCGGCTACGCGCTCGGCAAGTTCGTGAGCGGCCCGCTGGCCGACCGGGTCGGCGGCCGGCGCCTATTTCTGGGCGGCATGCTGGGCTCCATCCTCTGCACGATCGGCTTCGCGGCGGGCGGCGGTATCCCCATCTTCACGCTCGCCTGGATCGCCAATCGCCTCGTGCAGTCGACCGGCTGGATCGGCATGGTGAAGCTGACGTCCAAGTGGTTTTCGTACGCGCAGTATGGGACGGCCATGGGCGTGATCAGCGTCAGTTATCTCCTGGGCGATGTCGGCGCTCGTCTCTTCATGGAGTCGCTGATCGAGCGCGGGTTCGGTTGGCGCGGCTTGTTTCTCTCGGCGGCTGCCGTGCTCGGCGTTCTCTTCATCATCAACGCCATCTGGCTACGCGAAGCGCCCGAGGTCGCACCAGCCGACAGCCCGGATCGGCTCGACGATGGGCGTGGCGTTCTCAGCTCGCTCTTCAGGAGCCAGCAGTTCTGGCTCGCCTGCGTTCTATCGCTGGGGTTCACGCTGATCCGAGAGACGTTCAATACGTGGACGCCGACGTATTTCACCGAGGCCGCCTCACTGTCGCCCGCCGCGGCGGCCGGGGCCAGCGCGTGGTTCCCGCTCCTCGGTGCCTGCTCGGTTGTACTCGCAGGCATCGCCAGCGATCTGCTCGGCCGGAGCGGTCGCGCGCGGATCATGTTCTTGGGGCTCGTCGCGAGCGTCGGCTTGCTCTTGTTGCTGGCGCATTCGCACCTCTGGCCGGTCGGCCTCGTCGCCGCGACCGGCTTCACTGTCCTCGGTCCCTACTCGTACCTGGCCGGAGCGACGTCGCTCGACTTCGGCGGCCAGCGCGCCAGTGCCACCACCTGTGGCATCATTGATGGCGTCGGCTACCTGGGCGGCGTGCTCGCCGGCGACAGCATGGCGCGCGTGTCGGTCGCGTTCGGATGGCACGGCGCGTTCGACGTGCTCGCGGCGGTCGCCTTTCTCACGGCCATCGCCGCCCTGGCCCTCGTCCTCACACAAGACTCCCATGGATATCGTCGAGCAGATCATCACGCTGTACCGTCAACGCGGTGACGAGATGTACGGCGGCGAGGCCGTCACGCAGACGGAGCACGCGCTGCAGACCGCGCATCTGGCCGAGGCGAACGGGAGTCCGTCGACGCTGATCGCGGCGGCGTTGCTGCACGATGTCGGGCATCTCGTGCACGACCTGCCCGAGAACGCGGCCGACTTGGGGTTGGACGATCGCCACGAGGCGCTGGGTGCCCAATGGCTCGGGGCACACTTCGGACCCGCGGTCACGGAACCTGGCAAGCTGCACGTGGACGCGAAGCGGTATCTCTGTGCAGTAGACCCCTCATATCTGTCACGCTTGTCACCCGCATCCGCGCAAAGTCTCGATCTGCAGGGTGGCCCGATGGCCGACCACGAGGTCCGCGCGTTCGAGGCGCTTCCGTTCGCGGCGGATGCCGTCAAGCTGCGGCGTTGGGACGACGAAGCCAAGATTCCCGGCTGGGACGTCCCACCATTGGAATACTACCGCTCTCATCTCGATCGAGCCCGGCGTGATGAATAGGCTTGCGATCGTCGGCGGCGGCATTCTCGGCCTCGCGCATGCGTATCTGGCGGCGAAGCGCGGGTGGCGCGTGACCCTCTTCGAGCGCCATCAGCGCGCGACTGGCGCGTCCGTCCGCAACTTCGGGCAGATCTGGCCCATCGGCCAGCCCGCCGAGATGCGAGAGATCGCGCTCAGGAGCCGTGCCCTATGGATTCAGATGCTGGACGACACGCATCTGCCCTATCGCCCCACCGGATCGTTGCACGTTGCCTATCGGGATGATGAGATCGCCGTCCTGGAGGAGTGCGCGCTCGGCACGCTACTCTCTCCGGTCGAGACGGCACAGCGATCGCAGGCCATTGAGACGCACGGCCTCCTCGGCGCATTGTGGAGCGAGACCGAGCTCACGGTCGATCCCCGCCGAATCGTTGGCGCATTACCCGACGTGTTGCGCTCACTTGGCGTCGATGTGCAATTCGGTTGCCCGGTGATTGGCATAGATGTGCCGCGGATAGAGACAGCGCGCGGCGTATTCGAGGCCGACGCGGCCATCGTCTGCTCGGGCGACGATTTCGAGACGCTGTATCCCGACGTATTCGCAGCCAGCGGGCTGACCCGGTGCAAGCTCCAGATGATGCGCACGGTGCCGCAGCCCAACGGATGGGAGCTCGGCCCCGCGTTGGCGGCGGGACTGACCCTGCGATTCTACAAGGCGTTTCGCGAGTGCAAAACGCTCGGGCCGCTGAGAGACCGGATCGCCAGAGAACAGCCAGCGTATGACCGCTGGGCCATCCATACGCTCGTCTCGCAGACGGCCGATGGCGCTATAACGCTGGGCGACTCGCACGAGTACGGCCCGACGCCGAGCGTATTCGATCGCCCGGAGATCGATCGGCTGATTCTCGAAGATCTCGAGCGATACCTGAGAATCCCAACTTGGGAGTTGGCCGAGCGCTGGCACGGAGTCTATGCGTGGCACCCGGAGAAGCCGTTCATGGATTGCGAGCCGGCCCAGGGCGTCCGCATTATCACCGGAGTAGGCGGCTCGGGCATGACGCTGTCGTTCGGTTTGGCTGAGAGGACGTTGGCGTGATCACGGCAGTCATCCTCGACTGGGCAGGGACGACGGTCGACCACGGGAGTATCGCCCCGGTCGCGGCAATGCGTATGCTGTTCTCATCGGTCGGACTCGACATCCCGACGGAAGAGATCCGGGCGTCGATGGGACTCCCCAAGAAGGACCATATCCGCGCGATCGCCACGGCCCACGGACTGAGCGACATCGACGCACTCTACGCCGCGTTCATCCCGAAGCAGATGGACAGTCTCGTCGAGCACTCGGGCGTGATCGCCGGCGTGAGCGATGCCGTGCAGCGCATGCGCCAGCGCGGACTCAAGATCGGCTCGACGACCGGGTACAATCGCGCGATGCTCGACTACGTGACGGAGCGCGCCAAGGCGCAGGGGTACGCCCCGGACTGCGCGCTTTGCCCGGATGACGTCGGGGGCGGACGGCCGATGCCATGGATGTGTTTCGCGACCGCTGTGTTCTTGAGAGTCTATCCCATGTCGACCATGGCGAAGATCGGCGACACAAGGGCCGACATCGCCGAGGGCCGCAACGCCGGAATGTGGACGATCGGCGTGGCGCGCACCGGCAACGAGGTCGGGTTGTCGCAGCGCGAGTGGGATGCACTCGGTGACGGCGCTCGCGACGGCCTGTTGCGGGTGGCTCGCGACAGGCTCTACGCCGCCGGCGCCGATTACGTCGTCGACGCGGTGGCTGAAGTCGATGACGCCCTGGATAGCATCGACGAACGCCTCGGGCGTGGGGAGCGACCATAGGCTGAAACTGGCGTTCCGGCCACCCCGTACAGTCCTCACCATGCGCAACCTCAAGCTGGCGGTGCGGACCGTGGCCAAGAGCCCGTTCGTCACCATCGTAGCCGTGCTCTCGCTTGCTCTGGGCCTCGGCGCCAACGCAGCGATTTTCTCGATGGTCAACCTGACGTTGCTGCAGCCGATTCCCGCCGCTGATCCCTCGCGGCTCGTCAATCTGGCGTCGACCTCCCCGCAACTCGGCAACAATTCCTGCAACCAAGCGGGTAACTGCGACGAGGTGTTCAGCTACCCGATGTTCCGGGACCTGGAGAAGGCCAGGACCGGTCTCGCCGGGCTGGCGGCCCACCGCAGCTTCGGTGTGAACGTCGCAATGGCCGGCCAGTCGCCGATTAACGGCGAGGGCATGTACGTCTCCGGCTCGTACTTCCCCGTGCTCGGCGTTCGCCCGGCGCTTGGTCGCCTGATCGCGCTAGCCGACGACCAGGCGATTGCCGGGAGTTATGTCGCCGTTCTCGACCACGCGTATTGGGAATCGCAGCTCGCATCCGACCCGAACGTCCTCGGTCGCACGATCACCGTGAACGGCCGGGACTTGACGATCATCGGGATCGGCCCGAGCGGATTCAGCGGCACCACGCTCGGCACACGGCCATACGTCTATGTGCCGATCACGCTGCGCGGCGAGCTCAGCACAGGATCAGCGGGCTTCGAGCAGCAACGCAATGTCTACTGGATCTATCTGTTCGGACGCCTCGCGCCGGGGGTGTCGATCGGTCAGGCGCGAGCGGCCATCAATGCCGTCTACCGTCCGATCTTGAGCGACATCGAAGCCCCGCTTCACACGAGCGTGAGCGACAAGACGATGGCGCAATTCAAGGCGAAACAGATTCGCCTCACCGATGGCCGAAGCGGGCAGAGCAGCGTGCACGTTAACGCGAAGACTCCGCTCGTGCTCCTCTTCGCGATCACCGGCATCGTACTGCTGATCGCGTGTGCCAATATCGCGAACTTGCTGCTCGCCCGCGCCGCGGGCCGACAGATGGAGATGGCCGTTCGCCTCTCGATGGGCGCCACGCGCCGGCAACTCGTGGTCCAGCTCCTCACGGAATCGCTGTTGCTGGCCGTGCTCGGCGGATTGGCCAGCATTCCGGCTGCGCATCTCACGCTCGTGGGCATCAGCAGCATGTTGCCGCCGGAAGTGCAGCGCACGATCGACTTCCATTTGAGCGGCACGGCCATCCTGTTCACCGGCGCGATGGCGCTGGCTACGAGCCTGTTCTTCGGGTTGGCGCCGTCGATTCGGAGCACGCGCCCGGACATGATCACGGCGCTCCGGAGCGGCGCCGGCCACCTCTCGGGCGGGCGCGCGGCGGCGCGCTTCCGCTCGGGGCTCGTCACCGCGCAAATCGCGCTCTCGATCATGCTCCTCACGTGCGCCGGTTTGTTCGTCAAGAGCCTCCACAACGTGAGCGCGGTGGACCTGGGTCTCAACGCCGAGAACGTGGTGACCTTCGGCATCTCACCGCGCTTGAGCGGCTACGACACAACAGGCGCCCTGGCGCTCGTCGATCGCGCCAGCGATGCGCTCGCCGCTATTCCCGGAATGCGAGGGGTGGCCGCCGGTCTTATCCCGATCCTGGCCGGCGACAATTGGGGCCAGCGTGTGTCGGTCGAAGGGTTCAGAAAAGTGCCGGACACAGACGACGAAACGTCGTTCGATGCCGTGAGCCCCAAGTACTTCGAGATCCTTGGCATCCCGATGATCGCCGGACGCGACTTCACCGCCAGCGACAACAAGGCGGCCCCGAAGGTGGCGATCGTGAACGAAGCGTTCGCCAAGAAGTTCAACCTCGGGCGGGATGCCGTCGGCAAGCGCCTGTCGTTCGACAACGATTCGCTCAACATCGAGATCGTCGGGTTCGTGAAGGACTCGAAGTACTCGGGGGTGACGCCGCCGATTCCACCGGTGGTGGTCGTGCCGTACCGTCAAAACGGGCTGTCGAGTACGACCAGCTTTTATGTGCGGACCGCGCTACCAACGACCGAGACGGTGCGCGCCATTCGCGAAACGATGCGCGGCCTCGATCCCAAGCTCCCGATCGAAGACCTCAAGACGCTGCCGCAGCAGGTACGGGAAAACGTTTTCCTGGAGCGCATGATGTCGACGACATCGGCGGCGTTCGCCATGCTGGCCACGCTGCTCGCGGCGATCGGCCTGTACGGCGTGCTGGCGTACTCCGTGACCCAGCGCACGCGGGAGATTGGCGTGCGCATGGCCCTCGGCGCCGACCGCGGCCGCGTGCGCGGCATGGTGCTGCGCCAGGTGGGCATGATGACGGCGATCGGCGGTGTGATCGGGATAGCCGGTGCGTTCGTGTTGGGTCGAGGCGCCGCGGCCCTGTTGTATCACTTGGAAGGGGACGACCCCCTGGTCTTCGCGGCATCAGCGGCCCTCCTGACGCTCGTCGCGATGGCCGCCGGCCTCGTGCCCGCCATGCGGGCCAGCCGCATTGATCCCATGCGGGCGTTGCGATACGATTGAGGCTTATGCGCTGCCTCCCGCTGGTCCTCATCGCGCTTCTGGCATGCGGCGGCAAAAAAGACGCGCCGGCGTCGGACACGAAGGCGCAGATGGACTCGAGCTTCAGCCGGGCTGTGGCCGAGCTGCGGCAGCGCAAATCGTCAGGCCACAAATACGGCCCCCCGACGGGGAAAATCCGCGTCGCGAATATGCTGGACCTGGGGGGTCAGCCAAGCGGCCCCGTCGATCTCTACGATATTCGGAATCCTGACTCGACGACGGCGCCGCTGATCGCGAATCTCGCTTACGGCCAGCTCTCTGACTACGTATCGCCACGCGGTGCCGATCCCGGCTACCCGAGCAACCTGTACGTGTTCGCGGCCGGGACGAAGACGCCGCAAGCCCCCTTCAACAGCAGCATCGACAACTCGGGATTCAAGGCGACGGATCAGATGACCATCGCGCTCGGACCCTCGAAGATGCTGAATGGCCTCGCGTTCCCGGCGCTCGCCGAAGCCGGCGACCGGAACCCGCACTGGATCGACTCATCGCGCGCGGTGCCCGCGGGGCAGGCGCTCCTGATCGGGTTGCAGGCCAACGTCAGCGCCGACTCACTGCCGTATTTCTACCTGGTCGTCGACGGCGCGTGCCCGATCGCGACGAACGACCCGAGAGCGAAGATCCCGATGGCCCTCGGCACGGAGCAGCACTACCTGGTGACACCCGGCTCGCACACGATCGGTCTCGTCACTGCACCGAGCGGCATCAACAACTGCACCGGGAAGACCCCGGTCGGCACGAGCACCGTGACCGTCTCAGCGGGTCAGCGGTACATCGTTTTTGTCTACGGCCGCTCGAGCGACGGATACAAGACCCTGACCGCGCCGATCGTCGCGCCGTGAACGCGGGTCGCATTACGGCAGTGACCCAGCGTGGCGAGACGCGGGTCGACACGATCGGCGTTCCGCGCGACGCCATCGTTCGTATCTCGTCGATGACGAAGCCGATCACCGCCGCGGCGACGATGATCCTCGTGGACGAAGGCGCGATCGCGCTCGACGAGCCCATCGATCGGCTATTGCCGGAGCTCGCCAACCGGCAAGTACTGCGTCATGTCGACGCACCGATCGACGACACCGTTCCGGCCCGGCGCCCGATCACCGCGCGTGATCTGCTGACGTTCACCTGGGGATTTGGCGTTCCGCTGGTGCCGCCCGGCACATGGCCCATTCAGCGCGCCGCCGCCGCGCTCGACATTCGGCTTGGGCCTCCGCATCCCCAAGAGCAACCCGCACCCGACGAATGGATCCGCCGGCTCGGCACGCTGCCGCTCATGACGCAACCGGGCGAGCAGTGGATGTACGACACTGGCAGCGACGTGCTCGGCGTTCTCATCGCTCGCGCGTCGGGCAAGCCGCTCGATGTGTTCTTCCGCGAGCGCATCTTCGGGCCGCTCGGCATGAAGGACACCGGCTTCAGCGTGCCACCGGCTGACGTGGGTCGCCTTCTGACGAGTTACTCAGGCGATCTCTCGGTCTACGACGAGGCAGAGGGCGGCCAGTGGAGCCGGCCACCGGCGTTCCCATCTGGATCGGGCGGCCTCGTGTCGACGATCGATGATTACCTGGCGTTCTCGCACTGGTTCAGAAAGCGCGAGAGCTCTATGGGAACCGATCAGCTCACGCAGGCCCAGCGGCTGGCCACCGCGTATTGGCTGCCGGGATACTTCCACAACCACGGCTGGGGATTTGGCGTCGAAGTGGATCTCGCCAACGGCCGCTACGGGTGGGACGGTGGACTCGGCACGGCGTGGCGCGTGGACCCCGCAAAAGACCTGGAGCTGATCATCCTCACGCAACGCGCCTTCACCTCGCCCGTCCCACCCGACGTCGTGGCCGACTTTCTCAGTGCTTTTTGAAGATCGCCTTGGGGATCATCATATGGACGCCGACATTGCCGTCAACCAACTCGGTGATGTGCAGATCGGCAGCGATGCTGGCGAGGCGATAGGCTTCCATCGTCGATAAGCCCCGAGTCGACGTCAGAAACGCGATCATCTCTTGCACGGCGACCTTCGTGGCCTGCGTCAGGTCCTTGTCCGTCCCCATCGTGATGTAGTACGTCGGCGTCTCCGCGCGCGGCCACGTGAGATGCATGTCCTTGCGCACGATGAGCTGGATACGCCCCATGAGTGACGTCTCGATCGCCGTCTGATCGACCTCGCCATCGCCTTGCGCCACGTGCCCGTCGCCGATCTCGAACAGCGCGCCAGGCGCAAAGACCGGGATGTACAGCGTGGTCCCGGCGACGAGGTACTTGTTGTCCAGGTTGCCGGCGTGCATGCCGGGCGGATTGCTGGAGAGCCGCCCGGAGTCCGGTGGCGGCGCGTTGCCCATGCTGCCAAAGAACGGCTGCAGCGGGATGGTGATGTCTGGCCCTAGCGATGCGGTCATATGCACGGTATCGAGCTGAATGATGCGCGTGCGCCCGGAGTCGGCGCAGTTCTCCTTGAGGAACCCGCTGCAGCCGTTGTAGCCGTAATCGATGTCCGGCCGGATCTTGAGAAACCGGACCTCGAGCACGTCGCCGACCTCCGCGCCGTCGACCGCAATCGGCCCGGTCAGGATGTGGCCACCGGGTCCCTTGTCGGTGACCTGCGTGGTGATGTCACGCAGCGCCTGCTGCACTTTCGCCGGCGGGAGCCCGGCCTTCTCCAACCGGTCGGGCACGTTCGTCAGCATCGTGTGGACCACGACGATGTCGCCGGACGCCACGTGCAGGACGGGCTGTGCGGCGGCGCTATAGTAGCCCCACGCCACGGTTTGGGGCGTGGCGGGCAGCTGATGCACATGCGGCGTCTGGGCCGACGCCATCTTGACGATCAAGAGGAGAGCCGCTAGGTATGTTCGCATGGAAGAGAAGAATACCGATGTCATCCAAGGAACGCTCGACCTGTTGATCCTCAAGACGCTGAGCCTCGCGCCGCTGCACGGCTTTGGCATCGCGCGGCGCGTGGAGCAGGTCTCGCGGGGCGTCTTCAAGGTCAACCCGGGCTCCTTGCTCGTGGCGTTACAACGTTTGGAGCGGGCGGGGTGGCTGGACGCCGAGTGGCGCCAGACGGAGAACGCGCGGCGCGCGAAGTTCTATACGCTCACGAAGGCCGGTAAGAAGCAGCTCGAGGTCGAGACCGAGGACTGGACGCGTCGCGCCGGCGCCGTCATGCGGTTGCTCAAGGCTGAGGGCTGACCGGATGTCGCTCTGGCGCCACGTCTCGCGCGGCCTGCGCGTCCTGACTCATCGGCGAGCGACCGATCAGGATATCGCGGACGAAGTGCAGCACTATCTCGATCAGATGGCGCCTGAGGACCGGTCGGCGGCCCGAGCGACGATGGCGCGGGAGCACGTGCGATCGTATGGCTGGGAGAACGCGATCGATCAGGTTCTCGTGGACACGCGCTATGCCGCGCGCCGGCTGCTCGCGTCGCCGGGCTTCACGACTGTCTGCGCGCTCACGCTCGCGGTCGGCATCGGCACCAGCACCGCGATCTTCAGCGCCGTGTACCCGATTCTCTTCGAGCCGCTCCCGTACCCCGATGCCGGGCGCATTCTCATGATCTCCGACCGCGGCGCCGGTGGCAGTCGCGTCGATGTCACGTTCGGCACCTACGCCGAGCTTGGGGCCCGCAGTCGATCGTTCAGTGCGCTCGCCGTCGTCGAGCCATGGCAGCCGACGCTCACCAGTCGCGCCGAGCCAGAGCGACTCGATGGTCAACGCGTGAGCGCGAGCTATTTCCGCACGCTCGGCATCACGCCCCGCCTCGGGCGTGATTTCGATGCGGCCGATGACCGGCCGCACGGGCCGAACGTCGTCCTCGTCAGCAATGCGCTATGGCAGAAGGACGCCTCGATTCTTGGCAAGCAAATCACGCTGGACGGTGATCGCTATACCGTGATCGGCGTGATGCCGGCCGGGTTCGACAACGTCGTGTCGCCGTCGGCACAGGTCTGGTCACTCCTTCAGTACGAATCCTCGGCGCCGTTCTTTCGAGATGCCGGCAGCCACTACACGCGGGAATGGGGCCATCACCTGGCCATGATCGGTCGCTTGCGGTCCGGCGTGACTCTCGACGCCGCGCGCCGTGAGATCGACGACCTCGCGCGAATCCCGACGCCCGAGTTCGTCCGACCGTCCTGGGCATCGCTCGCCGATGGTCTGACCGTGCACGCCCTGCAGGATGACGTGACGAGCGGCGTCCGGCCCGCGCTGCTCGCGATCCTCGGCGCGGTTCTGCTGGTTCTCACGATCGCCTGCGTCAACGTGACCAACTTGCTGCTCGCCCGCGGCGTTCAGCGCCGGGGCGAGTTCGCCATGCGCGCGGCCCTCGGCGCCGGCCGCGCACGCATTATCGGGCAGCTGGTAACCGAAAGCCTGCTGCTAGCACTACTCGGCGGCATACTCGGCCTCGGACTCGCGGCAATCGCCACGCGGACACTCGTGGCCTTGAGCCCTCCCGAGCTGCCTCGCGTGGACGCCATAGGCATCAATGGCTCGGTTTTCTTGTACGCCTTCGGCGTAACAACCGTCTGCGGGCTGCTCGTTGGCCTGGTCCCAGCGTTGCAGAATACGGCCAACTTGCGGCAACGTCAGCCAGGTCAGCAGCGTGAGCAGCGTGAGCAGCGTGAGCAGCGTGAGCAACGTGAGCAGCACGAGCAACGTGAGCAACGCGAGCAACGGCAGCAACGGCAGCAAGCGCAGCAACCGCAGCAACGTCACCAACGTCACCAACGTCATCACTCCATACGTAAAGCCCTCGTCGTAACCGAGGTCGCGCTCTCCCTGGTACTCCTCGTTGGCGCGGGGTTGTTGCTGCGCAGCCTCAGGTCTCTCTTCGGCGTGCCGCCTGGCTTCAACCCGTCGCACGTGCTCACGATGCAGGTGCAAGATGCCCAATCGCGCTATGCATTCTTCACGCGAGCGCTCGATGCCGTGCGGCGCGTACCGGGTGTGACGTCGGCGGGGTATACGAGCCAGTTGCCATTGAGCGGCCGGGTCGACGGATACGGCGCGCATATGGAGTCGAACACGCGGACCGACGAGTCGGGCGACTTCAGCGCCCTCCGATACACGGCCAGTCCAGGCTACGTCGAAACGATGGGCATCGCGCTCCGTCGCGGGCGGTTGCTCGACGAGCACGACATCGCGGGCCAGCCCCACGCCATACTCGTGAGTGAGTCGTTCGCGAAGCGCAACCTTGCGGGCCAAGATCCTCTCGGGCAGCGCCTCCGATTCGGCCCAGACACTGTGTGGTCGACGATCGTCGGCGTGGTAGGCGACGTCAAGCAACAGTCGCTCGACGGCGACGAGACCGACGCCGTCTACAATACCACCTCGCAGTGGGTGTGGGTCGACGTCAAGCAGTCGTTCGTCGTGCACACCCAGGGCGACCCTGCCGCGCTCGCGCCGGCCGTCAAAGCCGCGATCTGGTCGGTGGATAAAGACGTGCCGATCGTGCAGATCGCGACCATGAACGATCTCGTCTCGCGCTCCGAAGCCAAGCGGCAGTTCGCGCTGACGGTCTTCGAGGCATTCGGTCTCGCGGCGCTGGCCCTCGCCGCGATCGGTCTCTACGGTGTGCTGTCCGGCGGCGTCACCGAGCGCCTTCGCGAGATCGGCCTGCGCTCGGCGCTCGGCGCATCGCCGTCCGACATCGTGACGCTGATCATCCGTCAGGGTATGACCCTGGCCACGTTGGGCATCGCACTCGGCCTCTTCGGCGCGATCGTCGCCAGCCGCGCGATCGCCTCGCTCCTCTTCGGTATCTCATCACTGGATCCTACGACATACGTCGGCGTCATCGCCGTGCTGCTCGGCGTCTCCGGCCTCGCGTGCTGGTTGCCGGCCATGCGCGCATCCGGCGTCGCGCCACTCATCGCGCTTCGCACCCCATGATCGCCGCCGTTGTGTGGGCCCAGCTGGCCGCATTGTCCGCCATGAACGATCGGAGCGCGGAGGCGTACATCCGCGCCATGCCGCGCGACACGTTCCAGAAGTACTCGGCGATCATTCACGAAGATGACGATCGGCGGTATATCATCGACCGGAACGTCGTGATCGGGACCGCGTGCGCCGCCATTGTCGTGCGGCCGCGGTCCACGACGGGAAAGCTGCCGACCTTACTCCAATTCAGCATCTACAACCCGCTCATGAGCGAGGCTCGGCGCACCGCCTCACATGGCTACGTCGGCGTCGAAGCCGAGCCGCGCGGCAAGCAATGCGCACCCGGTTCGCCCGTGCCATACGAGAACGACGGACCTGATGCCGTGACAGTGATCAACTGGATCGCCGAGCAGCCATGGAGCGATGGCCGTGTGGGAATGTACGGCGGGAGCTATAACGGCGGCGCGCAGTGGGCAGCCGCCAAGCGTATGCCGAAGGCGCTCAAGGCCATCATGCCGCAAGCGCCGGTGGCGCCGGGCATCGACGTGCCCATGGAAGGCAACGTCGCCTGGATGTTCGTGTATCCGTGGACGTTCTATACGACGAATGGGAAAGCCAACGACACCGCGGTGTACAACGATCGCGCCCGATGGCAACGATTGGACCACGACTGGTACGTCAGCGGTCGCGCGTTCCGCGATCACGATAAGATCGACGGTACGCCCAATCCCTTCTTCGATCGCTGGCTCGACCATCCCAGTTACGATGCCTACTGGCAGGCGATGATCCCGTACCGGGATGAATTCGCGAAAGTGAACGTCGCAGTGCTCCAGACCGCCGGATACTACTTCGGTGGGCCCGGCGCGGCGCTCTATTACTTCAGCGAGCACCACAAGTACAATCCGCGCGCCGAGCACTACCTCGTAATCGGGCCCTACGATCATTTTCGGGCGCAGAGTGGGCCGGATACGAACGTCATCGCGGGCTATCGTCTCGACCCGGTCGCGATGGTAGATCTGCGAGAGCTCCGGTATCAATGGTTCGACTACATCTTCAAGAACGCGCCCAAGCCTGCGCTGCTCCAGAGTGCCGTGAACTACGAGGTCATGGGTGCGAACGTCTGGAAGCACTCTACGACCATCGCAGCCATGTCCGCCGGCACACATCGCATCCCTCTGACTGCGGCTAAGGAGACCGTGAATCTCGCGGACCGGAGTGACGTCGATCGGGTCTCGCCCGGCGGTGGCATCGTCGATACTGTCATCGACACGTGGAATAGCGTGAAGACGGTAAGCGCGCCCTTCGCCACGGCAACCGAAGTGAGCGGGCTGTTCTCGGGCTCACTGGACTTCATCACGAACAAGAAAGACTTTGATTTCCAAGTGCAACTGTACGAGCTCACGCCAAAAGGCGAATACGTTCAACTCGCACCCTACTGGTCCCGCGCGAGTTATGTCGGTGATCTCAGCCAGCGGCGCCTGTTGACCCCCGGGAAGCGAACACATCTCGAGTTTACGAGCGGCCGCCTCATGAGCCGCCAGATGGAGCCCGGCAGCCGGATCGTCATCGTGCTCAGCATCATCAAGGAACCCGGCCGCCAGATCAACTTCGGCACCGGAAAGGACGTCAACGACGAGACGGTAGCCGACGGAAAAGAGCCGCTCACTATCCAGTGGTTCGGCGACAGCTTCATTGACGTGCCAGTGAGTCCGTGAACAGGCATTATTCAGCCTAGGCGGCACGGACCGCGGCGACCGGTTGCCGGCGTGCGGCGAAGCGGCCGTTATGCACGGCGAGCGTGAGTGGCTCTTACCCGGGCCCGGTCGCAGATTAGTCCCATGCGGCGAAGGGCAATAACGGCGCTCTGGATCATCGGTGCGTGCGCGACCGTGGGATTTCTGTCGGCCGTGCACCAGTACTACACGAATATCGCCGAAGGCGAGCGCAATGTTGTCTGGAGCGATACGGTTACCCGCCAGCTGATCTACTGGTTCGCTTGGGGCGCGATCACGCCGCTGATTCTCTGGCTTACTCGCCGACCGCGGGTCGCAGTCCTCGTGCTGGCCGCCGTGCCGATCTGCGTCGCGCGAGTCGCGGCGGCCTACGCGATCCGCTGGCTGTTCGTGCCCGGGCTGGCCCTCGAGCCACAGGGGTTTGTGCTCTACACCCGCGCTTGGCTTCGCATCGATCTCATTACGTACGCCGCCGTGGTCTCGGCGATGGTTGCGGTCGGGCACTGGCGCAAGGGGCGAGAAGCAGAGGTGCAGCTGTCCGAGGCGCGACTGCGCGCGCTGCAGATGCAGATTCATCCGCATTTCCTGTTCAACACGTTGAACACGATCGCGATGCTGATCCGCACGGCGAACCCTGCTCGCGCCCTGACCGTGTTGGCAGAGCTCGGCGATCTGTTGCGGCAGATGCTCGATGACGACCCGGGACTCGAGGTGCCCCTGCGCGAGGAGCTGCGATTCCTCGAAGGGTACTTGGGCATCGAGCGCGCGCGGTTCTCCGACCGGTTGCGCGTGACGATGACGGTCGAGCCGCAGGCGCTCGACGCGCACGTGCCGCGATTCGTGCTGCAGCCGCTGGTCGAGAACGCGATTCGCCACGGCATCGCCAAGCGAGTGGCGAGCGGTGTCCTCACGATCACCGGTGCGCGCGCCGGGTCGAGCCTGTCGCTGGTGGTCTCTGACGATGGTCCGGGTCCCGCCGTCGACTCGTCCGATGGCGTAGGGCTCGCCAACACGCGGGAACGACTCCGGCATCTCTACGGTAACGAGGCTGTCCTCTCGCTGACCCAGGCGCCCGGCGGAGGCGCGGTGGCCAGTATTACACTCCCGTGGCACACGTCCTGAAAGTCGTCGTCGTCGACGACGAGCCGATCGCTCGCGAGGGGCTCCGCGCGCTGCTGGCGGCTGACCGCGACGTCGAGGTGGTCGCCGAGTGCGGCGACGGAGCGAGCGCGGTCGAGGCCATCCGCCGGACGAGGCCCGACATCGTGTTTCTCGACGTGCAGATGCCGGATGTCGACGGATTCGACGTCCTCCGCGCGCTGGCGGGCGAGCCACTTCCCGCCGTGGTGTTCGTGACCGCGTACGACAAGTACGCCCTGCGGGCGTTCGACGTCCACGCGGTCGACTATCTGCTCAAGCCATTTCACGACGAGCGGTTCGCCGAGGCGCTCGCCAGGGCGAAGGCTCGCCGCGGCGAGGATATGACCGGCCGGATCACGCGACTGCTCGATGAGCGGCGACCGAAGGTGATGCGCGTGCTCGTCAAGACCGGCGGCCGCGTGTTGTTCTTGAGGGCCGACGAGATCGACTGGATTGAGGCGGCCGACTATTACGTGAAGCTCCACATCGCCGGCAAGGTGCACATGCTGCGCGAGTCGATGGCTGCACTCGAGGCTCGGCTCGACCCCGAGTTGTTCTTCCGCGTGCACCGGTCCGCGATCGTGAACCTGGAGCGCGTCCGCGAGCTCCAGCCGTACTCGCGCCGCGAGCACGTGCTCGTCCTGCGCGACGGCACGCGATTGCGGCTGACGCGAAGCCGCCGCGAGCGGTTGGCCGCGCTCCTCGGCCAGCGCCTGTAAGCGGCGCTATTGCAACTGCGCAACGCTGCGGGCGAGGCCCTTCCGCATCATGTCCTTGTTGCTATCCGTGAGCATCTTGCCCGGCGGGGACGTAGCGAGCCCGCCGCCGCCGTTCTGCCCGTGGAGCTCGGTGTTTCCCAATCCCGTTCGGTTATGCAGCGACTCGTGGAACGCGAGCCGCCCGTACGCGTCGTCCTTGACCATGCTTGGCTTGCCGCTGATCACCATGTGCTTGTAAAACTCCGAGCCGGTCACGTTGTTGCGCGTGCGCGTATGCCCGCCGGCATCGCCACGGATCGCCGCGCCGGGCCACTGCGCTTCGATGTACGAGCCGGCGATGTCGGGCACGAAATGCAGGATCAGCGTATCCGAGGGGTCGCTATCTCCCCACGACACGGTCGCGCCATCGTTCGTGCCCTGAAAGACTTGCGTGAACAGGCCCTGAATTGCCGTCAGCAGCCTTCTCTTCAGATTATCGGATGAGCTCGTGTGGTCGACGAGCTTGATCGTAAAGTTGGCCATGATCCACCATAGCTAGGGTACCTCATCTGGCGTCGAGCTTCCGCCCCGCGTTCAGGTTGTCGAAGTTCAGCATCGCGTTGTACACGAGGAAGTACGAGCCGACGGTCTCACCTCTATAAATCGGATTTATCGCGAACAAGATGACATGCCCCTTCTCGACCGGCACATCGACGACCATCGGGTGTTCGGCGATCTCACCGCCGCCGTCGAGCAGCCCCGAGACGAGCAGCGATTTCTTGTCCGCGAACCGGAGCGCGACGCGTGGGCGCTGGTCGGGTGGGATAATGCTGACCGGCCGGCGTTCCTGCTCCTCGGTGATCGGCGCGGCCATCCATGCCTCGGTCGTCGGCGCGGGGATCGCCGCATTCGCCGTGTCCATCGCCGGGCGACCTTGGACTACGTCGGGGTCATCTGCTGTTCCGCGCCCCGTCCCGCGCGCGCTGTCCCCACCAAAGCGCCGGAACCGGGACCCACGGACATTCGAGAGCCCGAAGCTCTCACCTTGCTCCGTGTAGACGGCGAGGCCATCATGGATTCCATACGTGATCGGGCTGGCATCGTCGACGATCTTGGTTCTCAACACACTCCCGACCACGTGTCCATGTGGTGGGTCATTCACGAAGACTCCGTTCGTGAGGCCATACTGGGTCGCGAGGTCCGTGAACGCGCCCGCGGTGACGACCACGCCACCGCGCGCGACAAAACTCTGCAGATGCTCCAAACCCTGCCAACCGAGCCCAGGGCGGATGTCGTCGGTCTCGGCCCACGTGCCGATGTTCGGCGTCAGCGTCGTGTGCTTCCATGGCATCGGGTTCCGCCACATCGGAAGCCCCTCGATGATCGAGCTCACACTCGCATCCGAAGGCGGCAGCAAC
>DATHNL010000201.1:0-10523 GCA_035486035.1 Gemmatimonadaceae bacterium
ACCAAGACAGCGACCTTCACGGACAGGAACGGGCACCCGTACACGCAGACTTTTCAGGCGAGCGAGCAGAAGAATCTGGCGGCGGGGATCGGGGCGGCGGCCGGCGTGACGCTGTTAGGGGCGATTGAGGCCGCCATTGTCGCCCATAACCGCTCCAGTGGTCTCTCCCGCCTGACCGACACAACGGCTGCGCCGACGACATCCGGCTCCCTGCCCCCGCGCTTTGGCGTGCCCACCGTCGTTGCAAGCCACGGGCAGGTGGGCATCGGGCTTGGGCTCGAGTTTCGCTAACACGGCATCACTTCTGCACGTCAGAGGGGCATGGCGGTATTTCGTCGCTGTGCCTACGTCCTCATGCTGGCGGCGTGCTCCTCAAGCACGACCGGCCCGAATGCGCACGGCGTAGCCGATATCGTCATGACGCCGGATACGCTGACGGTCGCCGTCGGCGACTCGGCGACGATTCAGGCGCAACCGGTGACCGCCGGCGGCGCGTCCATCAGCGGCGTCACGCTCTTCTGGTCCACGAGCGACCCATCTATCGCCACGGTCGATCAGCAGGGCACGGTCAAAGCCGTCGGGGTCGGCGCGGCGACCATCGATGCCAGCTACGCCGGCGTGTCGCCAAGGCAACCCGCGCGCGTCACCGTCGTCGGCGTGCCGGTGGCATCGATTGTCATTGCGCCGACGACGGTCACGCTCCGTATCGGCGCCACGTTTCAGTTTACGGATACGACGAAGGATGCGGCAGGCCACATACTGACCGGCCGCACGGTCGTGTGGTCCAGTAGTGACACGACGGTGGCGACCGTCGATCAGGCCGGGCTCGTCATCGCGAAGAAGCGAGGCTCGATGACGATCACCGTCGCATCGGGTTCGGTCAGCGCGAATGCCGCGGTGACGGTCACGGCCGTGCCCGTCGCGAAGATCGTGATCGCCCCGAAGAATCCAACGGTGATCGTCGGCCAGACGACACAACTCCTCGCGACGCCCGAAGACTCGATCGGAGATCCGTTGACCGGCCGCGTCATCACCTGGGCCTCATCCGATACAACGACGGCGAAGATCAATCAGAGCGGCATCGCAACCGGCCAGAAAGCGGGGTCGGTCACGATCACCGCCACGTCTGAAGGCGTGTCGGCCACGACGACGCTCACCGTACAGGCGGTACCCATCAACGCTGTGGCCATCTCACCACAGTCATCCAGCCTGCTCGTTGGCCAGACGCTGACGTTAACGGCCGAGGTGACGGATAACACGGGCAGTCCGATCCCGGGCGCGACGGTGACGTTCTCGAGCAACGCGACCGGTGTCGCGACGGTTGCGGCAACGGGACCGCTCACGGCGACCGTGACCGCCGTCAGCGCCGGACAGGCGACCATCACGGGCACGAGCGGTGGCAAGACTGGATCAGCCACCATCACCGTCGCGCCGGTCCCGGTGGGCTCCGTGACCATCACGCCGCCGAGCGCGAGCGTGACGCTCGGTGGCACGGTGCAGCTCGCGGCGACGGTGAAAGACACCGCCGGCAACGTGCTCTCCGGACGTACCGTCACGTGGACGTCGCTCAGCACGAGCATCGCGACGGTATCGGCCACTGGCCTCGTGAAGTCGGTCGGCGTCGGTAGCACCGTGATCAGCGCCACGAGCGGTGGTCAGACGGGGCTCGCGACTGTCACGGTGCTCCAAGTGCCCGTTGGCTCGGTCACGATATCGCCGAAGCGAGACACGATTACGGTGAGCGCGCAGAAGCAGCTGAGCGTGACGGTGATCGATTCGCTGGGGCATCCCATCAACAATCCGACCGTCACCTGGACGTCGACGAGCAATGGCGTCGCGACCGTGACGAGCACTGGGCTCGTCCAAGGGGTCACCGCAGGCACGGCCCAGATCATCGCCCAGAGCGGCACAAAGGCCGACACGAATACGACCGTTGTGATTCAGGCGCCAGTCGCGTCCGTGACCGTGTCGATCGGATCGTCGACCATCGCGGCCGGAGGCACGACCGTCGTGACGGCGACGTCGAAAGACGGCAGCGGGAATGTCCTCTATGGACGCGCGGTCACGTGGTCGTCGGGCGCGACTGGAACCGCGACGGTCAGCACGGGTGGCGTTGACCCGAGCTCGCAGCTCGATACCGCGACCGTGACCGGTGTCGCGACAGGTGGTCCTGTGACGCTGACCGCGACGTCGTCGAACAATGTCCATGGCAGCGTGAAGGTCACGGTGTCGAGCGCCATCAATCACATCGTGCTGTCGCCGAACCAGTTCACGGTGAACACGCATGCGACCCAACAGGTTATGGCGCAGGCATTCGACATCAACAATCACCCGATCCCTGGCGTCACCTTCACCTGGACAACAAAGTCCGGTGGCACGATCGCGCGGATCGCTCAAACCGGGATCGTGACCGGCGTGGCGCCGGGCAGCGACTCCGCGTTCGCTTCGAGTCAGGGTGTCACGGGCGGCGCCGCCGTCACCGTGAAGCTCGCGCCCGTGGCGACGGTCATTGTCGATCCCGACAGCTCACAGATTACGACGAAGAAGAATCAGCATGTTCAGCTCACAGACACCGTGAAGGATGCGCAGGGGGACACGCTCCTCGGGCGCATGGTGACTTGGGTCTCCAGCGATACCGCTATCGCGACGGTCTCGCCGATGGGACTCGTCCAGCCCGCGAGCGATACCGGGCTCGTGACCATCACGGCGACCGTCGAGAGCAAGAAAGGCACGGCCAAGGTGCGCGTGACCTCGCCCTAGTAGCGACCGAGGTAGCGGTCGATCTCCCACGCGCTGACGTGCTCGATGTACTCCGACCACTCCTCGTGTTTCGCCTCGAGGTAGCGCTCGTAGATGTGTTCGCCGAGCGCGTCGCGAATGACGCGGTCCTTCTCCAGATAGTCGAGCGCTTCGTGCAGATCACGCGGCAGTTGGTCGATCCGGTAGCGGCGGCGCTCGCGATAGGACATGCGCGCGATGTTCTTGTTGATCGGGTCGCCGGGATCGAGTTTCTCGGTGATGCCATCGAGGCCAGCGGCGAGCTGCACGAGGAGCGCGAGGTAGGGGTTCGCAGCAGGATCGGGCAGCCGATTTTCGCAGCGCGTGGCGTCGCCGCGGTCGGCGGGAACTCTGATCAACGGGGACACGTTCTGGGTCGACCACGACACATCCACCGGGGCCTCGAAGCCACCGACGAGACGCTTGTACGAGTTCACGAGCGGGTTCGTGACGGCGCTATAGCCGCGGGCGTGGCGCAAGAGACCGGCGATATAGCGCCGGCTGACGTCGGAGAGTTTCTCCGGGCCCTTCGGGTCGAAAAATGCATTCTTGCCCTTCGAGATCAGCGTCTGATGCGTGTGCATGCCCGAGCCACTCCGCCCGTATGTAGGCTTTGGCATCACAGTCGCGATGAGCCCGGACCGACGCGCAATGCTGCGCAAGACGAATCGCAGCGTGACGATGTTATCGGCCAGTGACAGCGGATCAGTGAGGCCCAGGTCGATTTCATGTTGGCCACGTCCGACCTCGTGGTGCGACGCGGCCGGCCCGAGCTTCATGTCCTCGATGATACCGGAGATCGTGCGCCGGGTCCGTTCGCCTTCGTCGATGCCACCGAGGTCGAAGTAGCTCCCGGCGTCCCGCGTTTCCGTGCCTTGCTCGAAGAGAAAGAACTCCACCTCGGCGCTGACGAGGGGTACATAGCCGAGCCGGCCGGCCGACTCGATCTGCCGCTTGAGCGCGGTGCGCGGGCAGCCCTCGAATGACCGGCCATCCGGATACCGGATGTCGCAAATGAGCCGGGCCATGACATCGGGCGGCTCGGTCCAGGGGAACACGCGAAACGTGGCGAGATCCGGCACGAGGAGCGCATCGGCCTCCTCGGTCCGCGCGAACCCTTCCAGCGCGGATCCATCGAAGAGGACCCCCTCGGCGAGCGCCTTCGGCGCCTGCGCGAGCGGGAGCTCGACGGCTTTGTTCACGCCGAGCAGGTCGGTGAATTGCAAGAGCAGAAAGCGAACGCCCTGCGCTTCGAGCTCGCGCAGGGTCGCCGCCGCATCAGGCCCACGCTCAGTCATAGCGTTCTCTCAGGCTGCATAATATCGTACGCCGTGGTGGAAACACTGCTGCCTGGTCAGACGCTCGACCAGTACCAGATCGTCGACGTGGTCGCCCGGAGCGGGATGGCGACGATCTTCCGTGCGCGCGACGTGAGCACCGGCCGAACCGTCGTGCTCAAGGTACCGCACCTCCAGTTCGAGAGCGATGTCGTCTTTCACGAGCGGTTCCGGCGTGAGGAGGAGATCGGGCAGCGCTTGAGCCATCCGGCGGTCATCAAGGTCTTGTTCCCGCAGCAGAAGAGTCGCGTGTATCTCGCGATGGAGTACGTCGAGGGCGTCCGGTTGCGCGACGTGCTGGAGCGCGAGGGCGAGATCCGGGTCGCCCCACGCCTGCCGGTCGAGACGGCACTGGCGTTCGGCGTGGAGATCGCCGATGCCCTCGCGTATTTGCACGCGAATGGCGTTGTGCATCGGGATCTCAAGCCGGAAAACATCATGGTGCGGCCGGATGGGCACATCAAAGTCATGGACTTTGGCATCGCGCTCGATACGACGCAGCGTCGCATGACATGGGCGGCTCTCTCGCCAGGCGCTGGAGGTACGCCTGACTACATGGCGCCCGAGCAGATCAAAGGGCGCCGGGGCGACGCCCGCACCGACATCTACAGCCTGGGCGCCATTCTGTACGAGATGCTCACCGGCATCGTGCCCTTCCCTCGCGAGAACGTGTACGCGGCCATCCAGGCCAAGTTGCACGA
Organism: Gemmatimonadaceae bacterium; assembly: GCA_035486035.1. Lineage (GTDB taxonomy): Bacteria > Gemmatimonadota > Gemmatimonadetes > Gemmatimonadales > Gemmatimonadaceae > DASRDS01. The sequence goes on from DATHNL010000201.1 coordinate 4,817, forward strand.
TCACATCAAGCCTCCGCGGCGCATTCGGGGCGACATTCCGGTGGACGTCGAAACCATCGTCATGCGGGCGCTGGAGCGCGATCCACGGAATCGCATCCAGACGGCGGCCGAGTTGCGCGAGTTGCTCGCCAATCCCGAGTCAATTCATCGTGCGCACGCCGCTCCGCGGCAGCGCGCACTCTGGGATGTGCCGGAGTGGCTTCGGGTGGCGATGATTTCGCTCGGCGTGCTCGGTGGCGCCGCCATCATTGGATGGGTACTTACGCATGTAGCAGCGCGACCTGGACACTGACGTCATCGCCACCCACGCCGGCGCGGGCGAGGCGGGCGAGCGTGTGGCACGCGGCCGCCGGGGGCTCGGAGGCCAGCACCATGGCGATGCGCGGCGCCGAGACGGCATTGTAGAGACCATCGCTGCACTGTAGGAGCACGTCGCCGTACTGCAGCCGCTTGCGCACGACGTCGACGCGCACGATGGGGTCCGCGCCGAGGCAGCGCGTGAGCACGTGATGCTGCCACAGCGACCGATGGTCACGCGTCAAACACTCGAGTCGGGCGCGGCGGAGCAGGTACAGCCGACAGTCGCCCACGTGGACCGCGGCGAGCGCATCGCCGACGATGGCGGTCGCGGTCAGGGTCGTGCGCATGGAGCGGAGCGCCGGGTCTGTTCGCGCCTGATCGTGCACGTCGAGGTTCGCCCTCTCGGCCGCCGCGCGCAGACGTTTGTGGATCGGTTTTCGGTCAGCCACCCCAGCCACCCCAGCTACCCCAGCCACCCCAGCCAGCGCGCCGATGAAGCTCCCCAAGGCGGTCTGACTCGCACGGCGCGCGCCGGGCAGACCGCTTACCCCATCGGCGACGGCGAACAGCAGGCCGCCGGCAGCGGGCGCTGACACGATCGCATCATCGTTGACCTGCCGCCGGTGCCCGACATCCGTCAATTCCGCGAACGAGACGGTCAGCCGGCCTCCGGGAGCAGCGGACGCCGGTCGCGCAGGCTCGTGACGCTCACGTACGCGATGCTCACGAGCGCCCACCCGCCAGCGATCCCGAAGCAGATGTACTTCTCCTTTCCCGCGAAGTAGAGAATCGCGAGCAGCATGGCGGCGTTGGCGGCGAGTCCCAGCACCGGCACGAGCATATGCCGGACAAACCGTCGCTGTTCATCACGCGCAAACGCCATGTAGGTCCACAGGCATGTCATCCCGTAGAGGGCGAACGTCCCGAAGTTCGAGGCCAGCGTAATGCCCGTGAGGCCGATCACCGATTGGACGCCGATGGTGGCGATCACGCAGGAGAATGCGACGAGCGCCCACACGGCTCGGGCCGGCGACGCGAATCGACCGTGGAGCGCCCCCAGGAGCTCGGGCATTTCGCGATCCTTGGCCATCGCATAGCTCACCCGCGCGGCGGTGTTGATGCAGGATAGCGTCGTGCCGAGGAGCGCGAGGACCACCGTGACGGCAATCGAGAGCATGAGGGCTCGACTCCCGATGAGAACGGCGAGGTCGCCCAATGGCGCCGAGGATGCCGCGGCCGCTGTCATATTCGTTTGGGCGTAGTTCGCCGCGAAATACTCGAGGAGATACGCGAACGCGCCTTGAATCACGAGCGACAGAATGACCGCGCGCGGGATGTTGCGGCGCGCATCCCTCGTCTCGGCCGCGAACGCCGTGCAGCTCTCGAATCCGACGAGGATGAGGATCGCCAGCGTGGACTGCATGAGCACGCCCTGGATGCTGTGCGGCCGGACGACATCCACGGCATTCTGGAATACCCAGGTTCCGGTGTGGGTAGCGCGGTACAGAAAAGCCAGCACCGAGAATCCGACCAGCGTCACGAGTTGCACGACGTTGATGACGAGCGACGTGAGGGTCGACCCGGTGACTCCGCGGACGGCGACGAACCCGGCGAGGAGCGCGAACACGATGGAGAAGAGGACGAGCGCCAGCGTGGACATCGTCCCGCCGGTCACCTGGGTGTAGATGTAGCCGACCAGGGTCCCCATGAAGGCGACCATGGTGCCCGGGTACACCCAGTAGTAGAGGTGCGCCGCCCAACCGGTGGCGAGCTTCGCGAGTCTGGCCCAGCGTTTGGTGCCGACGAGAGCCTGACCGGCGAAGTAGTAGCAACTGCCGAATCCAGCCTCGGGGTACTTTCGCGCCAACTCCGCGTAGGACACGGCACTGAGCAGCGCGATGATGAGCGCGAGCAGGATTCCCGGCCACATGTCGGTCGCGACCGACGAGCCATCCGGCGCGGTGGCGGCGGCCTGGAGCTGATACGTGATCCACAGGAAAGCGCCTGGCGCGATGAGCGCCATGGCATTGACGGTCGCTCCGGTCAGGCCGAGCGATGGAGCGGGATCGCGGTCAGGCATTATCGGCATTATGACACTGGCCTGCGGCCATGTCAACCAAAAAATGCAAAATGTGCACAAAATTGAGCGCAGTTTGCACGAAGTTGCCGATTTATGATCACGATGACGCGAATGAGGCGACCAATTAGCCAGATTACCCGAGCCACTCGTGGGACCGGCAGTCCCGCTGTTATACCTACGTCCGAGTGTAACAACCCCACGACGGGTGTCGTCGCCCTCCGATCCGATTCCCATCCTTCGCACGTGCGCACGCGTCTCTTCTGGCTGGTCGCCCTCCCGATCGTCGCCACGGCGCAGCGGCCGGACTCGGCCGGACCGCCGACGTTACACGCGATAGTCCAGTATGCGCTCGCGAAGAACCCGGACATCGTCACGGCGCGACTACACGTCGACTCGGCGCACGGCGAGCTCGGCATCGCGCGCGCATTCACGAACCCCACCGCGGCCGTGCAACCCGGCCTCCCATTCCAATACGCGCTGTCGTCCGATCTCGACATCGGCCCAAATCGCTACTACCGCATCAAGGCGGCGCGCTTGGGACTCGGCGCCACGCGGTTCTCGCTCTACGACACGCAGCGGACGGTCGTCTTCAACGTCCGCTCCGCATTCTACGACTTGATACTCGATGACGCGTTGGCGTCGCTTGCCAGTGATGAGCGCGACATTCTTGTGCAGTTGCTTGCCGCCGACTCGGCTCGCCTCAAGAACGGCGCGGCCGCCGAGGCCGATGTCGTCACGAGCGAGCTCAATCTCGCTCGGGCCGACGCGGCGCTCGCGCATGCGCAAGCAACCGTTCGATCCGCCCGCCTGGCGCTGCAACTTCTGATCGGCGTCAAACAGCCCGACACGGCCTTCAAGGTTGTCGGCGTCCTGCGGTTCGAGACCGTCGGCGTCCCGGTCGATCGGCCGGACAGTCTCCTCGCCGTCGCACTCGTGGATCGACCCGACCTCAAGGCGGCCGATACGCAGCTCGATCAGAGTCGCGCCATTAAAGGCCAGCAAGATTGGCTGCTCCTGCCGTATCCGAGCCTCTCACTCAGCTGGCAGCCGACTCAGCCGTATGACGTCTCATTTCCGTTCGGGAGAAGCTCGCGGTTCAACCTCGGCATCTCGATGCCTGTCCCACTCTGGGATTGGTACGGCGGCGAGCGCGAAAAGGCGAAGGCCGGCGTCGCGGTCGCGCAGCTGGCCGACAACGAAGCGCGCCGTCAGGCGATCTCCGACGTCATCCAAGCCGCTGACTCGCTCCGCTCAGCGACTATTCTCGCTCGGAAGTACCAGGGCGGGTTGCTCGACAAGACGGCCCAAGCCGTGGCGAACGCCAGATACGCATACGAGCGCGGCGCGAGCTCGCTGCTCGATGTGCTGGACGCGATTCGTACGAACCAAGACATTCGCACCGAGTACCTCACCGCTGTGCACGACTATTGGGTCGCGGCCTATTCGCTTGACCGGGCCCTCGGCCGCGATCTGATTCCAGATGAGGCGTCACCCCAATGACCGCTCGTCGTATATGGTTGGGCCTCGTGCTGGCTGTCCCGGTCGCGTGCAATAAGGGCGCGTCCGCCGACACGCCGCCCTCGTCCACGACAACGCCCTTACCGCCGGGGACCGTGCAGCTGGAGCCGCCGGAGATGGCCGCTCTCTCGATCGACACGGTCCGCGAGCGGAAACAGCGTGTGGTCGCGACACTCCCCGCGCAATTGTTGCTCGACGAAGACAAGACGGTTCGCGTCCTGTCGCCGGTCACCGGTCGCGTGCGCACGCTCGACGCGAGACCCGGCGACGATATCTCCGCGGGACAACCGCTGCTCCACATTGTGTCGAGCGACCTCGCGCAGGCGCAGAGCGACAAGCTGAAGGCCGACGCCGCGTCGCTGCAAAGCACCACGCAGCTGGTGCGATCCGAGAGTCTCTACGTCCACAAGGTCATTGCGCTCAAAGACCTCGAAGACGCGCGCGCCCAAGCCGCGCAGGATCGCGCCGAGGCCGAGCGCGCCGGTCAACGCGTGCGGCAGTTGGCGGGCGGTCAGGGAGATGAGCACAGCGCGCCGGGTGATTTTGTCTTGCGCTCGCCGATCGCCGGCGAGGTCGTGGATCGCCAGGCGAACCCGGGCGAGGAAGTCAGCGCCGACGCCGGCAATCCGCTGTTCACGATCTCGGCGCTCGAGACGCTCTGGGTCACCGCCCAGGCCTATGAGCAGAACTTGACGCACGTGCACCGCGGACAGCACCTCGTGTTCACGACCGCGGCGATGCCGGATCATCGCTACGATGCCATCGTGACCTATGTGGGAGGTGCGCTCGACTCGACGACGCGCACCGCGATCGTCCGCGCCACGCTGGCGAACCCGGGCCGCGTCCTCAAGGCCGCGACGTTCGGCGATGTCCGGCTGTACGCGCCCGATACTTCTCACGTCGTTGCGGTGCCCGTGACGGCCCTCGTCACATCGGGCCAGCAAACGGTCGTGTTCGTGCAGACCGGTCCGACGCGGTTCCTCCGCACGCCCGTCACCGTCGGTGATGACGACGGCGAGATGGCGTCGATCACCGACGGCCTCAAGGCCGGCGAGCTCGTGGTCTCGCGCGGGAGTATCCTGTTGCAAGGCCGTCTGACCACGGGGTCCTGACCCGTGCTGCGTCGCATCATTCGCTTCGCGCTCCGCCAGCGGCTGCTCATTCTCGGCGGCGCGGCGCTGATCGCCGTCCTCGGCGTCAACGCGTTCCTGGGGCTCGACGTCGAAGCGTTCCCCGACGTCGAGGACGTGCACGTCGAGATCATTACGCTCTGGCCCGGCCACGCGGCCGAGGAGATGGAACGGCTGGTCAGCTTGCCGCTCGAGCGGGCGCTGAATGGCATGCCGAGTCTCAGCGACACGCGGTCGATCTCGATGTTCGGCTTGTCGGATCTCATCATGACGTTCGCCGACGGCACGGACGAGTATTTCGTGCGGCAGCAGACGCTGGAGAAGCTGCAGGGCATCAATATGCCCGCCGGCGTGAGCCCCGGCATGCAGCCGCTCACGAACTCATTGAGCGAGGTCTATCGGTACACCTTGCAGGGCAACCTGCCGCGAACGGAGATCAAGGCGATCGACGAGTGGGTCGTCGATCCCGCGTATCGGTCCGTGCCGGGCGTCGCCGATATCGTCTCGTTCGGCGGACAGGAGAAGCAGTACCAGGTCGACGTCGATCCCGCGCGCATGCAGGCGTATGGGGTCACGCTGCCGATGGTCGAGCAGGCGGTCGCCAACGCGAACTCGAACGCGGGCGGCGGCTTCCTCATGCACGGCTACGAGCGGCAGATCGTGCGCGGCGTCGGGGTGT
>DATHNL010000202.1:0-2362 GCA_035486035.1 Gemmatimonadaceae bacterium
CAACTCTTGCAGGCGCCCGTGCTCGCCGCGCCCGATGCGTTGCGACGCGCGGGACTGACGTTGGCTGATATCGATCTCTTCGAGATGCATGAAGCGTTTGCCGCCCAGGTCTTGTCGAACCTGTGCGGGTTCGAGTCCCAATACTGGGCCGAGCGCGCGGGCCTGACCAAGCCGCTCGGCGCTGTAGATCGGGCGAGGCTCAACGTGATGGGTGGGTCCATCGCCATTGGCCATCCGTTCGGTGCGACCGGCGCAAGGATTCTCACGACGCTCGTCAACGAGCTGCGCCGCCGCGATGGGCAGTTCGGCATGATGACCGTGTGCGCCGCCGGCGGGATGGGTCACGCGATGATCGTGGAGCGCTCCGCATGAGCGTCGGCGTGGCTCCCGCCCTCACGGTGGATGTCCGCGACAGTATCGCCCTGATCACGTTCGACACGCCAAACTCCCCGGTCAACACATTCGCGCCAGCGGCGCGGGCCGAGTTCATCGCGGTGCTCGACCGACTGGAAAAAGACAGCAGCATCAAGGCGGCCGTGCTCTTCTCCGGCAAGCCCGATGTCTGGATCGCCGGCGCCGACGTCGAAGAGCTGATGTCGCTCCCGACCGCCGCGGACGCCGAGCGATTGAGCCAGATGGGGCACGCGCTCATGGAACGCGTCGAGCGGCTCCGCGCGCCGCTCATCGCCGCGATTCAAGGCGCGTGCTTGGGCGGCGGCCTCGAGCTCGCGCTCGCCTGCGCCTATCGCATCGCGGCCGACACGCCGAAAACAGTCCTGGCGCTGCCCGAGGTCAACCTGGGCCTGATTCCGGGCGCCGGCGGCACCCAACGGTTGCCGCGCACCGTCGGCCTGCAACAGGCGCTCGACATGATTCTGCGCGGCGGCAACGTGCGCGGACGCAAAGCGCTGTCGACCGCACTCGTCGATGAGCTGGTGCATCCGGCGATCCTGCGCGAGATCGCGCTGGCCCGTGCGCAGGCATTCGCGGCCGGTCGCCCGCCGGTGCGGCGGAAGCCCAAGGGTGCGGCGGCGCAGCGGTTGCTGCTGGAGGCGAATCCCGTCGGACGCGCGGTCATCTTCCGCCAGGCGCGGGAGCAGATTCGCGCGAAGACGCACGGGAATTATCCCGCGCCGATCGCCGCGATCGAAGCCGTCGCTGCTGGCTATACTGGCAACGGGTACGCAACCGAAGCCCGATTGTTCGGCACGTGCGCCGTGTCCGAAGTCTCCAAGAATTTAGTGTACATATTCTTCGCGCAGACCGCGCTGAAGAAATCGGACCCGGGTGCACCGACAAAAAAAATCGCGGTGCTCGGTACGGGCTTTATGGGAGCCGGGATCGCCTCTGTGGCTATCCAGCAGAATATCGATGTCCGGTTCAAGGACACCGAGTACGGTCGTGTTCTCAAGGGCTTGGCGGCAGTGCGCGGCGTAATCAAAGAACGGCTGACCCGCAAGCAGATCACGCGCCAGCAATTCGACGATATGATGTCGCTGGTGCAGGGGACCATAGCCTATACGGGCTTCGGCAATGTGCAGGTGGTGATCGAGGCGGTCTTCGAGAGCCTCGAGGTCAAGCATGCGGTGCTGAAAGAAGTCGAGGCCGTGGTGCCACCCACGACGATCTACGCCTCGAACACGAGCACGATTCCGATCGCGAAGATCGCCGACGCGTCCCGGGACCGCTCGCACGTGATCGGCATGCACTTCTTCTCGCCGGTCCCGAAGATGCCGCTGCTCGAGGTCATCGTCACCCCACAGACCGACCCGGCGGTGACGTCGACCGTTCGCGCACTCGGCCAGCGGCTCGGCAAAACCGTGATCGTCGTCCACGACAGCCCGGGCTTTTACGTCAACCGGATACTCGCCCCGTATATCAATGAAGCGGGACGCATGCTGGACGAAGGCGTCGCCGTCGACGCGATCGACCGCGCGCTCGTCGCGTTCGGCTTCCCGGTTGGACCCATCACGCTGATCGACGAGGTCGGGCTCGACATCGCCGGGGAGTCCGGCAAGATCATGAGCGCGAGCTTCGGCGCGCGCCTCACGCCCTCGACCTCACTCGAGCGCGTGATCGCCGCCGGCCGCCTCGGGCGCAAGAACCGCAAGGGATTCTATCTGTACGACGATGCCGGCGAGAAGAAAGGCGTCGATTCGTCGGTCTATGCCCTGCTCCCAACCGGCGCGCAGCGCAGCACGATCCCCGACGACGACATCCAGCAGCGCGCGGTCCTGGCGATGGTCAACGAGGCGGTTCGCTGCCTGGAAGACGGCGTCATCAGCTCGGCTCGGGACGGGGATATTGGTGCCGTCTTCGGATTCGGGTTCCCACCGTTCCGGGGTGGACCCTTCCGCTATAT
>DATHNL010000203.1:0-11074 GCA_035486035.1 Gemmatimonadaceae bacterium
TGAGCGGGCATTGCACGCCCGCCTCGATCTGCGAGAGCATCACCACGCCGGCCGCACGGGCAACGTGCGCGCCGGGCTTTGGTTCGCTCCACGGCCCGGTGTGAAGGCCTTCGGCGACACCGAGGGACAGCAGTTGGTGCCACGTGGGATGAAACTCGACAGCGTCGCGCCGCCGGCCGTAGCGGTCGAACGAGTGCAAGACCGGAGGATTCCGGTTCGCCTGCACACCCCACTCGATGACCTCGGCGCTGCCAAGTCTCTGGCCAAATGCCCGAAGGTGATCCTCGGCCCAAGCCGCCCCTTCGCGCGCCACCGCCTCGCGGAGCACGAGATCGCCCTCGTACAGGTTGTAGTCGACAAGGGGCGGCGGCTGATTGAACACTTCGTGCGTTACCAAATAGTCACCCGGTCCGCCGTGAACGATTCCACGACGGTGCCGCCGCGACTGACGGTCCATTGGCGCGGATAATGGTCGCGCCAATGTGAGTAGACGGTCGTTGCGCCGTCGAGCTCGACCGCCAGATGCGGCAGGCAGGTAACCCGCACCATCCGGCCGCGCCACGTAAACCTCACGGTGGCTGGGCCATCGCTTGTCAGATCTGGCGCATCGAGCGCGGCCAGCAAGACATTCTCCGGCGCCTCGGTAAACCAATCGTCGCTATCGTGCGGCGTGTGCACGCTATGATGCGACACGCCTGGTGCAACGATCACGGTCACATCCTGCACTAACCTGGGATGTCGATCATCCCGTGTCTCGGCAAATGCGAACGTCGTGAGATTGTCGCCCGTGGCGTATCCGGCGCCTTCGATCCGGACGCTGTCGATCGATCGCGCGCGCGCCTCGCCGCCCAACGAGTCCAGTGCAGCGTGTACGCGATCCCGAGGCGAGAGTTGAACGAACGCCAGTGCTAGATAGACGAAAATCATCGTACCCGAAACCGGGTGCGCAGCGATCGCTCGCCGACGACGGAGAATATCACGACCCGGCTCGCTTTCTGGGGCCGCGCCCAGCCGAGGGCGAAGAAGCGGGTGAGCATGGCCCCGCCGAGTGCGCCGGCGAGATGATGGCGCCGCACGCTCCAGTCGAGACAGGGGAGGCACATCGGCCGCCGGCGGCGTTCCATCGCGCCGAGATCGATGCCGATGGTGCCACAGAACCGCTCGCCGTCGGACGTGAGCGCAAGCCCATCGTCACTCGTGCGCAGCATTCCCTGCTGGGTGAGGCTGTCGAAGACGAGCACGCCGAGCTCTCCCGCGAGGTGATCGTAACACACGCGCGCCTTGCGCATCGCCGGATCATTCGGCCCCGAGTCGATGCGCACGGCGCCCGTCCGCTCGGCCAAACCGGTCAGATGCTCGATGACGGTACCCACGTCGTGATCGGCCAGGCGAAAGTAGCGATGGCGGCCGATGTTCTCGACGGCAACGAGATGGGCGTCGACGAGCTTCGAGAGATGCGAGCTGGCCGTCTGCTTCGTCACGCTCGCCGCGCGCGCGAGCTCGGTCGCCGTATGCGACCGGCCGGCCATGAGACACATGAGCATCGTCGCCCGTGCGCGATCTCCAATGAGCGAAGCGACGGCGGCAATATTCGGGCTGTCGGCCATGGTTCCAGCATAATCGAACCATGGCCGGCCGACAAGCGACTATATCTCTTGGCCATGCGGGCCGAATTCGGCGAGTACGCCGACCGTCGGGCGCGTATCATCGTGGCCCGATGACTCGCGCGCTCATCCTGCCGGGCTTGTACGACTCTGGCCCGGAGCACTGGCAATCGCTGTGGGAGCACGACGACCCGACGTTCGTGCGCGTCGTGCAGCGCGACTGGGAGACGCCCATCCGCCAAGAATGGGTCGGCGTGCTCGAAACCGCGGTCGCCGCCACCGGCGATGACGTCGTGCTCATCGGGCACAGCACCGGCTGCGCGCTCGTGGCATTTTGGGCCGCGGCCACCTCGCTCCGCGTGCGCGGCGCGCTCCTCGTGGCGCCGTCCGACACGGAAGCACCGAGCTATCCGATCGGGCCAACGGGATGGCGACCCCTCCCTCTCGTCCCCCTTCCGTTTCCGAGCATCGTCGTCGCCTCGAGCAACGATGAGTACGCGACCTTGGATCGCGCCCGCCTCTTCGCGGATTCGTGGGGCAGCCGCTTTGTCGACCTCGGCGCGGCCGGGCATATCAACGCCGAGAGCGGCTTGGGCTGTTGGCCTCGCGGTCGCGAACTCTTAGCCGAGCTCCTGTTATGAACCGGATAGAAATCTTTCGCCGCCTGCACCAATCCGGCTGCTTCGTCATTCCAAACCCGTGGGACCCCGGCAGCGCTCGGCTCCTCGCCTCACTCGGCTTCCCCGCGCTCGCGACGACCAGCTCCGGCATCGCCTGGTCACTCGGCCGCCAGGACAATCACGTGTCGCTCGACGACGCCATCGCGCACATCCGCGCCATCACGCACGCGGTCGACATCCCGGTCAACGCGGACTTCGAAGGGGGATTCGCGACCGACCCGGACGGCGTCGCGAAAAATGTGACGATGGCGCTCAAGACCGGCATCGCCGGCATCTCGATCGAAGACTCGACGGGCGACAGCGCGCGGCCGCTCTTCGACTTCGCGCTCTCCGTCGAGCGCATGCGAGCGGCTCGTCTTGCCGTCAATGCGAGTGGCACCGGCGTGCTGCTCACCGGCCGCTCCGAGGGCTACATCGTCGGGCGGCCGGATCTCGCCGAGACGGTGAAGCGGCTAGCGGCATATGCCCAGGCGGGGGCCGACTGCCTCTACGCCCCGGGCATTCGGACGAAGGCCGAAATTGTGGCGGTCGTTCAGGCGGTGGCGCCCAAGCCCGTGAACGTCCTCGTCGGCAGCGATGTCGCCACCGTCGCCGAGCTCGCGGCACTCGGCGTTCGTCGCATCAGCGTCGGCGGGGCGCTGGCTCGTGTGGCATGGGCCGGCTTTCTCGACGCGGCCAAGGAGATGGCCGAGAAAGGCACGTTCGCGCGGCTCTCCTTCGGCATCCCGTTCAACGAGATTGATAGCTCGTTTGCTCCGGCACGATCTGGTAGCTGACGAAGGCCAGTGACTGGCTGTCCGGCGACCAGGAGTTCACGTTGATCGTGCCCTGGCCGCCGAAGAGTTTCGCCAGCTCGTCGATCGCCCGCGTGCCGAGGTCCATCACCCTGAGCCTCACATCTTTGTTCTCGGGATGATCCCCGACGCCGCGCTCGTACGAGAGAAACGCCAGCCACTTGCCGTCGGGTGAGATGTGCGGGAACCAGTTGTCCCATGCGTCGTTGGTCACTTGCTCTTGCTCCGACCCATCCGGCCTCATTCGCCAGATCTGCATCGATCCTGATCGATCCGAGTTGTAATAGATGTACTGGCCGTCAGGTGAGAACTCGGGCCCATCATCTTTCCCAGGATTGGTCGTCAGGCGCGTCTCGGCGCCGCCATTCACCGAGATGCGATAGATATCAAAATTGCCGTTGCGCAAACCACAATAGACGAGGGTCTGGCCGTCGGGTGACCACCCATGAAAATACGATGGCCCGTTCTGGGTGACTCGGCGCGTTGCGCCCGCTGACCTCACGTAGATCTGCGATGGCTGATTGTTCGTTTGGTCGCTGAAGGCCCACGATTTCCCATCGCGCGTCACACCGTGGTCATTGTTGATGTTATTCAGCGGGTCGAGGTCGACGGATGCCGTGCGCCCGTCGCGCAGTGTGTAGAGGCGGCCCTTGGTGTTGAAGTACAGCGTCCGAGTGTCATCCGGAAACCAATTTGGCGCTTCGATGCGCTGCGGCTGCACGACGACGTACGCCACGCGCCGGTCTTTCGACGCGAGCGAGATCGTCTCGAGCGTGTTAATCAGAGTGGTAGCCGAGCCGGACGCCGGTTTCCCGAGAACGACGTTCGAAAACCGCGCGGTCTCCAGGCGTCCGGTGTTGTGCGCCGTGACCGCGAGGCCGATGTAGTAGTCGCCGGTCAGGTGGACTTTCGTGGCACCGCCCGCCGGGGCGCCGTCGACGTACATCGAGACATAGTCCCCGCGCTTCTCGATGCGGAGCCGGGTCGGCGCGAGAATGTTGGACTGGATCTCGTGGGTGGCGTCGCCCTTGGCCTCGCGCCATTGGAGCGATGTCAGCCCGTCGCCATGCCGGGCAGCGTCGATGTAGGGCGAGTCGGGATCAAGCGATTGCCGGAGGAGCAGACACGCTTTCCGGTGCGGCTCCGGACTCGAGCCGACAAATTCAACGGTCGCCTCGAGCGAGACGTCGCCTGAGACTTTGATCCAGACGTAGTGAAAGTGGTCGGCGGTGCCCCACATATTCTCACCACCGCCGGTGACCGTATAGGTTGCGGTCGCGGCGTCGTATGTGACCGACCCCGGACCGACCGTCGATGGCTTGCCGACATCGCCGTGACTCGTAAAGATGCCGACACTCAACATCAAGAGGAGATGCATGCTTTCATCTTACACGCGCCTGGCCCTCGCCGCGACGGCAGTTGTTTTTTCGCAACCGGGCACGACGCAACGGGTCCCGCAATTCGAGAACGACCAGGTGAAAGTCTGGCGGTCGACCGTCATGCCGAACGCGCCGCTTCCGTTACATCGCCACGAGCATCCGCGCGTGATTATCGCCTTGACCGGTGGGACGATGAACATCGTCATCCAGGGCGGCGCCACCGAGACGCACCAGTGGGAGACCGGAAAGGCCTATTGGCTCCCGGCGAATCCGCCGGGTGAGATGCACACGGATGTCAACGCCGGTGACAAGCCCATCGAGGTGATGGTCGTCGAGCTCAAAACCGCGCGCTGAGCTTGTCTGGCGCCCTGTGCTTTGGGTAGCTTCGCCGTCCTCTCTCCAGCACGGGTGGGACTATGAGCCACATGATGAAGATGCAGGACGGCACCCATATCTATTACAAAGATTGGGGCCACGGACAGCCGGTCGTCTTTAGCCATGGCTGGCCGCTCAACGCCGACGCATGGGAAGATCAGATGAACTTCCTGGCGTCACACGGCTTCCGGTGCATCGCCCATGATCGCCGGGGCCACGGCCGGTCGTCGCAGCCGTTTACCGGCAACGACATGGATACGTACGCCGACGACCTGAACACGGTCGTACATGAGCTCGATCTGCACGACTGCATTCATGTCGGCCACTCGACTGGCGGTGGCGAGGTCGCGCGTTACATCGCGCGTCACGGCACCAGCCGGGTCGCCAAGGCTGTGCTCGTCAGCTCGGTGCCGCCGCTCCTGCTCAAAACGCCTGACAATCCCAATGGCGTGCCGATTGAGATCTTCGATCAGCTCCGCGCCGCTATGTTAACCGACCGGTCCCAGTTCTGGATCGACTACGCCGACACCTTCTATGGCGGCAACCGCCCCGGCTCCAAGGTCTCGCAGGGCGTCAAGGACACGTTCTGGATGCAAGGCATGTTGGCCGGCCTGCCGGCGGTCTATCAGTGCATCAAAGCGTTTTCGGAGACCGACCAGCACGAAGACCTCGAGAAGATCGACGTGCCGACGTTGATCATTCAGGGCGACGACGATCAGGTCGTCCCGCCCGCACTCGCCAGCAAACTCCAGGCAGAGATGATCAAAGGCGCCGTGCTCAAGGTCTACAAGGGCGCACCGCACGGCCTGCCGACGACGCACAAAGACATGTTGAACGCCGATCTTCTGGCGTTCATCGAACAGCCGGCCATGGCGGGAGTCTGACGAGCTAGCCGCCGTACCCTCGCGCCATCGCCGTCGCTGCAAGCACCATGAGCACAACCAGGCCTGCTTGCACCCGACTGATCAGCGCGAAGCGCGGGACCAGATGCGTGTCCGGTTGCTCGCCACGAGCAACCTGGACACGCCAGCGGATCAGCGTAATCATAGGCGCGACCTCGAGCACGAGGATGGTGATCAGCAGCGTCATCTTCGCGCGAAAGAACGTATTGTGCAGATAATACGCGCTGCCCTTTTCTAGTCCACCGAACGCGCGCATGAGCCCCGTTCCGATCCACAGGATCGCGGCGATCCCCCACCAGGTATCCGCGTAAAAGGCCCGGCGAAGATCGGGAGGACTCGCGCCGAGCATCTGACCGCGTGCCCACACCGCGCCCAGGCCGATGCCGAGCGCGAGGAGATGGACGGCAGCAAAAGCCCAGCGAGTCATTGGGCCCCCTTCGCGAGAGCATCCGGGGCGGCCAGAACCGCCACGAGCCCGTTCGGCAGATTATGCCGCGCTTGGAGATATGCAGGCGCGTTGTAGGAGATCGACACCTTGCCGTTCGCGTCCTCGGCGACGAGCAGCTTCATCGGCAGGTCGATCGCGATGCTCGGGCTGGCGATCATGAGCGGCGTGCCGCCCTTGGGATTGCCAAAGATCAGCAGCTTCGTGTTGGGCATCGTGAGCCCGGCCGCCTTTGCCTCGCCGCTGTGGTCGACCAGCGCGAAGAGCTTGATGCCCTTGGCTTGTAGCTCACGCTGGATGGTCGCGACTGTCTCGTCGACCGAATGCTGGCTTGGCAGCGTCACGATGCCATTGTCCGCGCTCATGTGTGCATGTTCCCCGTTGGCGTGACTGAAGAAGAGCAACCCGACAACCATAGCGAATCCCAGCGCGGCGAGCAGAGCGGCCAGGCCGACGCCGAGGCGTGAGGCGCGGCCGAGATCCGTGCTGCCCTCCTTCAACTCTCGCACCAGCCGCAGATAGTTCCATGCGCAGCCGATGTTGACGACCACGCCGAGGGCAACAAGCGCCGCGCCGAGAGAGGTTCGCTCGGCTGCCAGGTAATCGGCCGGACCACTCATCGGCCACCTCGGGCCACGCCAGTAATGGTCACGATTGTATCCGGGTCCCGCGGGTCGCGTCCACTGATCTGTAACGGCACCTCCGACCCTTCAAACGGATCCGGCGCGATGATGAGATCATCCCCATCCAATCGCACCATATAGCCGAACTCGCCAACCTGCATGTCGGCGGCCGTGCAAAATGTCAGCGACGCCAAATCCCCGATGCGCAGGAACAAGTAATCGGACAAGAGTTGCTGCTGAGGGGCGAAGCGATCACGCATGGCCTCCATCAGGGGAAAGAAGTCCGCCCAGTCGGGATCGGACCGATAGCGGCTATACACGTGAGCGGCGTGATGCGCGACCAGTGCCGCCGCGTAAGGAGTCCCCGCAAGCCGAGCAATCGCGCGCGGCCAGACGTCGCGTTTGATGTCGCCAGACACCGTCATGAAATCGAGAACGACACCGGTGGCGGGATCGCGGAGGAACTGAGCGTCGATCTCCCGCCACCCGTTGTCGTGCTCGGCGACCGCCAACAGGATGTCGTCACGCCGCGGCGAGGTGGGCAGGCCGTCGGCACGCCAGGACCTCATGATATGGGCAGCCAACGCGGCGTGGTCGGGCTGCGTGATCGCCACGCGCGTCGGCCCGTTAGGGCGAAGAATCATGGCCTAATATAGGCAGGCTTGACTTGTTGTCGCCTGCCGACAACAATAGGGGCATGAGCCCTGACGATCGCCTGCAAGGCACCCTGGACCTGCTCGTCCTCCGGACACTGGCCGACGCGCCGCTCCACGGCTGGGCGATATCGCGGCGTATCCGCGAGCGCTCCGGCGACGTGCTCCAGGTCAACCAAGGGTCGCTCTACCCCGCGCTCCATCGCCTGGAGAGCGAGGGCTGGCTCGCGTCGGAGTGGTCGGTTGTCGGTGGCCGGAGAGCGAAGGTGTATCGGCTGACCACGCAAGGACGGCGCGCATCCGAACGGGAGGAACGTGGCTGGCTCGCGTTCGTCGCCGCTGTCTCACAGGTGCTCAGTCCCGCATGACGAAGATCCTGCAGCGCATCCGCGCAATTCTCTTCCGCCGCGCGGCCGAGCGCGACCTCGATGACGAGATCGGATTGCATTTGGCGCTGGAGGCCGAGCAGCTCGAGCAGCAGGGGCTCGACGCTCGCACCGCTGCCGCCACGGCCCGTCGCCGATTCGGACGGATCGACGGCGTGAAAGACGCGCTTCGCGGTCTCCGCGGCGTCGAGCCGATCGAGGACTTCCGTCGCGATCTGGTGTTCGCCGCACGGGCGTTGCGACGGCGGCCTGGATTCGCCGCCGTCGTCGTGCTGACGCTCGTCATCGGCCTCACGAGCGCGACGACCATGTTCGCCGTCGTGTACGGCGTGTTGTGGGCGCCGCTGCCCTACGCCGATGCGGACCGCCTGGTGACGGTGTGGCAGACCGATATACCCCACGGCATCGATCGTGCCCCGGTGTCGCTGCCAAATTTCCTCGACTGGCAGGCCCGCACGCACGCATTCGACGCGTTGGCCGTCGCCGAGCCGTTCGGCGTGCGCTACGCGGCGCCGGAAGGCCCGGAGCGCTTCGCCGCCTGGCGCGTCACGCAAGGATTTTTCGAGGCGCTGCGCGCTACGCCGTTGCTCGGGCGGACGTTTACGCCCGAAGAGTACGTGCGGGGCCACGACGCGGAGGTCGTTCTCGATTACAATCTCTGGCGCACGCGGTTCAATGCCGACTCGAGCCTCGTCGGCAAAACGCTCAACCTGAACGACCAGCCCGTCCTCGTGGTCGGCGTCATGCCACCGGGCATTCGTTTTCCGCCGGGTTCTGGCGTCTGGATCCCGAAGATCCCGGACCCGAGGGAGCTGTTGCAGCGCAATGCCGCCTACTTCTTGTGCATAGGCCGCCTCGCGCCGGGTGTGACGCTGGATCAGGCGCGTGGCGATATGCGTCGCATCGCGGCCGCGCTGGCCCAAGAGTATCCCACCGTCGACCACGACGTCAGCGTCTCGCTGGTACCGGTGCGCGATCAGATCGTCGGCCACGTGCGCGGTCGGTTGCTGCTCCTCTTCGCGTCGGTTGGTCTGTTGTTGCTGCTCACCGGCACGAACCTCACCACCCTGCTGCTCGCGCGCGCGGTGGAGCGTGAAGGCGAGGTCTCGATCCGTGTCGCGCTCGGCGCCGGCCGCTTCCGCATCGCGCGTCAGGTTCTGGTCGAGCATAGCGTGCTTTTCGGCGTCGGCTTGCTGCTCAGTATCGTCTTGACGTATTTCGCCCTCGGGTGGGTCCGCTCGCTCGGCGCTGGCCTGTTGCCGCGTGCGGATCAGCTGCATCTCGGACTTCCGGTCGGGCTCTTCGCCGTTGCGATCATCGTCGCCCTGGCGTTCATGCCAACGCGAAGCCCGCGAAAGGGGCGACGCGTCCACCGGGTCCTCGTCGTGAGCGAGGTCGCGCTGGCGCTGGTGCTCGTCGTTGGCGCGGGGCTTTTCGTGAAAAGCGTCCGCGCGCTCCTCGCGGTCGATCCCGGGTTCGCGCCCACGAACATCCTCGCCGTCACGTTTCAGACCGAGCACCTGTTCCCGACGGATACGGCGCGCGTGGCATTCCTCCGTGCCCTCGAGGATCGCGTGGCAACAATCCCCAGCGTGCGGCATGCCGGCATCACCTCGCTGTTGCCATTCGCCGGCCCGATTGCCACCAATCACGCCGAGTTCGAGATCAAGGGGCGACCCGTTGGATCAGCGCGCGAGCGGCCCAGCGTCCTCGCGGCGGCGACGACGCCCGGATATTTCGCCACACTGAACATTCCACTGCACCGTGGCCGGGCATTCGTCGCGACGGATGACGCCGTGCACCCTCCGGTCGCCATCGTGAGTGCCGCGTTCGCGCGCGAGTACTTCGGCACTGCCGACCCCATCGGGCAGCGGCTCGTGGTCTCATTCGACAGCAATCCCATCGAGCGGGAGATTGTTGGCGTCGTCGGCGATGTCCATGATGCGGGTCTCGATGAGCCGCCAAAGCCGGAGTTGTACACGCCCTACGCCCAGTCGCCGATCGGCGGGGTCGAGCTCGTCGTGCAAACCGCCATCCCTCCAGGGGCGGTGCTCGGTTCCGTGCGTCGCGAGCTGGCGGCGGTGAACGCGTCCCAGCCTATCGCCTCCTCGGCCACGCTCGATGAGCTCCTCGCCACGTCCACGCGTCCGTCGCGAGTGGTCCTGACCGTGCTCGGCATGTTCGCGGCGATCGCGTTGACGCTCGCCGGCGTCGGTATCTTCGGCATCATGAGCCACGTGACCCGCACTCGCACCCGGGAGGTGTCTATTCGGCTGGCACTCGGCGCCACCTCGCGTGGGATTCGGCGCCTCATCCTCGGCGAAGCCATCGCGCTCGCCGGAATCGGCTCCGGTATCGGCCTCATCGTTGCGCTCATCTCAGGGCGCTCGATTCGCGCGCTCCTCTACGCCGTATCACCGATCGACCCCGTGACACTCGCCATCGGCATCACGCTTCTGCTCGCCGTGGCCAGCCTCGCCGCGTACATCCCGGCTCGTCGCGCCGGGAGTGTCGACGCCGTGCGCGCGCTCAGAGAAAACTGAAAAGATTGAAGTCCGTTTCTGACATGCGTTGACCGATCATGCGCTTCATGATGCCGTATCCCTCTCCAAGAGAGTCTGATGCGCCACATGCGATATGTACTCGCGGTCGCTACGCTCGTCGGCTGTAGCAGCAGTCACGACGCCACCACGACGGCCCCAACCCTACGTGCCGACCGTGAGAGCTCGGCCCCGCAATACGACATCGTGACCGTGCCGATGTCCTCTAGCAACGCGATCAACAACGAGGGCGCGGTCGCCGGATTCAATCAGGCGAACAACATCCAGACGGCGACGTTCTTTCACGATGGCGTCGTCACATCCCTCGGCACGCTCGGCGGTCCGAACAGCCAGGTGGGGTGGCCGGGGCTCAATAACGACAACACCGTGGTGGGGTTCGCCGAAACGGCCGAGCTATCGCCACTGGGCGAGCATTGGAGCTGCTCGGCATTCTTCCCGACGATCACGGGCCATATCTGCCGCGGTTTCGCATGGCACAACGGCCGGATGATGGCGATGCCGACGCTCGGCGGCGATAACAGCTTTGGCACCGAGGTGAACAATCGCGGATACGTCGTCGGGTGGGCGGAGACGGCGGTGCACGATCCGACATGTCATGCGCCGCAAGTGCTGGGATTCCGCGCCGTCGTATGGCATCCCGAGAGCGGCCGCCTGCACCAACTCCGTCCTCTC
>DATHNL010000204.1:0-22107 GCA_035486035.1 Gemmatimonadaceae bacterium
AGGCCGCTCGGCACCGTCATGCAACCCGTCATCAGCATCGCGAGTACGACAAGCCTCGAGCGCCTCACGTCGCAACAATCTATGTTCGCGGCGTTGAGAGGGACACTCTTTCGATGCCGCTCGACTAGTAGAGGCGCCATCAGGCTTGCCCCGATAATTCGCGGCCCATCACGATGTCTCGGACGACGCGATGTTGCAGCAGCATGGCCAGGTCGGTAACGGTGGAACTCGCCATGCGGCGACGGCGCGTGAGTTCGTTGGGTCGCAGCTCGCCGGCAGCGTTGTGTGCTCGATGGCGGAGAGCCTCGTCGCTGGGCAGTGCAAGACAGGATAGTTGAGCTGCAAGCGCCCGTGCAGTCCGCTGAGGGCTAGACAAGCCGGTAGTTGGAAGCGGTCGCTCGCGGGAGCTTGGTTGTAAGCGACCCGGTGGGCGATTTACGGAGCCGGGGGTGCGTGACTGAGTCGGCGAGGCGAGCGGGGAATGGCAATCGTCGCCACTCCAGTCAATCGCAGCATCTGGCGCGCGCCGGCGCGTTGTCGGCGGAGGAGGCCGCGCGCGACGAGACGATCGGCCGCGCCGTGCGCCGCGGCGTACGAGACGCCCGTGATCCGGGCCACGTCGCGCGCGGTCAGGGGGCCGCTCAGCGCCAGTGTGATGAGATCCGATTCGAGCGACGGGCCGACGACGGCGCGCACCCGGAGCTCGGGAACGTGGCGCAGCAGCCACGCGGCCGGCCGGATAGCGGTGAGCTTCAGGGACTCGTCGTCGTGCCACAGGCCCCATCGGCGATACATGGGCGTTGCGGCGGTGCGCAGATCTGATCGTAAGACGGGAAATCGCTCCATGACGGTGAACAGCGGCCGCGGCCGCGCGAGCGGTCGGCATGCCTCGATCGCACCATCGAGCTCTGAGGCGCGGCCGGTCTCCAAGCCGCTGGCTCCCCGGCTGGCGAGCGTGAGCAGTGCGCCGGCGACCGCGGATCCGACGCGGTCGATGCGAGCCAAGTCAGTCATCAGCGCGATGAGCCGCCGGCTATTCACCCAGCCGTGATGCACGGCGAGCCAGGAGGCGGCGCCGACGAACAGCCGCTCATCCTCGCGCGCCATGCGCGCCGTGCGCACGATCAACGCCTCGACATCCACAGGCTCGCTGGCCGCTTCGACGCTCAACCAGAGGCCGATCCTCGCCCAGTCCGCCGCGATCGCGGTCAGTGCGTCATTGGTCGTCGTCAGTCTCACTTCGCCTCCGTGCCAGGCCAGGCATCGAGCACCGTCTGCATCCGCGTCGTCTTCACGGGATCGATCTTGGCCAGCCGCGGCAACTCGCGCGCCGTGAACGCCAGCTCGGCTGCCGTCGGCGCGATCTGCTCGAGGTCGCGCAGGTCTTTTGGGCGGTCGGAAAAGAACTTCATCACGATCACATCGCGGCGGCCGAGGAGTGACACGGATAGCCGGCCAAACGGGCGCAGGGTTTTGACGCGGGTATCGTAGTCCGGGGGCAACACCTCGACGTAACTCTGCACGCTTCCGTTCAGCCAGCCGTCGTTCGTTCCGCGCTCCAGTGCGTTGGTCAGGATCAGCGCAGCGCTTCCCCCGAGCAGGATGGTCGTGTCGTCGCGGCACGTGGTGCCGAGGGCGGCCAGGGCGCCTTCGAGCTGCGTGCGGCTGAGGTCAGTAGCCATGTATAAAGATAATCTGATACTTAGTGACCACTAGCCATCGGCGCGCAAGTTATCGGCGACGCGGACTCGTATATTGGACGGGTGAAAAGACGAGTGGCGATGCGCCTCGCCGAAGGAACCGGCGGCGCGTGAGCGATGACACGCGCGATGCCGCGATGCTATGTCCTCGGGCGAGAGGATGTAGCGTCGGGGCATGGCTACGTTGATGGACGCGCTACAGATCCTGCGCGACACGTTCGGCTACGAGACCTTCCGCCCCGGCCAAGAGCGCGCGGTGTGCGCCGTGATCGCTGGGCGAGACGCGCTTGTGGTCTTGCCGACCGGGGGCGGGAAGTCCCTCTGCTTCCAGATTCCGGCCTTGATCTTTCCGGGGCTCACGGTCGTCGTCTCGCCGCTGATCTCCCTCATGAAAGACCAGGTCGACGCGCTGGTCTCTCGGCAGCTCCCGGCAACGTTTATCAACAGCACGCTCACGCGCCGGGAAATCGCCAATCGCATCGCCCGCGCGCAAAGCGGCGAGCTCAAGTTGCTATACGTCGCGCCCGAGCGGTTCGATTTTGGCAACGCTGCCGAACGGCTTTGCTCGGCTGGCGTGTCGTTGCTGGCCGTCGACGAAGCGCACTGTATCAGTGAGTGGGGGCACGACTTTCGGCCGAGCTACCAACGCTTAGGGGCCCTTCGCAGCGCCCTCGGCGATCCCCCCGTCATCGCCCTCACTGCCACGGCGACACCGGCAGTTCGCAAAGACATTGCCGCCCAGCTCGGCCTGCGGAATCCCGAGATCGTGATCACGGGATTTGACCGCGCGAACTTGAGCTATCATGTCGTCACGGCCCGAAATGATGCCCAGAAAGACCGTGTTCTGTCGGAGCTGCTCAAGTCGCACGACACCCCGGCGATTATTTACGCCTCGACTCGCCGCGCGGTCGAGCGCTTGACGCCGGTTCTCGAGGAGCACGGCATCCCAGCCGTCGCCTACCATGCGGGGCTCGACGACGCCAGGCGACATCAGGTGCAAGACGCGTTCATGTCCGAAAGCGCCAAGGCTGTTGTCGCGACGAACGCATTCGGCATGGGCATTGACAAGCGCAACGTGCGCCTGGTCGTGCACTATACCATGCCTGGTTCGCTCGAAGCGTATTATCAGGAAGCCGGGCGCGCGGGGCGGGATGGTCAACCGGCCGATTGTTATTTGTTGCACGCGTTTCAGGATCGCTTCACGCACGAATTCTTCATCAAGTGCGCGTATCCCGATCAGCCACTCGTGGCGCGCGTGTATGATCTCCTGCGCGCCCGCCCCACGCTGGACTCGGAAGAACTCGCCGACCGCGCCGACTGCAAGCCGCAGGAGGTCGACTCGGTTCTGCGGCTCCTGTCGCGCATTGGCGCGTTCGCCGAAGGCGACGCGCACACGGTTGTTCGCCTCGTGGCGTCGCCTGAGCAAATCAAGACGGACGTCGCCGAGTCCCCCCGTGAGGTTCTCCGAGCGATCTGGCGCATTGCCGGCCCGGCCTTGAAGACAGGCGTGTCGATCGACCTGATGGCGCTCCCGCCCGGGCTCGGCGGGGTGGAAAAGGTCAGAGGTGTCCTCAGGGAACTGGAGACCGCCGGATTCGTGGCGACGTCTGACGCCACGGGTGTGACCAACCGCAATGCGCCACTGGACGCGTTCACCATCGACTGGGACGGCCTGAACCGGCGGCGCCGGGCCGATTTGTCAAAACTGGAAGCGGTACAACAGTACGCCTACGCCGCGACCTGCCGCCGAGCGTTCGTCCTGCGATATTTCGGTGATCCGGCGTTCAAGGACGCGGGACGCTGTGCGGGTTGCGACAACTGTAGAGGGACGACGCGCGTACTGGACCACGAGGCCCCGCGCCGCAAGGCGAAGAAGCAACGGGCCGAGGTTCAGGTGGTCGCCGCGGGCGATGCGAAGCTGTACGAGGACATGTGCGCGCTGCGCCGCGAGATCGCGCGGCGGGAGCACCTGCCCGCGTATTGCGTGTTCGCGGACAAGACGCTGCAGGAGATGGCCGTGCGTCGCCCGCGGTCACGGGACGATCTGCTCGAAGTCCGCGGAGTCGGCCCGGCAAAAGTAGAAAAATATGGCGAGCAATTCCTGACTCTTATCAGTGGTGCACGTTAATGGACGACACGCTCTACTTCACCGACCAGCATCTGCAGGTGCGCGAGATGGTCCGCGCGTTCGCTCAACAGGACATTGCCCCGGTCGCGGCCAAGTTCGACGCGAACGCCGAATTCCCGTGGGACAACGTGAAGAAGATGGCCGAGCTGGGCCTCATGGGAATTCCATGGCCCGAGGAGCTCGGCGGCGCAGGGCTCGATGTGCTGAGCTACATCATCGTGCTCCACGAGCTTTCGAAAGTCGACTGCTCGCACGCGATCACGGTCGGTGCCCACACCACGCTCGGAACCTCGCCGATCGTGAACTTCGGGACCGAGGCGCAGAAGCGGCGCTATGTCCCGCTGCTCGCCAGCGGCAAGGTGTTCGGCTGCTTCGGCCTGACGGAGCCCGGGGCAGGGAGCGATGCCGCGGGCACGCGCACGACCGCGGTGCGCAAGGGGAGCCACTATCTCCTCAACGGCTCCAAGATTTTCATCACGCACGGCGGCGTCGCCGAGGTGGCTGTTGTCACCGCTGTGACCCAGTCTGGGCTCGGGTCGAAGGGCATCAGCTCCTTCATTCTCACGAAGGAGACCTGCGACCTGGATCGCACCAAAGCCCTCGGCGTCGGCCACGACGACTCGCTTTTACCCATGCCTGGCTTCCGCTCCGGCAAAAAGGAGGACAAGCTCGGTTGGCGTGCCTCGGACACTCGTGAGCTGATACTCGAGGACGTCGAGGTACCCGTCGAGAACCTCCTTGGGAACGAAGGCGAAGGGTTCACGAACTTCATGATCACGCTCGACTCCGGGCGGATCGGGATGGCGGTCCAAGCCCTCGGTCTCGCCGAAGCGGCCGCCGAGCAGGCGCTCCGCTACGCCACGATCCGGCGCCAATTTGGGCAGCCGATCGCCGAGTTCCAGGGTGTTCAGTTCCAGCTCTCCGACATGGCGACCGAGATCGAGGCCGGCAAGCACCTCGTGTACCACGCCGCGTGGCTCGCCCAGCACGGGCGGCCGTACAGCAAGGCCGCCGCCATCGCCAAGCTCTTCTGCAGCGAAATGGCGATGCGGACGACCATCAAGGCAGTCCAGATCCACGGCGGCTACGGGTATACCAAGGACTACCCGGTCGAGCGGTATATGCGCGACGCCAAGATCTACGAGATCGGCGAGGGGACCTCGGAGATCCAGCGCCTGGTGATCGCTCGCCACCTCCTGAGGGAGTTGGCCGACTAGGTGCCCCCAGGGTCGCGCCTAGCGTCAGTTATTTGCTGTTTACGCTAGTCGTCGTTATTAGTACGACAGTTTCTTGAAGTCAGCACTTCATTCGCGCGTTCGCCGCGTGTGTTTACATCGCATGGAGCCGATGGATCGGTCGGATAACCCCGTGTTGCACCGGGCCGCAAAATGTTGCGCCGCTTCGGGCGGGGTCGCCGTAACCGACTACCCTCAGGCGGCGAGCCGCTCCGCCCGTTACCCAGATGAAAAGAGAGATTTTGATCAACGCGACCTCGCGCGAAACGCGGGTCGCTATTTTGGAGGACGACCAGCTCGTTGAGCTCCTGGTTGATAGACCCGACGCCCGCCGTATGGTGGGCGACATATACCTAGGAAAGGTCGAAGCCGTACTGCCCGGCATTCAGGCGGCGTTTATCGATATCGGCACTGAAAAAAGCGCCTTTCTCCACGCCTCCGACCTCGTCTACGACGAGGACGCGGCGGAGTCCGAGGACGCCCAGGAAAACGGCGCCGACGACGAGAACGACGACGAGAGCAAGCGGGCCAAGGCCCCGCCGATCCAGGACGCCGTCAAGCGCGGCCAGCAGATCATCGTCCAGATCTCGAAAGAGCCGATCTCGACGAAGGGTCCGCGCGTCACCGCGCAGATCTCGCTCGCCGGCCGATTCCTGGTCTACATGCCGGACGCGACCCGCGTCGGCATCAGTCGCAAGATCGGCGAGCGGGCCGAGCGACACCGGTTGCGCGACATGGTGCGCGCGGCGTTGCCCGAGAACTCGGGGGGCGTGATCGTCCGGACGGTCGGCGAGGACGCGACGGAAGAGACCTTCAAGCGGGAGCTCACCACGTTGATGAGCTCCTGGAAGAAGATCAACCGGAAGACCCACTTCATGCGCGCGCCGGCGCTGGTGCACCGCGAGACCAGCCTCACGCGCGGCATCATCCGCGATCTCTTCAGTACCAAGATCGACAGCTTGACGGTCGACAGTAAGCAGATCTTCAACGAGATCGTCGAGTACCTCAAGGGGATCGCGCCGGACCTGATCGAGCGCGTCAAGTTCTACGAGGAGCCCGTTCCGCTCTTCGACAAGGCGAATATCGAGACCGAGATCCGCGATCTCTTCAAGCGCCGCTGCGACCTGCCATCCGGCGGCTACTTGATCATCGAGCCCACGGAAGCGCTCGTCTCGATCGACGTGAACTCGGGACGCTACACGGGCAAGAAGGATCCCGAGAAGACGATCCTCAAGACCAACCTGGAAGCTGCCCGCGAGGTCGCCCGCCAGATTCGTCTGCGCGACGTTGGTGGCATTATCGTCTGCGATTTCATCGACATGGAAGCCAAGGCAAATCGCGAGCGTGTCTTGCAGGAGCTCCGCACGAACCTGGGCCGCGACCGTGCTCGCACCAAGGCATTCGCCGTCAGCGATCTCGGCCTGATCGAGATGACCCGCCAGCGCGTGCGCCAGAGTCACCTGCAGAGCATGACCGAGCCGTGTCCGACATGCCACGGCACCGGTCACGTCTTCACGCCGGAAGCCATCGTCCGCCGCGTCGAGCGCTCGGTGCGCCGCATCATCGTCGAGGGCAAGCGCGACAACTTGGTCGTCCGCCTGCATCCGGACGTCGCGATGTACGTGCGCGAGCAGGAGCAGGATCTCGTGCGCAAGCTCGAGAAAGGCGCGGGGTTCTCGCTCGAGTTCCGCGATGACCCGTTGTTGCGCCCGGACGAATTCAAGATCGTCGTGAAGTCGGCTGGGCGAGACGTCACGCAACAGTACGCCGTTGCATGATGTTGTTGCGGGTGGCCGAGGTCGAGAGGGCTGAGCTCTCTCCCTGGGCCGCCGCGGCGTACGCGGAAATCCGCGACAAGGTGCTGGACGAGGCGTTCCCGTGCACCTTCGGCACGGTCGCTCAGCGTCGCGGCGAGATCTTGTATGCTTTTATCGACCCTGCCGATCTGCGCGCCGCACTGATCGCCTACACTGATTTTCTCCGCCCACTTGAGCCAGTCGTTGCGTCCCTCACTCCGCTCGCGGTGGTGATGCCGCCGCTCGCCGGCTTCTCTGAGCGCGAGTACTTCGAGTATGGGTGGAGCCTGCTCCAACGGCTGCACGACGAGGACCCACATCCATGGCCGGAACGGATTCCGAAAGACCCGGATGACCCCAAGTGGTCCTACTGCTTCGGCGGCCTCCCGCTATTCGTGAACTTCAAAACGCCGAGGCATACGAAGCGCAAGAGTCGCCGAACCGAGCGCTCGTTCATGCTGCTGTTCCAATCGCGCGACGGCTTCGATGTCGTCGCGGGTGACTCAGTACAGGGACGCCGCGCGCGAGACCTGATCCGCCGCAAACTGGCCGCGTACGACGCCGTCCCAGTGTACCCCGAGCTCGCCCACTACGCGACGGCCGCCAACCGGGAATGGCGCCAGTACTTCGTGCCTGAGGACAATGTCCCGCTCGCGGCCGCCTGTCCGTTCCACGTCAGCCGCGCCCGGCGAGCTGCGCCTTCGTCCACAGAATGATCTTGAGGCACCGCATCGCCGGCCCCATGTTGACGAACGGCGCCGGCTCGTTCGACTGATACACTTCGGCGGCAATGATCTGGCCAGGCGGCGGCAGCATCAGCTCGTCCGGCCCGCCGAATGGCTCGTTCGTGCCTGCCTGCGGCATGTCCGTCGATTTGCCCCAGCCGATCATCGTGCCGTCGACGACGTAGGCCGTGCAGTCGCCATAGCCCAAGATCGTGCTGGGGCCCCGATCGGAATAGACCTTGAGCACGCCATAGTGGTCGTCGACCACGCGCACGCCCGGTAGGCCTCGAAAGATCTCCGGCGTCTGCAGCGCGCCTCGGTTCTCGATCTGGTCTTGCGTCAAAAACTTCCCGTTGCCGATGCGCTGCCGCTTCGTAAATCCGATCTCGCGGTAGATGGCGGAGAGCTGCAGTCGGTCGGCGACGATGTCAACGACCGCCAACGTCGGCGGGAGCTGCTGCATCGTCATGGCCACCGTCGTCGGGTTGCGTCCCGAGAGCTCGACGGCGACCACCGCGGCGCCGCGGCCGATGCTCCGCGCGACCAGGATCTGGCTACCGGCCGGGAGCTCGCGCATGCCGTAGGTGCCGTCCGTGCTCGTCCGGGTCGTCGCCGACGTACCGAGAAGCGTGATCGTCGCGCCGGACACCGGCGCGCCCGTCTCGGAGACGACCGTGCCGGTCACGCTCGCGCGGTCGGGCTCATCGTGTGCCGAGACCTTGAGATCCGGGGCAACCGCTCCACTGTCCTCGACTGTCAGGGGGTAGTACGCGTTCGACTGACCGGCACGGACTTGCACGAGCACTGACGCGCCGGCCGTCGCACAGATGTGATAGTGCCCCGTCGAGTCGGTCGTCGTATCCCGCGCCACCCGGATCTCGTCGACCTCCCGCTTCTTCTTATTGACCCGGACCTCGGTCCAGGCGGCCGAGATCGTGGCCTTGGCCACGGGCCGGTCCGCTTCGGCTTCCAGCACCCGGCCGTCGATGCACGGCTGGCCTGGGAGAGCGAGGGCTATGAAGTTGACAAAGAGTGTTATCATATATAGCCTTAGGGGCTATGACATACGCGATTATTCGGACGGCTGGCAAGCAATTTCGCGTCGAGCCCGGGAAGAAGGTCAGACTTCCCAGCCTCGAAGGCGAGGCCGGTGCGTCCGTCCGATTCGACGAGATTCTCGTCGGATCCGATGGCAAGACCGTGCACACGGGAACGCCGCTCGTCAATGGGGCGTCCGTAACTGGCGAGATCGTTCGCCACGGACTCGGCGATAAGATCGTCGTGTTCAAGTTCAGGCGGCGGAAGAACTACGCCCGCAAGCAGGGACATCGTCAGGGCTACACCGAAGTTCGCATCACTGACATCGCGCTCGGAAGCTGATATGGCACATAAAAAGGGTGTAGGCTCTTCGCGCAACGGGCGCGACTCGAATCCGCAATATCGCGGCGTCAAGAAGTACGGTGGCGAGCACGTCCGCGCCGGGAACATCATCGTGCGGCAGTGCGGCACGAAGGTCCATCCGGGCCGCAACGTCGGCCTCGGCTCCGACTTCACGATCTACGCGCTGATCGATGGCGTCGTGAAGTTCGAGCACAAGAACAAGCTCCGCTTCAAGGTGAGCGTGTACCCGTTCGAGCCCACCGCGGCCTGACTTTTTGCGGGCTTGTTGTTGTTGATTTGTTGGTGATTGTGGTGTGAGGGGCCCCGGTAATGTGTCTGGCACTATGAGACACTTACTCGTTTGGGCCTCATTGATTTTCCTCGCGGCATGCGGAAGCACCGCGCACACACCGACGGCCACGGCACCAGTCATCCCGGGCACGATCGTCGGTGCCATTACCAGCACACAAGGCGGCGCGCTCTCTGGAGTCCACGTCGTCGTCACGCCGGGTGGCGGGACACCGCTCCGCGCCGTCACGACGTCGACCACCGGCAACTTCGCCGCCACCGGCGTCCCGGTCACGACGGACGACGGCACCGTTACCCTCTCGGCTCTTCCCGCGAACTGCACGACGCCCTCGCCCGTCAGCTATGCCGGTCTGACCGGCGGCGACACCGTCATCGTCAACGTCACCGTCACCTGCGCGACGCCAGCCGGACCTCCCGGCTCGGTCACCGGCACGGTCACGAGCAGCAGCGGCGCCGGCCTGGCGGGCGCGATGGTTGTCGTCACCCCGAACGGCGGCGCGGCGATGAGCCCAGTGTCCACGAATGCCACCGGCGTCTACACGGTCACGAACGTAGCCGCGGGCGTTGGGACCGTGAGCGTCAGCGGCCTGCCGGGCTTCTGCACGACACCGGCGAGCGTCCCCTATACCGGTCTCACGAACACGATGTCCATCACCACCGACATCGTCGTGCAATGCGTCGCGCCAACCGGCACCGTCAGCGGCTCGGTCACGAGCAGCCTCGGAGGCGGCCTGGCCGGCATCGGTGTGATTGTGACGCCGACCGGCGCGGCTGCGCTGCCCGCGGTCACGACGAGTGCAGCGGGCGCGTACACGGCTCGCGGTGTCCCGATCGGCAACGGCTCAGGCACCGTCAGCCTCACGGGCGTGCCCGCATCATGCGCCGCGCCACTCGCGACGCCATACACGAGTCTCGCGTTCAACGGAACGGTGGCCGTGAACATCGTCGTCACGTGCGCACAGCCCGGCACACTCACCGTCACCGTGTCCCCGTCGACGAGCATGGGCCCGGTCACGGTCTCAGGACCCAGTGGCTACACGCAGACGCTGACATCGACCACGACGCTGACCGGACTCGCGCCAGGCCAGTACTCGGTCACCGCGCCAACCGTCGAATCGCCGGACGCGATCGTGCCCACGCTCTACGCGGCCTCCATCACCGGGAGCCCGGCGAGCGTGTCATCCGGCGGATCAGCGAGCGTCTCGGTGTCGTACGCGCCGGTCGGCGGCACCGGAGGCCTCTGGGTGATGACCGTGAACGAGTCCTTCATCGGAGAGCTCACCCCGACGCAACTACGCCTCGGCGGCACACAGAGCCTGACGCCCTCTGGTACGACGTCGGGAGGTACCGCATTCCTCGGCGCGGCCTTCGACGCGCAAGGCACGCTGTGGGTGACCGATCAGCTCCTCGGCCAGGTGCGTGGCTTCACCGCCGCGCAACTCGCGGCCGGCAATCTGTCGTCGCCAGCGGTCACGATCACGCTGGGCGGGAGACAGGCACTCGAATCCGGCCTGGCATTCGACGCCAATGGCAACATGTGGGTCTCCGATCTCGCCAATCTGATCGAGCTCACGCCGCAGCAACTCGCGACCGGCGGGGATATCGCCACTCCCACCGTGATCGTGAGCGGCACGATCGAGCCCACGGCCCCGATCGCATTCGATGCGGGCGGAACGCTGTGGGTCGGGTGCACGATCGGCGGCGTCGCCGGACCATCCGGAATCTGCGGCTACACGCCTGCGCAGTTAGCCGCCGGCGGTGGGCGAATCGACCCGCAGGACACCGTCTTGACCGGCAGCAACGAAACGATCGAAGGGCTGGCGTTCGACGCGTCCGGCACATTGTGGGTGACGGCGTCAATCCCGCCGGCCGCTCCAGGCCTCCCGACGCTGGGTGTGCTCGCGGCGTACACGGCCGCTCAACTGAGCGCCGGTGGCACCCCATCGCCGGCGCATTCGCTGCAGTTCTCGGCCGCACCCGCGGGGTTGGCGTTCGACGTGAGCGGGGACGCGTGGGTGTGCTTCGAGAACTCGATCATCGGCCTCACGCCGGCGCAATTGGCCGCGGGGACGGGCCAAGTCGTGCCGCTCACCAACGTCGTCACACTCTCCGCGAACACGCCGACCACGCTCGCGTTCGACCCGCACGCGGCTGGCTTACCCATCTACGCCAACCGCGTGCGTGGTCTCGTGCCGTTACGGTCCGCGATACGTCGGACGCGGTAGCGTCTTGTAGCGCTCCATCAGCAGGTCTTGGCGCGACGGCGCCTTGACCTGCTGACCGCGCACAAAGACCGCCACGGCCTGCGTGCTGAACTCGAACGGATCGCCAGACCAGACGACAACGTTGGCATCACGGCCGGTTTGCAAAGTGCCAAGACGGTCGGCGACGCCGAAGATCTCGGCCGGCGCGAGCGTGATCGCCTTGAGCGCCTCGTCCCACGACAACCCAAACGCGACCGCCGTCCCGGCCTCCTGCCGGATGTTGCGCACGTTGAACGGCGACCCATCCTCTTCGCCCCCGTTGCCGATGAGCGCGACATTCACGCCGGCTTTGCGGAGCAGCGCGATGTTGTCGTGCCGCTGGCCCAGCTGCTCGAAGCTGTTCGGAATGTTGTCCAACGCGCCCGTCAGCACCGGGATCTTCGCCGCGGCCAGTGCCGGCGCCACCTCCCATGCCTCGGCGCCACCGCCGACGATGAGCTTCACGCCGTACGCTTTGGTGATCGCCATCGCCTCGTTGATGTCGCTCGCCCGGTCGACGAACATGATGAGCGGCAGCCGGCCCTCGACGACGGGAATGAGTGCCTCGAGATCGGCGCGACTCGCCGACAGTGGCCGCGACTGCGCGCGATCGTACGCCGCCTTGTTGGCCGCGTACGTCTTGACGTCGTCGAAGAGCTCGCGCAGCCGCGCCGCCATCTCGCCGCGCGTGTAGCCTTCGGGCCCTCCCCCGCGGCGCCCGAACCCGGCGCTCGTGTTGCCGAACTGCCCGACCATCGCTGCCGACGACCGGACGATCATGTCGCTCGACGCGAGATCGACGAATCCCGCCTGTCCGAAGATGACGCCGCCACTCTGCGGGATGTCGACGACGCTGGTAATGCCGTCGTTCCGCGCGGGTTGGATCAGCGTGGAGAGCGGATTGAACCCATCGATGACGCGGAACGACGCGGCGACGCCGTTTTCGCCAGAGGCGCGCTCGTCGGACGTGCTCGACACCGCCTGCACTTCCTCGACCCCGAGTTGGGTTGCCGAATTAATGAGACCCGGCGTCACCCACTTGCCCGTGGCATCGATCGTCTGCGCACCGGTGGGCACGCTGACGTTCGCGCCGACCGCGGCGATCTTGCCGTCGCGGATGATGACGGTCCCATGCTCGATCTTCGGGCCGCTCACCGGATACACCGTTCCGCCGGTGATGGCGATCGTCTGCGCCTGCGCCGCCGTGGCAGCGGCGAGTAGCGCGATCACGGTGTATTTCATCGTCCAGCCTCCGCCGGCACGTACCCGAGGTCGAAGTCGGTTCTCCACCGATGCGCCGGATCCGAACGATCATAGAGCATCGCGCCGTCGATCCAGACCTTCTCGGCGTGCGCATAGACGCTGAACGGATCGCCGGACCACAGCACCACGTCCGCATCCTTGTTCGCCTCGAGCGACCCGATCTTGTCGTCCAACCCGAGCGCCCACGCGGGATTGATCGTCATCCACTTCACGGCTTGATCTTCACTCACCGGGATGCCGATGGCCGCGCCGGCCGACATGGCTTTCGCGACTTCCTGATTGAGTCGCTGGTTCCCCTGGGGATCGTCGGAGTGAATCATCGCTTTCGCGCCCGCGTGATCGACGAGCGCCAGGTTACCGCGCACGGCGTCCTCGGCCTCCATCTTGAACATGCCCCAGTCCGCCCAGCCGGCCGCGCCGATGTTCTCCTTCGCGAGCAGGTCGCCGATCTTGTAGCACTCGACGCAGTGGTGGAACGCGCGGACGTGATAGCCGAACTCGTGCGACATGTCGATGATCTGCGCCATCTCGTCGGCACGATAGCAGTGCATCTGAACCAGAATGTTGCCCCGCAACACCTCGGCCAGCGTCTCGAGGCCGAGATCGCGCTTGGGCGGCTCGCCCTTGTGATCGGCGTTCCACTTGTCCCATGAGCGCCGGTACTCCTCGGCGGCGATCCACGCCTTGCGGTACCCCGCCATGTTGCCCATGCGCGTGGACGGCCCGCGCATCGCATACACGCGCTTCGGATTCTCGCCGCAGGCCATCTTCATGCCGTATTTCGCGCCGGGGAACTTCATCTCCTGGACCGTGCGGGCCGGCACCACTTTGAGAATCGCGCTCCGGCCGCCAATGAGATTGGCGGAGCCCGGCAGCACCTGAATCGTCGTCACGCCGCCCGAGATGCTCCGCGCGAACTGCGGATCCTGCGGCCAGACCGAGTGCTCGGCCCACACATAGGGCGTGGTCGGATCCGTGGCCTCGTTGCCATCGGAATTGGCATCGACGCCCGGGGCAGGGTAGTCGCCCATGTGCGAGTGCACATCGATGATCCCCGGCGTCACGTACTTCCCGGTACCATCGACGACCACCGCATCGCCAGGTGCATCCACGCTCGCGCCGACCGCGATGATCTTGCCGTCGCGCATCAGGATCGACCCGTTCTGAATCGTCGGCCCCGCCGCCGTCAGAATCGTCGCGTTCTTGATGACCGTCGTCTTCGACGGGAACGGCCGATACGTACTCGGGTAGGGATCCGCGTTGGGGACCGAGAGCGCGCCCGGCCCGGGCTTGCTCTCCGTCGCTTTCGACGTGGTCGTCGTGTCCGGCTTCGCCGGCTCCGGGCCCGTTTTGACCTGAGCTGGCGCGGGCGTGCATGCGGCGAGCGCACACAGCACGACCAATGGGAGTCTATGCATGGGCGGCAATGTTACCGCCCATGCGTGCCGAGGGCTAGAGGCGCTAGACGAATGTCCCGGCCACGTCTGAACAGATCGCGTCCACGCCGAGCGCGTCGAGCGCGGCGAAGTCGGCACGCTCGTTGACGGTCCACGCGATGACGCGCCCTCCGGCGTCGTGCACCAGCCGCACGAGATCGCGGTCGATGAACGCCCACTGGACCCAATAGTCCCTGGCCCCGGCGTTTTGGAGCGCGCCACCCGGATCGATGAGGTAGCTGTCGAGCAGGATCCCCGTCGGAATGCTCGGCCGAATCGAGGTGACCCGCGCGGCGATCCGGTGGTCAAACGCATGGACCGCGGTCGGCACTCTCGCATAGTCCAACACCTCGACCACGGCTTCCTCGATCCCCTCGGCTTTCACCTCGACATACACGACGGGCGGCGGCGCAGCCTTCGCCATGCGGTCGAGCACCGCCGCCAGGGTCGGAATCTCGACCGCGGGCGCCAGCGGATACCGGTGCAGTTCGGTGAGCGTCAGGCTATTGATTAGGGGTCCGTGCCGAATGTTCGGGTCGTGGTGCACGACGACCACCCCGTCTTTCGTCACATGGACGTCGAGCTCAATTGCATGGACCTTCTGCCGTACGGCCAACTCGAAGCCCGGTAACGAGTTCTCAGGCTCCTGGCGCGGGACGCCCCGATGCGCGATGATCTCCACTCATGAACGTTAACGTTGGCCGATGACTGGCGTCAGACCTGTGAGGAAGGGCGTCTCTCCAGAACCTGATGGCGCCGCGTCAGACGAGGCGATCGACCGGGAGTTGATTGCCCGGTGGCTCGCTGGCGACCAACGGGCGGCGACGACGCTCGTGGAGCGGCATGCAACCGCGTTGTCACGATTCGCGGCGGCGATGGGTGGAATGACTGGATCTGACGTCGATGAGCTGGTACAAGATACATTCGTTCGCGCGTTCAACTCGCTGGAATCATTCCGCGGCGAGAGCTCGCTCCGGACGTGGCTCTTCACGATCGAACGCCGGCTCATGCTCGACCGCCGGCGCGCCGAGCGCCGGCGGCCGGAAAAGATGCCGGTGGCGGAAGGCGATGCCGCGAGTGAGTACACCGCGCTCGACGGGATCGTGGCGGATGAGATGCAGGAGCGGGTGCGCGTGGCGGTCGATCAGTTGACCGCGCTGCAGCGGGAGGTCTTCACGTTGCGCGTGACCGAAGGGTTGTCGTACAAGGAAATCGCCGACATCGTCGGCTCGACGGAAGGCGCGGCGCGCGTGCACTATCATCATGCGATGCGGGCCGTGAAGGAATATCTGGGAGTGCCACATGCGTGAGTGTCAGGAAGAAATCAAAGACTTATTCCCCGACCACGTCACGGGCCGTCTCAGCCCGTCTGATGCGGCTCGTGTGACGGCCCACGTCGAGGCGTGTCCCACGTGCGCGGCGGAGTTGGCGGTCGTGCGCGCAGCGCACGCTGCGTTCACTTCGTTCACCGCGCCGGCTGTCGACATCGCGCGCATAGTCGCCGCACTCCCGACGCCGCCCTCGAAGGTGATCGAGCTCAAGCCGCTGATCCAGCGACGCTCACGCCGGTTCACGTCGTGGCGGATCGCCGCGACCATCGCCACGATCGCCGTGAGCGGCGTCTCGATCGGCGTGCTCCAAGGCGTCCTGCGCGACAAGCCGCCCGCCGTCAAGCGGGTGGTCTTGAAGCCGGCTGATGCAGCCGAGGCCTCCGGACTCACCGTCGGCGGAAACCTGAACGACCTGAGCGAAAAGGAGATGCAGACGCTGCTCGACAAGCTGGACGAGCTCGACGCAGTCCCGTCGGCCGAGCCTCAGCCGGCGGTGTCGGGCATACGCGCGGCTGCTGGAGTCCAATGATCGTTCGGCTCGTATGGGCGCTGTCGTTGGTCGCGACCAGCGCTCTGGCACAGGACGCGGCGCCTCAGGGTCAGGACTCGTCGCCGCAACGGAAGGCGCTGGCCCAGCAAATCCGACAGCGCTGGCAGCAGATCGTGCGCGATCGCTTGGGCCTGAACGAGGTCCAGATGCGGCAGCTGCAGGAAACGACGCGCCATTTCAACGCGCAACGGAACACGCTCAATCAACAGGAGCGCGCGATCCGCATCGAGATGCGCGATCAGGTCACGGGCGCCGCGCCCGCGGATGACAAGCACCTCGCGGCGATGATCGACACGGTGCTCGATCTCCAGCGGCAGCGCCTGGAGCTCACCCGGAACGAGCAGCGGGAATTATCGTTATTTCTGACGCCGCTCCAGCGCGTCAAGTACCTCGCGCTCCAGGAGCAGTTGCGCCAGCAGATGGAGCGACTACGCCAGGCCTCGCTCGCGCGTGGGCAGACCCCCGACGACAGCGCCGCGTTTTAGCGCGGCCAGCACTGCTTCTACGGGTGCCGAGATCCGCGTCAGTTGGGGCACCGGCGGTAACGGCTCACTGCGTAACCCTTCCTCCGCCCGCGCGGCAAAGTCTTTGAGATCGTTATCTCGCGCCAACATCGCCAATAAGCGGTACGCGAGCGATGCCGTCGAAGGCTGCCCCAAGCGCCGATACCCGTCGCCGAGGCGATAGTAGAACTGCGCTTTGAGCCGGGTCCCCAGAGGCCCGGACTCGATCGCCCGTCGCCACTCCTCGAACGTGGTCGCGTCGCCATCGTCCCCGGCCAGCCGCAGCAGGTTGATCGCGGCATTGAGCCGGATGTCCGGCTGCTCCGTCATATCGTAGAGGATATGCAGGGCGTCCCGCGCGCCGGAACGAGCGCCAATCGCCGAGAGCGTGCTCGCCAGGTCAGCGAGCGCCCGCATTTGCGCTCGGACGTCATCGTAGCCCGCGAACGCCTGGTAGAGTAGCGGCGCGGCTGCCTCGTATTGCCCTAGCCGCACGGCGATCGCGCCGCGCTCATGGCACGCCCGCGCCCGCGTCTCCCGGTGAGCCTCGCGCTCGGGGTTCGCCTCGGCGATCACCTCGTCGAGGATATCGGTGGCGGTCTCGATATCCCCTTGCTCGATCGCCAGGTCGGCTTCCGACACGCGAATGCGGAGGGCGCCGGTCGTATCTGACAACATGCGGGCCACGCGCAATCCGCGCTGGTAGATCGCGCTCGCCTGGCAGATGCGGCCAAGTTGCCGATGGGAGAGACCGAGGCGCAAATACACGATCGGGATGCCTTCGTGCTCGTCGGGCCGATGCGCTTGCTCGAGCAGCGTTTCGTAGACATCGATCGCCAGCGGCCACTCGCCGGCTTCCTCGAGCAGCAGGCCGTAGGCGAACAGGAGCTTGGGGATCGACCCGACGTCCTCCGTCGCGAACTCGCGCATCGCGTCCGTCATCTTCAGGAGGACTTCGTGCACGCGATCATCATCGACGTCGTCTATGGCGCGTCGCACCAGCACGTACTCTTTGAGCGTCGGCGTCCGTCCCGTCACGTTGCGCGTCGCCCACCGATCGATGAGGCGCAGCGTCAGCAGTCCCGCCGTCATCTCACGCCAAATCGGCGAGTTGTCATCCGAGATCTCCGCGACCCGTCGAAAGAATGCCCCGTGCGACAGGCCGCCGCTCGCTGGCTCTTCATCCTCGTCCACGCCCTCGATCGCCGACATCGGCAGCGGCGGAACGATCTCGGCGGTCAGCGCGTCCGGCTCGGTCGGCGCACTCGTCTCGACTGGGCGCCAGTAGAACTCGAGCTTGACGTTGCCTTGGTTGTCACGCGTGACGCGCTTCTCGCGGACGAACCCGTTGCAGCATTTCGCCGCATCGTCAGCGGCGACCCATGAGTGCTTCAAGGGCCCGGTGCAGAGATAGATGCCCGCCGGGGTCGAAGCGTCAGCCATGGTCACGGAAACTATTTGGTTTTCTCCTGCACACCAGATGCGGCGGTACTGCGACACATCAAGGCATCACTGTGCACTCGGTGTGGATACCAGATGTGCACAGCGCCTTCGGCGACTGCGCACAGCGTGCCCGGTGCACAAGCGATCCGCGCGAACAGGTTCATGTTAAACACGTTCATGGGAAACAGGTTCATGTGAAACGCTTCATGTTCGCTCGAAATCGCTTCACATATGGGCTAGATGTGTGAAACGCTTCATGTTCGCTCGAAACGGGTCATATAGGCTAGATATGCAACGCGTCATGTCCGCTCGCGTGCGCGGGAGCGTCGGCCGTGAGCGCCAGCGCGACCCACTGATGCCGTCGAGGACAGAATCCGATGTGCGTGGCGATCTGTTGGTACGCCTCGCTTTTCGGCCGCCACGGCGCGATCGGGCCCTGTAAGCGGTCGCCGAAGGCGCTGCGTACTTCGCGCGACGCAGGACAGCGCGGAGAGCAGTCTCCAGAATCTGGCGCACGCGAGCGCGATCTGTCCGCTCGTGTATGCACCAGCGGGCCGTAGCGGTCGCCGAAGGCGCTGCGTACTTCGCGCTACGCGGGAACAGCGCGGAGCGCGGTCTCCAGAATTTGCCGCACGCGAGCGCGATCAGTCTCGCTGAGGTCGCGAAGCGGCGACCTAACAGGCCCGCCGTACAACCCAACGTCGTCCATCGCCGCCTTCACGCCAGGCACGCCGAGCTCCCCGACGATCTCGCGGGCGACCGGCGTTAGCTGCTCCTGCAGGTCGCCGTTCTCCCACACGGCCTCGGTCAGCGCCGGCACGATGAGCGCGACCGCGAGAATGCCACCGCGGACCCCGGCGGCCACGGCACGCGCCAGCGTCCCCCCGTGCCCGGTCAGCACGCTGAACGTATCCGATTGCGCCTCGAGGTATCCGGCCAGCACCGCCGCGTCCCCACCCGAGTCTTTGATGCCAATGATATTCGGATGCCGCGCCAGCTCCTGCACAACCGCGGGCGGAATCGCGTAATGCATGTACTTCGGTATGCTATAGAGCACGACCGGCGCCCGGCTGGCATCCGCCACGGCCCGATAGTGGGCGAGTAGGGCAGCCGGAGTACTGCTCTCCGGGTAGTAGTGCGGCCCCACGACCAGCACGGCGTCCGCGCCGAGCGACGATGCCTCGCCCGCCCGCCGGATGGTATGCCGTGTCGACTCGGCCCCCACGCCGGCGATGAGCCACCGATCCGCCGGCACGACGTCCCTCGCCGCGGTCAGCAATCGCCGCCGCTCGTCCTCGTCGAGCAGCGCCGCCTCACCGGTCGATCCGGTGACAACGATGCCATGGCAACCGGCGCCGAGATGCGCGCGGATATTGTCGGCGAACGAGCGAATCGCGAGCTGCCCCTCACCCGCCTCGAACGGCGTGGTCACGGGGGCCAGGATGCCTTTCAAGACTGAAATCATGGGACGAAAATTTAATCGTGGTCGAGAATGCGCGCCGCCAGCTCCCGCACGATCTTCGCGGCTACCCACGGCGTAATGCCGGCGGGATCGAGGCTGGGATTGCACTCGACGACGTCCGCGCCGATCACGGTCGCCCGCACGCGCTGAATGATCTCGATCACCTGACGCGTCGAGAAGCCACCCGGCTCGCGGTGCGCCACTCCGGGAGCGAACGCGGGATCGAGCCCATCGAGATCGACCGACACATAGAGCGGCTCGGCGAAGCTGAACACCCGGCCGTCGGTCCAGTCTCGCATTGTCACAACCTCGACGCCGAATCGATCAGCCTGTTCTCTCAGGTGACGATTCATCGTGCGAATGCCCACCTGAACGAGCCGATCGGCGAGCCGTTCTTCCATGATCCGCGCGAAGGGACACGCGTGCGAGTACTTGCTGCCCTCGAAATTGTCGTACAGATCGCCGTGCGCGTCGATGAGCAGGATCGCCAGCCGCGGAAACCTCCGCCGCACGGCCCGGATGAGCGGATAGGTAATGGAGTGGTCGCCACCGAGCACAATTGGTCTGTTGCTCGAAGCCATCACCGCGGCCATCGCCGCCTCGATGCGCACCCGGATATCGTCGTCCGTGCCGGTGACGCCCACGTCTCCGGCGTCGATCAACATGCCCGGCCCCCGCAGATCGACCATGGACTCTGTCCAACCGTTCGTCGCG
The DNA here is from genome assembly GCA_035486035.1 of Gemmatimonadaceae bacterium. GTDB lineage: Bacteria > Gemmatimonadota > Gemmatimonadetes > Gemmatimonadales > Gemmatimonadaceae > DASRDS01. The sequence continues at coordinate 20,219 of DATHNL010000204.1, forward strand.
CTGGACGTAAACGCGTCCCGGATCGCGGCGGGGCCCTCCGCGGCCCCGCGCTGAAACGACGAGGCTGCGTCGTATGGAACGCCAAGCAAAGCGATGCGTGCGTGATCGGGCATAAGGCCCAATATTAGTGTCATGGCGCTGTGGGGCGCGCTCGCGGTTGGCATACTCCCTCAGTTCGCGTCCGTCGTCGGCGTCGCCGTCGACAGCTTGCGGGGCGGACCGATGGCCGAGGCCATCGTTGTCGTGAGCGATGGCGGCGGGCGGCAGGCGACGACCGACGCCGCCGGCCGGTTCCGAATCGACAGCATTCCGCCGGGCGCCCATCGCGTCGCGCTCTTCCATCCGCTCCTGGACGCGCTCGGATTCAGCGTCGCGTCATCGCCGATCTCGTTCGTGAGCGGCGATACCGTCCACCTCACGATTGCGACGCCATCAGCGACGGTCCTGTTGCAACGCATTTGTGCCGACGATAGCGCGCTAGCGGGACTCCAACCGACCGCGATCGTCGGTACCGTGCTCGGTGACGCCGCGGGTGCCACGGTGACGCTCGAGTGGAAGCAAGTCGATGCGACCAAGCGCCGGGGCGTGATCGAGCGCACGATGAGCCGTCAGGTCACGAGCGGCGCCGATGGACGGTTCCGCGTCTGCAGCCCGCCAGGCGTCACACAGGGAAGACTCCGCGCGATGCGGGCCGAAGCCGCCACCGGCTGGGTGTCAGTCGAGCTCTCGCGGGGCGGTGTGCTGCTGCCGACGCTGCATCTCGTGCAGGCCTCGCTCACGGGACGCGCGATTGGCCAGGTGGTGGGACCGCATCACGAGAGGGTGCCGGGCGCGACCGTCGAGGTGGCCGATGCCGATATGCGGACCACCACGGACGACAACGGCAAGTTCGTCCTCGCCGCTTTGCCCGAGGGTACGCAGACGCTCGCCGTACGAGCCGCCGGCTACGCGCCCACCACGATGGTCGTGGAGCTCGCGGCGGCGACGCCGTGGCAGGGTGTCGTACAACTGGGGCCCGCGCCACCAGTCCTCTCGACGGTTCATATCCTCGCGGAGCGACTCGCGCCGGGCTACGATGCCGTTGGTTTCAACGAGCGACGCCGCCGCGGCATCGGCACCTTCATGGACATCGAGGATATCGACCGCAAGCACCCGCTGAATGCCACCGACGTGTTCGAATCGGTGCCGGGCCTCTACGTCGACCACTCGTTCCACCCGCCGATCATCATGGGAAGCCGCGGGCACTCCAGCGTGATGGGCGCCAGCGGCGTGTGCGTGAATTTGTATGTGGACGGCCACCGCGAGTACCTGGAGGCCCCTGCGGATACCAACAACTTGGGCCGTGCCGAAAGCGCGTTCCTGCCGCTCGATATCGAGCAATACATCGACGTGTCGGACATCGCGGCCGTCGAGGTCTACAACTCCGAGGAGCTCCCGCCCCAGTTCGAGCGCGTCGGCGACGCCTGTCAGACGATCATCATCTGGACCAAAGGCGGGCTGGCCGAGCGTCACTAGTCACGTGAGGCGCTTTTCTCGATCGCGGCCCAATACTGATCGGTGAACACGGTCTTCTCTTTGTGGCGTTCGACTTCGGCCGTAAAGCGCGCCCGGGCGGCGGCGAGGGCGTCCTCGAACGGCCGTACTTCGGGTGCACCGAGAAGCTCGAGATGCGGCGGTGGCGGCTGCTGTGTCATGCCGGGTCTCTAGAGCAAAAACCGTGTCAGCGGACTCGGCCATAAACGGATCATATAAACTATTTTGCTAGAACGCTTTAGGTCTATGTAGAGTTAACGTCACCGTGTGGCCGGACCACAACAATTGACGTAGGAGCCCCGCGCATGTGGCAGGACCTCCGCTTCGCCCTTCGCCAGTGTCGCCGCTCTCCCGGC
>DATHNL010000205.1:0-2762 GCA_035486035.1 Gemmatimonadaceae bacterium
TCTCGATGACCCGCAAACGTCCGTGGCGCGCTGCCGGGGTTGCACTCGCTGCGCTAGTCGCCGCGTGCAATAACGACAACAACAATGTGCTGAGCAACTATGTCGCTCCCGGGGCCCCGGTCGGGCTCGTGTATCAGTTGAACCTCGGCGAGCAGATCGGATCGGACTCCATCATCGAGCCCGGCGTGCTGCTCAGTTGGCTGCCGCCGAATCCGGATTCGACCGTCCAGGACTTCGCCGTCTTCGGCTCGGATAGCACCGACTCGGCCGGATTTGTCCAACGCGCGGTGACGACCTCGATCACATTCCACGACGCGGGCCTGCCACAGGTCCAGTACTTCGTGGAATCACAGGACGTCAATGGCGTCTCGAGCGCGCCGTCGAACATTGTCTTTATCAACCCCGCTGACACCGAGCCCGCTCCCTCGGGCCTTACCGGCACGCCCCTCGATTCCGCTGCGGAGCTCGCCTGGCCCGATAACTCCATCACGGGAGCGAACGGGAGTCGCTTCGATTTCTACCGCGTGTACTCGGACGCGAATACCAGCGCCACCTGCGTGGGCACGACGACGGTGCTCGAAGGGCAGACCGTATCGAACGGATTCGTGATCACGGGCATCGCGAACGGTACGCCGCGCGCGTACTTCGTCACCGCGGTGACAAAGAGCGGACACGAGAGCGGATGCTCCCCCGCGACGGTCATTACCCCGAGCGCGTCCGACCCGTCGTTCTCGGTCGCCAAAATCCCGGGGAATTTCCAGGTGATCGCGCACCATCCGATCGTGCTGCATCGGGCGCACACAGTCACCCGTCTGATCTCGAGCAAGTAAAGCGCCCTTGAATCGATGGGGGCCACGTCTGAGCTTTTTAGACGATGGCCCCCACAGAGTCCGTCGAAATCGACGGCCGATCCCTGACGGTCGACGACGTTTTTTCCGTCGCGCAGTCCAGTGCGAGCGTTCGCCTGGCCCCCCAGGCACGCACGCGAATGGAGAAAACGCGCTCGATCGTTGACGGGATAGTAGCCCGGCGCGAGGTCGTCTACGGTGTCACGACGGGCTTCGGCAAGCTGTCCGAAGTGGCGATACCGATCGACCGGCTCGCCGATCTCCAAGTCAACCTGATCCGCAGTCACTCTGCCGGCGTCGGCCCGCTGCTCAGTGAACGCGAAGTCCGCGCGATGATGCTCCTGCGCGCGAACGTCCTGGCCAGCGGATTCGCCGGTTGTCGCCCGGCGCTCGTCGAGCTGCTGATCGGAATGCTGAATGCGGGACTCACGCCACCGATTCCAGAGCAGGGAAGCGTCGGCGCCTCGGGCGATCTCGCGCCGCTCTCGCATCTCGCTCTGGCACTGATCGGCGAGGGCACTCTCGCTCGCAATGGCGATTCGGGCCCGGCCGCGCGAATGCTCGCCGCGCACGGTCTCGCGCCGGTCGTCCTCGGCCCGAAAGAGGGCATCTCCCTCGTCAACGGCACACAAGCCCACACATCGATCGCCGCGCTCTCGCTCATCGACGCCCGCCGGCTCTGGTTCACGGCCCATATCGCGGGTGCCATGTCGCTCGAGGCCCTCCTGGGTACGCCCGTGGCGTTCGACGAACGCATCCACCGCGCGCGCGGGCAGATCGGCCAGGCCGAGAGCGCCGCTCTGCTCCGCTCGCTCCTGGCGGACAGCGAGATCCGCGAGTCGCATCGGCTGAATGACCCGCGGGTGCAGGACGCCTACGCGTTGCGGTGCATGCCCCAGGTGCACGGCCCGGTCCGCGACGCGCTCGACTTCGCCGCCGGGGTTATCGGCCGCGAGCTGAATGCGGCCACGGACAACCCGCTCGTGTTCGACGACGGCACGATGCTCTCGGGCGGAAATTTCCATGGCCAGTCGGTGGCGATGGTGCTCGATTATATCGCGATCGCGCTCACGAACCTGGCGACGATGTCCGAGCGCCGGATCGACCGCCTGGTCAATCCCGATCTCAATCAAGGGCTGCCCCCGTTCCTGTCTCCGGATCCCGGCGTGCACTCGGGCTACATGATGGTCCAGGTCACCGCGGCCGCGCTGGCGAGCGAGTGCAAGGTGCTCTCCCACCCGGCGAGCGTGGACACGATTCCGACGGATGGGAGCAAAGAGGACGTCGTCCCGATGGCGATGGGTGCGGCCACGAAGCTCCGCCGCATCGTGCGCAACGTCCAGCACGTGCTCGCGATCGAGCTGCTGTGCGCGGCCCAGGGCATCGATTATCGCGCCCCGCTCGCGCCGGGCGTCGGCGTTCGCCGCGCGCACGCCAAGATCCGCGAGCTCGTCGACCCACTCGTCGAAGATCGCGTGCCGAGCCCGGACATGGCGGCGTTGGCCGACGCGATCGCCAACGGTCACTTCGACTTTTCTGACCATTATGACCACGCTAGCGTCTGAGCAAGTCGTCCGCGCGCCGCGCGGAACGCAGCTCTCCTGCCGCGGTTGGCAGCAGGAAGCCGCGATGCGCATGCTGATGAACAACCTGGATCCAGATGTCGCCGAGCGCCCGGAAGACCTGGTCGTCTACGGCGGCACGGGCAAGGCGGTACGCAATTGGGCCGCATTCGATCGGACGGTCGAAACATTGCGCCGCCTCGCCGATGACGAAACGCTGCTCATGCAAAGCGGGAAGCCGGTCGCCGTATTCCGCACGCACCCGGGCGCCCCACGCGTGTTGATCGCCAATTCGAATCTCGTCCCGCGATGGGCGAACTGGGATGAATTTCGTCGCTTGGAGGCAATGGGC
>DATHNL010000206.1:0-8732 GCA_035486035.1 Gemmatimonadaceae bacterium
GCCGCTCATCCAGATCTGATTCTTATGGATGAACGCGATGCCGCCCGGCCCAGGCTCGGGCTCACTGCCGGCGCCCAGCTTACGCGGCGCGCCGCCGCCCAGCGTCGCGACCCAGATGTCTTGCTCGACACCCGCCGGCACGAATGTCGGATTCGGAAGCTCGCCCGCGCGATTCGGATCGCCGCCGCGCGCGTAGACGACACCGCTGCCGTCCGACAGCCAACGCAGGCCGGTGATCTCCTGGCCATCGTCGCCGGTGTACGGCGTGATCCGTCGCGCCGTCCACGCCGGCCCCTCGGCCACCCAGACGTTTCGTGATCCGGCGCTGTCGAAAACCCAAGCGACGGCCTTGGCCGATGGCGATGCCACGAGCTCGGTCGGGAATGGTGCACCCAGAAGGCCCTCGAGAGTCGGGGCCTGCGCGCCGAGCATGCCCGGCGCGAGCAGCAGTAGGACGAAGCGACGCATAGTTTTTCAAAATTATGCTGCCCATCCTGTTCGCGCTCGCCGTCGACTCGACCCTGGCTCAGCAGGTGCACCAGCGCATCGATCAGGTGCCGGGCGCCGTGGTCGCGGTGTACTACCGGCGGTTGTCAGAAGGCGACTCGCTGGCGATCAATGCCGATACCGTGTACCACGCGGCGAGCACGATGAAGGTCCCGGTCATGATCAAGCTTTTTCGCGCGATCGACGCCGGTCGGCTGAAGTTGGATCAGCCTGTGCTCGTGACGAACCAGTTCACGAGTCTTGCGGACGGCTCGCCGTTCTCAGTCGACTCCGCCGACGATTCCGACAGCACGCTGTATCACGAGATCGGGCAACGCGTGCCGCTGTCGCGGCTCATCGATCTCATGATCCAAAAGTCGAGCAACTTGGCGACCAACACCGTGATCGAGCTCGTCGGCGCCACGTGGGTCGACTCGACGGCGCACGCGCTCGGCGTCACGCGCATGCGGGTGCTCCGAGGCGTCGAAGACGGGAAGGCCTTCAAGCTCGGGCTCAACAATGTGACAACCGCGCGTGATCTGGGCATTCTCATGCGGGCGATCGCCGAGAATCGCGCGGCCTCGCGAAAGAGCTGCGAGGCCATGCGTCAAATTCTCTTGGGCCAGGAATTTGACACGGAGATTCCCGCTGGCCTCCCGCCGGGCACACGCGTCGCGCACAAGACGGGGTGGATCACCGGCGTCCTGCACGACGGCGCCATCGTGTATCCCAACGGCGGCAAAACGTACGTACTGGTCGTGCTCACGCGTGGCATCCCGGACGTGAAAGTCGCGCAGTCGCTGATCGCCGATATCTCGCGACTAGTGTACACCCGCGCGCTCGTAGACCACGTTGCCGCCGACGACCGTCATTAAGATTTTCGCGTCACGAATCTCGGCCGGCGGAATCTTGAACAGATCGCGATCGATCAGTACGAAGTCTCCGAGTTTTCCGACAGAGAGCGTGCCGAGCTCCGTATCGGCGAACATGGCGTACGCCGCCGTGCGTGTGTACGCCTCGAGCGCCTCGGCCACCGTGATCTTCTGCTCGGGGATCCACCCGTCCGGATGCGCGTCATCGAGGGTCCGTCTCGTCACGGCGGCGTATATCCCTTCGATGGGAGTCGGTGGCGCGACATCCCAATCACTGCCGAACGCCAATCGCGCGTGCGTATCGAGCAGCGTGCGAAACGGATAGGTCGTTTTCGCGCGCTCATGACCGATGATTTTCTCCGCCCAGCGCCCGTCATCGATCGCGTGATACGGCTGCGCGCTGGCGATCACGCCGAGCTGCCCGAATCGCGGTATGTCCTCTGGTGTGAGGTGCTGCGCGTGCTCGATGCGAAAGCGGCGATCGCGCGGACCGTTCTCTTTTTCGATGCGCTCGTATATGTCCAACATCGAGCGATTGGCCTTGGTGCCGATGGCGTGCACCATTACCTGCAGGCCTGCTTGGTCCGCGGCCTTGGCCCAGGTGTACAGTAATTCCGGTGGCGTGACCTGAAGCCCTGTGTCTTTCGGCGCGTCAGTGAACGGCGTCAGCATCCACGCCGTGTGCGACCCGAGCGACCCATCCGCGAACCCTTTGAGCCCGCCCCAGTGCACCCATGCGTCTCCGCGGCCCAGTGCGGCGACGGTGTCGCGGAGCTTGGCCCAGTCGCGGAGCGGAACGACCGCGTAGAATCGCGTCTTGAGCCGTCCCGCGGCGCTCGCGCGGCGGAACGTCTCGAAGTCGGCCCACGAGTATCCCATGTTCGTGACCGCGGTGACCCCGCGCTCGGCGAGATATGCCGTGGCGGTATCGAGCGCGCGGTCGTACTGCTCCGTCGTCATTCCGGGCATCGCGCGGTCGATCAACCCCATCGCGTTGTCCTTCAAGATCCCGGTCGGCTCGCCATTCGCATCGTGTACGATCTCGCCGCCGTCGACGTGACTCGTTCGCGTGACGTGCGCCGTGGTCAGCGCGACCGTGTTCGCGAGACCCATGTGACCGTCGACGCGCTGGATCCACACGGGGTTGTTTGGCGTCACCGAGTCGATCCACTGGCGGGTCGGGAGCTCGCCGCCCCAATGCGTGTGGTCCCACCGGCCTCCAACTATCCACGTGCCGGCCGGCTGGTTGTGCGCATAGGCGGCGAGCTCCGATGCGAACTGTTGGCGCGACATGGCGTCGTGCAGTTGCACGGACCGAAGCTGGAATCCCGCATCGACCGCGTGGACATGTGCATCGATCAGTCCGGGCACGAGCAGCGCGCCCTTCGCGTCGATCGTCCGCGTGCTATCGCTCTTCCACTTTGCGGCCTCGGCGCTCGTCCCGACCGCCACGAGCCGGTCGCCGCGCACGGCGATGGCCTGGGCCCACGGGCGGGCCGGGTCGCCCGTCCAGACGCGGGCGTTGACGACGATCAGCGTGGCGCGGGTCGGAGGCTGCGGGGGGTGCATGGTGGGAGTGCCGAGGGCGGCCGCGAGTATGATCGCAACAGGGTATCGCATGACGGCCCAAGGTAACCACTCCGCGCTTCGCCCGCTGTGGGGTAGATTATCGGCGCCATGCGCTTACGCCACTGGGCATTTGTCGCCGTGTTCGCCATGACGGCGTGCGTCACCAAGGATGACGCCAAGAAGGCGATCGACGCCCTCTCCGAGTCCAAGGTGCCGATGCCTGACCAACTTCCGGTCATGCAGAACACGAAGGTCCCGTTTCACTACCCGGACGCACTCGTCGCGTCGGGCGCCCGGGACAGCGTCGTGCTCCGGATTTTCATCGACTCGTTGGGCGCTGTGCGACCAGAGTCGACCCGGCTCGAGCAGAAGTCGCACTATCCGCTGCTGGATACGGCGGCACTGAACGGCGCGAAAGACCTGGTGTTTGCGCCGGCCCGCCGGCAGGGTCATCCGATGGCGGTGTCGATCAAGCTGCCGGTGCAGTTCAACCCGCCGCCACCGCTGCCGACAGTGTCAACGGTGCCGAAGCCGTGAGCGAGCGCAATCGCACGCCGTACGAGTCGGTTCTCGACACGATCGGCTGGACGCCGCTGATCCGGCTCAACCGGCTGACGCGCGGGATCAAGACGCCGGTCTATGGCAAGGCCGAGTTTTTCAATCCTGGCGGCTCGGTCAAGGATCGCATCGGGCTGCCGATCATCGAGCGGGCCGAGCGAGAGGGGCGGCTCAAGCCCGGCGGGACGATCGTCGAGGGCACGAGCGGCAATACGGGTGTCGGGCTCGCGATCGCGGCGGCGGTCAAGGGCTACAAGTGCATCTTCACGATGCCCGATAAGATGTCGCAGGAGAAAGTGCGGCTGCTCAAGGCGTTCGGGGCCGAGGTCATCGTGACGCCCACGGCGGTGCCGCCGGATCATCCGGACAACTACATCGTGATGGCGAAGCGGATCGCGGCCGAGACGCCGAATGCGATGTTGGCGAATCAGTTCTATAACGACGCGAACCCCGACGCACATTTCGCGACGACTGGGCCCGAGCTGTGGGAGCAGACCGGCGGGAAGATCACCCATTTCGTCGCCTCGGCCGGCACTGGCGGGACGATCACGGGTGTGGGCCGCTATCTGAAATCCAAGAACCCGAATATCAAGATCATCTCCGGCGATCCGGCCGGCTCTATCCTGGCGAGCTCCTGGCACCAGGTGAAAGACGGAGTGAAAGAAAAAATCGAGGGCGCCCCGTACAAGGTCGAAGGCATCGGACAGGATAAGATTCCCGGAACGCTGGACCTTGGAATAGTCGACGAGTACCACACGGTCTCCGATCGCGACAGCTTCGCCATGGCGCGCCGGCTCACCCGAGAAGAAGGACTGTTCGTCGGCGGCTCGTCCGGCCTCATCGCCCATGTCGCGGTGTCATTGGCCCGGCGAATCGATGATCCGAACGCGCTCGTCGTGACGTTCCTGTGTGACACTGGCGAGCGCTATCTGTCCAAGCTGTACAATGACGAATGGATGCGCGAGAACCAGATGCTGGACGCCGACCGAACGACGCTGGGAGCGTTGCTCGATCGAAAGGGCGGAGGAAAGACGCCGTCGGTGGTCCACGTCGCGCCGGGCACGGGCGTGCGGCAGGCACTGGGCCTCATGACGCTGCACGACGTCTCGCAGCTCCCCGTGATGGACGGCCCGAGCAACGTCGGCTCGGTCAGCGAGTGGGCGCTTACGGGCAAGGGCCTGTCAGACCCGAAGGTGCTGGACCGGCTGGTCGGCGACGTCATGGACGGACCGTTCCCCGAGGTCGACGTGCGCCAGAGTACCGACTCTGTCGCCAAGCTGTTGTCCAAGTCGAGCCCGGCCGTGCTCGTGCGCGGCGCCGCGGGCATCGAGGGCATCGTCACGCGGTCTGACCTTCTTCACTTCATGATGGCCCGCTAGATGGACATCGTGATGCTGCTCGGCGGCTCCTCGTCCGAGCGTGACGTGTCGTTGGCGTCCGGATTCCGCGTGACCGACGCGCTCCGCGCGCGTGGCCACGTGGTGCGGGTGATCGACCCCGCCTCTCAAATGAGCGAGGCCGAGCTGCGCCAGGCGGCGAAGGTGAAGCGGGCGCCGCCGACTTTGGAAAGCCTGGGTGCGAGCAACTTCGTTCGGTTAGCGGACCTCAAGACCGACGTCGTATTCCTCGGACTGCACGGCGGTCAGGGCGAGGATGGAACGATCCAGGCCGTGCTCGACTCGTTCGGCTTGCCGTATACGGGCAGCGGGCATCTCGGCAGCGCGATCGCGATGGACAAGGAGTTGTCAAAGATCCTTTTCCGCGCGGCGGGTGTCTCGACGGCCGACTGGGTGATGGCCCCGACAGATCCGAGTGGGCTCGGATACCCGGTTATCGTCAAACCGTCGAAAGAGGGTTCGACGGTTGGTCTCAGCATCGTGAGAGAGCGAAGCCAGCTCGATGCAGCCGTGGCCGAGGCATCGCGCTATGACCGCGAGGTGATCATCGAACGATACATCCCGGGTCGCGAGCTCACGGTCGCGGTGCTCGGCGGCGTCGCGCTGCCGGTCGGTGAGATCTTCCCGAAGCACGAGATCTACGACTACGAATGTAAGTACACCGTCGGGATGGCCCGCGAGGAATTTCCCGCGCAGTTGCCACCGGACGTGACGGCGCACGTGCAAGATCAGGCGGTCAAGGCATTTCGCGCACTCAAGCTCAGCGGCTGCGCGAGGATCGACTTCCGGCTCGACCCGCAAAACGTGCCCTACTGTCTCGAGGCGAACACGTTGCCCGGGATGACCGGAACGAGTCTCGTGCCGCAGGCTGCCGAAGCGGCGGGTTACACGTTTGAGGAGTTGTGTGACCGCATTGCGCATTTGGCGCGCGGCAGGTGACGGGGCCATTGTACGATTCGTCGGCCCTCTGGGTATAATTAAAATCGCGCGATGCCTTCCACCTCCCCCTCCTCCTTCTCGCTGACCGACGAGTCCGATGCCCCCCGGGTGACCCCCGCGGTTCAGTGGCTGATCGGCATCAACGTCGTGGTCTTCTTCCTGGAGCTGACGGTCAGCCGCCAGGGGATCATCGACCACCTCGGGTTCAGGGCGCAGTACCTCACGACGGCGTGGTGGACGGTCGTCACGTACATGTTCGTGCACGGAGGGTTCCTGCACCTCCTGTTCAACATGGCCGTGCTGTTCTTCTTCGGCCCGCGGGTCGAGCGGGCGTGGGGCGCGGCGCCGTTCGTGCGCTACTATCTGCTGTGCGGCCTCGGCGGATGGCTCGCGCACTTGATGTTGTCCAACCAGACGACGCTCATCGGCGCCTCGGCCGCCATCTACGGCGTCATGCTCGCGTACGCCGTGCGCTGGCCGGACGACGAGGTGTACGTGTTCTTCGCCGTGCCGGTGAAGATCAAGTGGCTGGTCGCGATCCTCGTTGTCTCGAGCCTCGTGCTCGGGCTCACACAGGGCGGCGACTCGAGCGGCGTCGCGCAGTTCGCGCACCTGGGCGGGTTCGTCGCGGGGTGGCTCTATCTCCACAGCCCATCGAGCGGGAGCATTCGCCGGCTGCGCCAGCGGGTCTCGCAGGTGCCCGATGTGCCGGACGAAACTCCGCGCGCCATTCCTCGCACCGGCCCGGCTCCGCGCGCGCGTGAGCGCAATGACATCGACGAGATCGTGGCGCGCAGCAAGGCCGCGGTGGTCAAGCGCCCGCCTGCGCCACCGCCGCAAGCGGCCCGCGCTTTGTCGCGGAAGAGCAAGACCGAGGAGCTCGACATCGTCCTCGATAAGATCAATCGGCAGGGCATGGAGAGCCTGACGGCCGACGAGCGTCGCTTGCTCGACGAGGCCTCGCGCCGGCTTCGGGACAGCTAGAGCGTCTACCGCATTGCCACGAGCCGAGCTGCTCGAGACCTTCACGAACCCGTATCCCGGGCGGGATTACGAGATCCGGATGACGTGCCCGGAGTTCACGTCGCTCTGTCCCCTCGGCGGTATCGAAAGCGACGCGCGCGAGCTCGATCTCCTCAAAGGGGGCGCGCCGGACTTCGGCACGATGCTGATCACGTATCGGCCCGATGCCCTCTGCGTCGAGCTCAAGAGCCTCAAGCTCTATCTGTGGAGCTATCGGAACGACGGGATTTTTTACGAGCGGGCGGTGAATCGTATACTCGACGATCTCGCCGGTTGCGTGCATCCCGTCTGGATGGAAGTCGTCGGCGACTTCAACATCCGCGGCGGGATCAAATCCGTGATCACCGCGCGAGTTGGCGTGCGAGGGCCACGAAGCGCGTGAGGTTGTCGACGCGGTCGGCCACGCGTTCGACCAGCACCGTCAGCCCATAGCGCTCGGCCGCGGCCGGGCCGGCGATCACTGCCAAGGTTCGATCTCCGCTGGCGACGAGGTCCCGCGCAGCGCCCGCGGTATCCCAAGCCTCCTCTGTCGCAATCCTAGAATGTACGGCCAGAAACGCGCGGCATTGCCCGAGCGCGGCGGGATGACTCGCCACCCGAGTGATGTCGCGAAGCGACACACCGGGTAGCGCCAGCAGCATGGGCCTGATGATGACCGTGGTCTCGTCGACGATGACGAGCTCGGGATGCGCCGCGATCGCCGCCAGACTCGACTCAATCGCTCCGACGATGGCGTTGTGCACGGGCAGCACGCCACGATCGACGTCCGCATGCGCGACAGCGCGTGCGACGTCATCGAACGTCCGCCGAGACACCGGCTGCGCGGCGTCCCCCCAGATTTGTCTGAGCGCCTCCTCACTGAACGCCCCAAGCTCCCCCTGAAACGCGACCCGAATCAAACCGTCGCGACCTCCTCGGCCACCCGGCCGGCGGCCTCGGCAAACGCGACGAGTTTCTGCATCATGGCGTCGAACGCACTGATGGTGAGACTTTGCTCGCCGTCCGAGCGCGCGGACTCCGGGTCAGGGTGCACCTCGACGATGAGCCCGTCCGCCCCCGCGGCGACGGCCGCGTACGCCAGCGGCGCGACGAGCGATGCGCGCCCGCCAGCGTGGCTCGGATCGACGATGACGGGCAGGTGCGTCTCCGCCTTGAGCACTGGCACCGCCGCGATGTCGAGCGTGTTGCGCGTTGCGGTCTCATACGTGCGAATCCCCCGCTCGCACAGAATCACGCGATGATTCCCCTGCGCCAGCACGTACTCGGCCGCCATGAGCAGCTCTTGGATGGTGGCCGAGAGCCCGCGCTTGAGCAGGACGGGCCGATTGGTGCGGCCGACTTCGGACAGCAACGAAAAGTTTTGCATGTTGCGCGCGCCGACCTGAAGACAATCGGCGACCTCGGCGACCGACTCGACTTGCCGCGGATCCATGACTTCAGTCACGATCGGCAGCCCCGTCTCGGCCCGCGCCTCGGCCAGCATTTCGAGCGCCGGCAGGCCGAGTCCCTGGAACGCATACGGTGACGTCCGCGGCTTGAACGCCCCGCCACGCAGCGCCTGCGCGCCGGACGCCCGCACCGCGCGCGCGGTGTCGACGATCATGTCGAGCCCTTCGACGGAACACGGCCCGGCGATGACCGCGAGCGCTTGGCCGCCGATGTGACACGGCGTTCGCGTTGTCTCGGCGCCGAGTGTCACGGTGGTGGACGATGCAAATCCTCGCGCCGCCAGCTTGTACGGTCTCAAGACCGGCGTCACGGATTCGACGCCGGCGAGTGCCAGGAGTGGCACGTTGGCGAGCGCCGATTCATCGCCGACGCAACCGATGATCACGCGCTCGACCCCTCGCGAGAGGTGCGTGCGGAGGCCGAGTGACTCGACGCGTCC
>DATHNL010000207.1:0-17197 GCA_035486035.1 Gemmatimonadaceae bacterium
GGGAACGCCGAGCTCCGACTCAAAAGCCCTGTCCTGCCGCAGTACGTGGGCTGGACGCTGTTCGTCGACGCCGGGCGCGTGTCGCCGCCGCCCACGGGCGCGGCCAAGCTCGATTCGACGTTCCGAAAGCTGTTCTGGACCCCCGGCGTTGGCGTCCAAGTCTTCACGCCGATCGGACCGGTGCGCCTCGATGTGGGGTATGATCCGACGCAGCGTCCCTACGGCCCCGCGTATTACGCGGTGCCGTCCTCGGCCATCACCAAGTCGATATATCAGTCCCAAGCGCCCGTGCTCTGCGTGAGCCCGGGCAATACTGGAGTGATCAACACCGATTCGGTGACCACCGTGCCCGCGCAGACGTTCCCAAAGAGCGGGTCGTGTCCCGCGAGCTACCAACCAGCGATCCAGCACGGATTCTTGAATCACCTTACGTTGAACTTCTCTATCGGCGAAGCCTTCTAGCCGCATGACCGTCCCTGTCCGCCGCCGCGTGGTCGTTGCCCTGAGCGCGTTGATTCTCTTCGCGCTCGGCCTCGTCGTGGCCGCGGTCGGCGTCTCGGTCACGCAGACGGCGTGGGGTCGCGAGCAGATCCGCCGCATCATCGTCGCGCGCCTGCGGACCGCCATCCACGGGCGCCTCTACGTGGGGCGCCTCGGCGGCAACCTGTTCTCGAACATCGAGCTCGACTCGCTCGAGATCCGCGATCCCGAGGGGCGCCTCTTCCTCGCGACCGGTCGGCTCTATGCCGAGTTCGACCCGCGCGACCTCGTCGACCAGCGCATTCTGCTGCAGCGGCTCGAGATCGAGCATCCCGTCGTGCGCATCGTGAAGTACCGGAAGACCGGCTGGAACTACAAGGAGATCTTCCCGGGTCCGAGCACGCCGCGCCGCAAGCTGCCGCACGTGCGCGGATTCGGCGACTACATCGTCGCGCAGAATACGAGGGTCCACGATGCATCGATCGAGTACATCGAGCCGTGGGACCCGGACGACTCGCTGCACGGCGCGCGGCGAGACAGCGCGATCAAGGCCGCGTTGGCGAAGCCGGATAGCAACGTCCGACAGTGGGGGTTCCCGGACGGGCTGATGCACGCGTTTCGCTGGCGGCACAGCAGCGTCAAAGCCCACTATGTGCGGATCGCCGAGCCCGATACGGCAGGGCTCTACTTCGCGGTCGACACCGTGTCGAGCGACGAGTCCGAGCCGAAGTTCAAGTTCCGAAATATTCGCGGAACCGCCCGGGTCAAAGGTGACTCGCTCTGGCTCAGCTTCCCGCACTTCGAGTTACCCGGCAGCGCCGGTCGCGCCGCGGGTGAATTGATCTTCGGCGGCGGCCAGCCAGTCCGCATTACGTTGCACGCGGTCGCCGACACGGCATCGCTCAATGACATCGCGTGGGTCTACCCGACGCTCCCCACACAGGGCGGCGGCTCGGTCACTGTCGATATCAAGAGCCACTCGGACCCGCACGTGATCGACTACACGCTGTCGAAAATGGACGTCAGCACCACGAAGTCACGGTTCCGTGGCGCGATGACGTTCACCGTCGGCGGGCAGTATCTCGGGGTTCGCAACATGTCGATCCGGGCTACCCCGCTCGACTTCGCATTTATTCGTCAGCTCTCGGGCCAGCCATTCCCGGTCGACTACCAGGGGCAGTTCACGGGAACCGTCTACGCGAAGGGCGGGCAGCTCAACGATTTCTACGCCGACAGCATTCGCATGACGTTCGCCGATGCCCACGTGCCGGGTGCAACGTCTCAGTTCACGGGTCACGGACTCCTCGACATTCACGATCCGCAGGTCACGCGATTCCACGCGTTCCAGCTGAACGTCGGCCGCTTGGATCTCCGCACTTTGCAATTTCTCTACCCGGAATTTCCCCGGTTAAACGGCATAGTCGTTGGCCACGCCGTCCTGGACTCCCTCTGGGATGACATCCGGCTGCGCGATGCCGACCTGACGCAGATCGATGGCCCTGACGAACCGACGCGCGCCACCGGAGGTGGGCGCGTCACGTTTGCCGATTCGAACGTACGCTATGATCTCGCGATGCAATTCGACCAGTTATCGTTTGCGACACTCTTGAGATCGTATCCCGGCGCGTGGTTCCGCGGATCGTTCACGGGCCCGCTCAAAATGAAGGGCACGCTCGACGACCTCGATCTCTCGGCCGATTGGACGAGCGACGCGGGAGAAGTGAGCACGACGGGTCACTTCAACATCCTCGGCCCCGTGTTCGAGGCGAACGCGACCACGACGCTGACCAATGCCGATCTGCCGGTGCTGTTTGGGCGGCCCGCGGTGCCGCATACGGACCTGACGCTCACTGCGCAGGGAGACATCACGGGCGACACGATCCCACACATGCGCGGATCTCTCAAGCTGACGATGGCCCGCTCCACGATCGACAGCGTCACCGCGGACACGGGCCGCGCGACGCTCGCGTTCGGCGGTGGGACGATGCGCATCGACTCGTTGCATGCCCAGACCGCGGTCGCCGCGCTCGCCGCGCAGGGAGCCCTCGGCCTCGAGTCGGGCCACCACGACTCGACCGCCTTCACGCTGTCCTTCGACTCCCTCGGCGCCCTCCGCCGCTACATGCCGGATGACACCGTGCACGGCACGGCCCAGGTCACCGGCATCCTCGCCGGTTGGCTCGACTCACTGACGGCAACGGGACGTGTCGATGCCACTGACCTGCGATACGGCCGCAACCGCGTGCATGGTGCCCAAGCGACATTCGACGTCGCCGGCCTCCCACGCAACGCGTCGGGGACCGTCACGGTATCGCTCGATACGCTGCGGCTCTCGGGTATCTCGCTCGAGCAGGTCGCTGGCGAGGCTCGGGTAGCCCACGGCCAGGAAACGCACGCGACCATGCACGCCGTGAGCGAGAGCGGACCAACGGCTGATGCTGGCGCCACGGTCATTGTGCACGGCGACACGACCGAGATGGTGCTCGACTCCTTGGCGCTGCGTACGCCTGGGAACGATTGGCACCTCGATCACCCGGCTCACGTACGGAGCGATCGATCTGGCATCACCCTCGACTCGGTCGTCGCGCGCGGCGCGGTCGCCGGGTGGATCGCGGCCAAGGCCAAGCTGCCGCCATCGGGGATGGTCGCGATTCACGTCAGCGGCGACAGCATCCCGCTGGCGGACCTCGGCGCGCTCGCCCAATCGCTCGATCAAGCCGGCGGGACGGCCGGGTTCGACCTGAACATCGCCAACACGCGCCAGAGCCCGATCATGCGGTTCACGGCGCGTCTCAAAAATGCCCGGCTTGGCGAGGTTGGTCTCGACGAGATCCTCACCGACGGCCACTACCGGAACCACCAGCTCGACCTGCACACCGATTTCGTGCAATACGGCGACACTGCCCTGCACGTGCATCTCTATTTGCCCGTGGATCTGGCTCTGGAGAACATCGGACTGCGCACGCTGGACGATTCATTGCGGGGCGAGCTCCGGTCGGACAGCGCGAAGCTGTCCACGATTCTCGGTGTGCTGCCCGACGTCAGCGACCCGAGCGGCTGGTTCACGGCCAACATCGGCCTTGGCGGTACCTGGCGCCACCCCACGCTCGACGGTCAGGTTCGCATCACCGATGGCGCGCTCGGCTTGTCCAACCTCGGCGTTCGCTGGAACAACCTGAACGCGAGGCTCGACCTGAATGGCGACAGCCTGTCGCTGTCTCGGGTCTCGCTCGCCACCGAGGAAAACGATCGGCGCGGCGTGGCCTCGCTCGGCGGTTGGATCACTTTCGCGGACCTCGACAACCCGAAATTCGATGTCTGGCTGCGCGCCGAGCACCTGCACGTAATCGATCGCCTGCGCCTCGCCAATCTCACCGTCTCGACAAAGACGAGCTACGGCTCCATCGACACGCTCCGCCTGCGCGGCTCCGAGCAGTCGTCGGAGCTCACCGGCACCGTGATCGTTGATCAGGGCAGCATCTTCCTGCCGGATTTCAACAAGAAGCAGATCGTGAATCTCGACGACCCGGAGCTCTACAACCTCGTCGACACGTCGCTGTTGGTAAATCGCAAGCTGTTGCCCAACGGACCGCCCAAGCTCGTCGCCGGCCTGAACCTCAAGAACGTCTCGATCGACCTCGGGACCGATACGTGGCTCAAGTCGACCGAAGCGAACATCAATTTGAGCGGCACGGTCGACGTGACGACGGCTCGCTTGCCGCGGGACACGACGCGAGCGCTGGCGCTCACGGGCGCGGTCAGCGCGACGCGCGGTTCGTATGTGCTCAATCTCGGCCTCGTCCAACGCACATTCACCGTGGAGCAGGCCGGCACGATCACGTTTAGCGGTGAGCCCGAATTCAACCCGCAGCTCGACATCACGGCCGTGAACATCGTGCACCCGTCGGGTCAGTCGGCGCAGTATGTCAGGCCTGAGTTGAGAATCCAGGTGCATCTGGGCGGGACGCTGGACCATCTCCAACTGGGGCTGTCGAGCGCCGACAGCTTGCCCCAGTCCGATCTCATCAGTTACCTGGTGAGCGGGGTTCCGTCATACGAACTGAACCAGGCCAACAGTGGCGCACTGGCAACGTCGATCGTGCTCCCGACCATCGGGTCGGCGGTCGGCAGCCGGTTGACGGGTGGGCTCTTCGACACATTCCAAGTGCAAACGTACGGATACCAACAGGGCCGCGTCGCGGCACCGTCGGCCTTTTCCCAAGCGCGTATTGGGGCCGGAAAGCAGGTCGGCCCGGATACGTTTATAAGTGCTGACTACGGGTTTTGCTCGGGCAGCCAGGGTGCCAACCCCGGCTATCAGCTGGGCGTTCGCGTCGACCAGCGTCTGACGCGTCAGTTGTCTTTGTCCGCCGCCTCGTCTCCTGGGACGACATATGCCTATTGCACGGGTTCGGGTGGCTACTCGGGATTTATTCCCACCCCCCGGCAATACGGGCTCGATCTCTTTCGCTCCTGGAGCTTCTGAATAAAGTGGCCGCAATCACCCTTCCCGTCCGCCGGCGGGCGCTACTGGTCGTCAACCCCGCCTCGCGTCTCGGGAAGCGCTACCACCGGATCGCCCTCGCCGCCTTCAAGGCGGCTGGCGTCCGCTGCGACGCAGTCCTTACCGAGCACCAGGGACAGGGAGCCGAGATCGCGCGATCCCTGGCCCCGCGCTACGACATGGTCTTCACGCTCGGGGGCGACGGGACGGCTATGGAGGTCGTCGGCGCCCTGGCGGGTACGGGACGGGTCGTCGGCATCCTGCCTGGCGGTACCGGCAACCTCATCGCGCGAACCCTAGGCATTCCGCTCAATATCAGGCGGGCTGTAACCGTCCTTCTCACCGGGGAAGAGGCCCGGGTCGACTTGGGGCGGCTCTCGGTAGGGGGCCGCCATTTCGCGTTCGCCGCCGGCGTTGGGGTCGATGCGTCCATGATCGCCGAGGCCTCGTCAGACCTGAAGCGCCATCTTGGCGTACTCGCCTATGTGTTTAGCTGGACCCGGGCGGCGTTTCGGGGGGATCTCTTTCGGGTTAGGATCACCATCGACGGGGAAGTCGTCGAAAAAGAGGCTACCGCGGTGATGATCGCGAACTTCGGGGCGGTCCTGAACGACCTGATGACCCTCGGCCCTGGGATACGGCCAGATGACGCAAAGCTGGACTTATGCGTCTTCTCACCATACACCGCCTGGGATGCCGTACGGATCGCTTGGAAACTTCTTCGCAAGGACTTCACGTCCGACCCGTGCATGTTCTACCGTGCCGGACGTCAGTTCCGCATCGAGACTCTGCCGCCGCGCGTAGCGCAGGCGGACGGCGAGCTATTGGGGGACACGCCATTCGAGGTCAGCGTCGAGCCGCTCGCGGCGCAGCTGCTGGTTCCTCGACGAACGTGATCCTGTAATGGCCAGCGTCCTTATCGTCGACGACGAACCGGCGATCACGGCGACGCTCGGGACGTACTTCGAGCGGAACGGCGGGCACGCGGTCACGAAAGCGCATACGGGCCAGGAAGGGATCAATCTCTTCCGCCAACTCCGCCCCGACCTCGTCCTCCTGGACGTTCGCCTGCCCGACATGACCGGCTTCGACGTGCTCGATCGCATTCGCGACGAGAACGGCACCGTCATCATGATCACGGCGTACGGCGACGTCCCCTTGGCCGTGCAGGCGATGCAGAACGGCGCCGAGAATTTTCTCACGAAGCCGGTCGAGCTGGCGCACCTGGGTGCGGCCGCCGAGCGGGCGTTCGAGAAGTCGCGACTGCGCCAGATGAACCGGTTTCTGGCATCCCGTCGCGGCAACGCGTCCTCGGCTCGCGTGCTCCTCGGCTCTTCGGCGCCGATGCAGGAGCTGGCGAACCAGATCGAGATGCTCGCCTCCAGCGACCGCACGACGGTTTTGCTGATCGGCGAGAGCGGAGCAGGCAAGGGGCGAGTGGCCGAATTGATCCACTCGCGCAGCGGCCGGGGCGCCCGGCCCTTCATCGAAGTGAACTGCGCCGCGCTGACGGCCGACACGCTCGACGGCGAGTTGTTCGGGCACGACAACGGGGGGCCCAAGCCGGGTCTCTTCGAGGTGGCCGACGGCGGATCTCTCTTCTTGGACGAGATCGGCGACTTGGGCCCCACGCTCCAGCCCAAGCTCCTCGGCGTGCTCGAAGGCAAGCCATTTCGTCGCGTGGGCGGCACGCAAGAAATCCACGCTAATGTCCGCCTGATCGCGGCCACCAGCAAGGATCTCGTCAACGAAGTCACGGCCGGGACATTCCGCGAAGACCTGTACTATCGTCTGAGCGTGATGCCCGTGTACCTGCCGCCCCTGCGCGCCCGCTCGCGCGAGGATCTCATCGAGCTGATCGCGCACGTGCTCGATGACCTGCGGTCGACGCTCCCGGACGCCCCGCCGCAAATCGGCGATGCGGCGCTCGATCGTATGCTGCGCTACACGTGGCCGGGCAACATTCGAGAGTTGCGGAATGTCCTGGAGCGGGCGACCATCGTGTCCCGCGGTGCGGACACGATCGGCCCAGAGCATCTCCCGGCGGATGTGCGCGATGCCACTGGCATTGGCGTCGAGCACCACGTCCCGAAGTCGCTCGATGAGGTCGAGCGGTCGCACATCGAGCGGACCTTGCGGGTACACTCCGGCAATCGTACGCATGCGGCGCGCGAGCTCGGGATTTCCCGCGCGACGCTGATCAAGAAGATTCGAGCCTACGGCCTCCATGACTAGCCCAACGCCTCCGGCACCCCAGAGCCACGAGCGCGATGCGATGATCTGCCGCCGCTGCGGCAAAGAGGAGCGCGCATCCGAAGGCTACCCGTGCATTTCGTGCGGCACGTTCCTGTGCCTGATCTGCAGCTTCCGCGGGTACCAGTACTGCACGAACTGCGAGCAGCAGCACCCGAAATGATGCTGCGCGTTCGCTCGAGTGTGGCGCCGCTCCTCGCCGAGCCACGGGTCTCGAGCGAGCAGATCTCCGAGCTCGCATCCGGGCAACCGTTGACCGTGCTCACGACGCAAGGGGAGTGGCTCCGCGTCTGCGGCGCCGACGGCTACCAGGGTTGGACCCATCGCGGGTACACCGCCGAAGGCGCCGACGGTGCGTGGCTCACGTCACTCGGCTGCACCATCGTGAGCGAGACCGGCGCGTTGCTCCCGCTCCCGCTCGGCGCGCTGGTGCCACCGGGCGCCCATATCGTCGATGGCGGCGCGCTCTCGCCGGCCGAGTTGCGCGCGGCGTTCCCGCCCACGCGCGTCTCGGTCACCCGTGCGGCCCGCACCGCGTTCTCTGGCGCGCCGTATTCCTGGGGTGGCGTCACGCCGTGGGGCGCTGACTGCTCGGGCTTCGTGCAAATGATCTTTGCACTGCACGGTGTGTCACTTCCGCGTGACGCGTGGCAACAAGCGCAGGCCGGGAGTCCGGTCGGTAAACCCGGTGGCATCACCGACATCATGGCCGCCGACCTGCTGTTCTTCTCGAGTCGCGACGACCGCCGCCCCACGCACGTCGGCATCGCGCTCGGCAACAGCCCGCCCGCCATGGCCCACGTCGCCCTGGGCCGCGGGGGACACGCGATTGATCGGTGGGACGATGACGACGCCTACGTGCGCGCCCTGGTCTCCCAATTCGTCGCAGCGCGGCGCATCCCGCTCGACTAGGGCGCTAGGACACCAGCCCGCCGCGCTGCGGGACGACCGGCGAGACGATGCCGTTCACTTGGACCGCGGCTTCGGCGGTCGCGTGCCCGTCCAGGGCCACGGCCATGGTGTATCGGCCCGGCACGTCGATCGGCAAGTCGAGCGTCGCGATGAGCGGGAGGTCCATGTCGCCCGCGCCGGGCGGCGCGTCGGCGATGCTGAGCTCCCCGCTCGACGACCACAGCTCGGTGCCCTGTGGATTGACCCAGCGCAATGCCATCGTGTGCGTGCCAGCGTCGGCCCTTCCACCCTTCAAGCGGACGACGAACGTGGCCCGCGGATGAACGGTAGGCAAGGTCGTGACTTGCACGGCGTCAAACACGCCGAGGATGTTGAGCTTACCCTCTTGCGAGAGGTTCGCCGCGTCGGCGAACAGTGCGAACGAAACGTGCATACTCATAACTTACTTGCATGGTCCTCGTTCTGTTCGATATCGACGGCACGCTCCTGACGGCCGCGGGCGCGGGCCGACGGGCGATCCACGGCGCGCTCCGTGACGTCTTTGGTGGCGTCGGTCCCGCCGACTACTGGTTCGATGGGAAAACCGATCCGCAAATCGTGCGGGATCTGATGCGACACGAGGGCCACTCGGACCCGGTGATCGATGATCGTCTCGGGGCCGTTCTCTCACGCTACTCCGATCGCCTGGGTGCGGAACTCCAAGACCCGTCTCACGTTCCCATTGTACACCCAGGCGTTCCCGATCTCCTCGACGCCTTGGAGTCACACCCCGACGTGATCCTCGGTCTGCTCACCGGCAACATCGAATCGGGTGCAACGCTAAAACTTCGCGCCGTTGGTCTCGACCCCGCGCGTTTTGTGATCGGGGCCTTCGGCTCGGATCATGAGCATCGTCTCGAACTCCCCTCGATTGCCGAAGCCCGTGCACTCTCTCTGCTGGGTCACGAAGTCGAGCTGGTCGTTATCGGAGACACGCCCGCAGATGTCGCGTGTGGCGCGGGCGCGAAGCGCCGTGCCATTGCCGTAGCGACAGGCCGCTATACGCTCCAAGAGCTGGTTGCGTGTGGCCCAGCGGCCGCATTCGAAGATTTATCCGATACGGAGGCCGTGATGGCGGCCATCCTCAACAGTGCTTGAGGTCGAGCTCAAGGCAGTCGTCGACGATGCGATAGTCACGCGCGCGACGTTAGAAGCCGCGGGCGCGATCTTGACGTTCGTCGGCCGCATGGAGGATCGTCGCTACGACACGCCGGATGGCCGGTTCGCCCGGCGCGACGTCGTCATTCGCCTTCGCGTGTATCTCCCGAGTGACGGTGGACCGGGGGAAGCGTTCCTCGACTGGAAGGGCGCATCTTCCAGCGACAGCGGCTACAAAGTCCGCGATGAGCTCTCGACGACCGTAGGCGATGCCAATACGCTAGCCATGATCCTCGACCGCCTGGGATTCATCGTCACTCGCGAAGTAGATCGCCAGATTTGGCAGTACACGCTCGGATCGGCCATGGTACGATTCGAGCAGTACCCTCGCATGGACGTGCTGCTGGAGGTCGAAGGCTCTCCCGATGCGATCGAAGACGCGATCGCCACGACGGGTATTCCACGCTCGGCGTTCTCCGACGAGCGGTTGCTCGACTTCGTCGCGCGATACGAAGAGCGCACGGGCCTCGATGCCGCCCTGTCCGACCGCGAGCTAGCCAATGCCTGAAGTCTCTACGATTTGGGCCCTCTGGCGAGGCCACGAGCTATCAGGCACCGGCTCGGCCATGCTTACGGCCGATGTCGTCATGATCTCGGCAGGCACCTCGCGGCTCGCTATACCGATCGAGCAACTCGATGGCGCTCATATCGAGCCCGCGCACCTGACGTTGTTCCACCACGCGGGCGATGTCATCGAAATCGGCAGCGCCGATGCCGTTCGCCTGGGTCGCGAAATCGTGGCGCACGCGTGCGATGTCCCGGAGCTCACGGTGCCATTGCGCGCCTTGGGTTCAACCCGGGCACGGCCTGGAGCAGACCACGATCGTTTCTTCGGACCTTTCCTCGCGGCACGACGCGCCGCCGCGCGCGCGTCTGATCCGGAAGGCCGCCTTGCCGCGGTAGACGCAAAGGCGATCGCAACGTCAGTCGGCACGACGGTGCGGGAGCTCGCCGCGGAGCGCTACCCGAAGCAACCGGCCGAGCGCCGAGCGATGGAGGCGGAGCTCGCGGACCTGGCCGAGCCGGTCGTCGCCTCGCTCGAGACGCTTGCCGCTGCCGCGGACGCCGCGCGCGCGGGCCCCGATGACGTCAAATTCGTGCGCTGGCGCGCCTGGGCCAACGCCTACCGCGAGGTCTTCCGCGCCGCCGACCAGTGCTGGCTGGCCGCGATCGGCTCCGCGCTCGGCCCGCGCACGGCTCACAAACGCGAGCGGTTCGGCTGGCGCCGATGATCGTCGGCATCGGCCTGGACCTGATCGAGATTGAACGCGTTGGGCGCATGATCGCCATCAACGAAGACCGGGCGTTGATGCGCCTGTTCACGTTTCGCGAGGTCGACTATGCGAGTAAGCACGCGAACCCCATGCGCCATTACGCCGCGCGGCTCGCGGCCAAAGAAGCGGCCTACAAGGCCCTCTCCGGAAACGACCTCGCGCGCGCCGTGAGTTGGAAGGACATCGAGGTCGTCGTCCGCGACGACGGCCAACCACTCCTCGAGTTCCACGGCCACGCGAAAAAGCGGGCGGCCGAGCTGGGCGTCACCCGTGCCTGGGTGACCCTGACGCACAGCGAGACCACCGCAGCGGCCGTTGTCGTCTTGGAGGATAGCCGATAAATTCTGTCGGAATGAAGCTTCTTTCGCTCTTGCTGGCGTTTACGACTGCCATCCCCGTCCAGGCCCAAGAAGAGCCTGTCAAACGCCTAGCCAATATCGTGGGCGTCGCGATTGGTGAATACGGCAAGGGCGTCGACGCCCAGGGCCACCTGATCTCGGCTCAGGAACACGAAGAATCGGTCGGGTTCCTCGAGGACGCGGCCGGCGTAGCGGCCCGTCTCTCCGGCCCGCAGTCAATCGCCGCCCGGGCGATCATCGATACGCTGCTCACGGCCGCACAAGCCAACCGCCCGCCACAGGAGCTCGCCGCGATCGGTGCGCGCCTCTCGACCGCGCTCGGCACCGCCGGCGCGCTCGATCTACCGGTCCACGGCGTCGACCTCGGCGCCGGCGCCACGATATTCGCTAAGAACTGCTCGTCGTGTCACGGTGATCGCGGCCAGGGCACGGGTCACGGCCCCGATGCCCCACCAGCGATCGGCACGTCGGCTGTGATGCACGGCGTGAGCCCGGCGCTCTCCTATCGCGTCGTCTCGGTCGGCGTCCGCGGTACCGCGATGCCGGCCTGGGGTACGTCGCTAACAGCCGACCAGCGTTGGAATACGATCGCCTATATCACATCCCTCCGGTACACGCCGGCGGATCGGGCCGAAGGGGAAGGGCTATTCCTGCAAAGCTGCGCCTCGTGTCACGGGGCAACGGGCACCGGTTCGGCGCAATACTCGCATGATCTCTCGCACGTTCCGCCAGCCATTGGCACGTTTGTCTGGCAGGCTGAACGCAGCGACTCGGCCTTGGTCGCGGTTATTCGTAGCGGCGTACCAGAGACGGCGATGCCTCCCTCGCCGAGCCTGTCCGACGCCCAGTCGCTCCACATCGTGGCGTTCCTGCGCTCGCTCGCGGTCCGGAGCGCAATGATCGCGGCAGCATCCGCCGATTCGACGCAGCCGGGTTCGCGCGTGATGTCGCTCGTCAATCAGTGCTTGATTGACGCCCGCGGCGGGCGGATGCGGGACGCCGAGGATCGCGCGTTCGACTCGTATATCGCGTTCGAGCCCCTCGAGACCGTCGCGAAAGCGAAGAACCCGGGTCTCATCGCGACGATGGAGCGCCATTTCGCCGATCTCAAGGGCGCGATACACGCGAGTGATCTCCGCGCGGCGGAACGGTCGCGCGACGCGATCGAGGTCGGGATGCCGGCGGTCATGACCCTCAATCAGCCGACGACCGGTGGATGGAGCGCGTTCTTCCAGTCGTTCCTCATCATCGTCCGCGAGGGCTTCGAAGCGATCTTGGTCGTTGGCGCCGTGGTCGCCTTCCTGCTGAAAACCGGCCACAAAGAACGGCTGCGCTCTATCTGGATCGGCACATCCTTAGGCGTTCTCGCCAGTGCCGTGACGGCCGTGATCCTCGCCACGGTGCTGCGCGCGCTCCCGGCGTCGACCGAGATCATCGAGGGCGCGACCCTGCTGGTGGCGGTCGGGGTGCTCTTCTCGGTCAGCTACTGGTTGATCTCGAAGGTCGAGGCCGCGAAGTGGCAGCAGTTCATCAAGGAGAAGGTGACGACCGCGTTGGCCCAGGGCGGTGGCACCGCGCTCGCGTTCGTCGCCTTCCTCGCGGTCTATCGCGAGGGCGCCGAGACCGCGCTCTTCTACCAGGCGTTGTTCAGCGAGGGCTCGCACTTGGTGCTCCCCCTCACCCTCGGCATCGTGGTCGGTGGGGCGGCGCTGGCGGTGATCTTCACGCTGTTCTATCGCTTCGGCGTGCGCATCCCGCTGCGCCCGTTCTTCACCGTGACGAGCGCGCTCCTGTACTACATGGCGTTCGTGTTCGCCGGCAAAGGCATCCGGGAATTGCAAGAGGGCGGCGCGGTGCCCATCACGATCATTCACGGATTCCCGACCGTTGAAGCAATGGGCATCTTCAATAGCGTCGAAACGCTGCTGGCGCAGTTCGTTCTTCTCGCCCTTCTCGCATTCGCCCTGGCGCGGACGTTCTGGCCGAAGCGGTCGGTTCAACTACCGACCGTGCCGCCAGTCGCCGCCCAAGGGGTCGATGAGCGCCTGGCGGCTATTCAGTCTACGCTTGACGCGTTGGGCCGGCAGGTATCGGCTCTAGAGGAAGAGCTTTCGTCGGGCTCCGGCGCAAGTACATCCACGTCGCCCCCCCGGCAGCAAACAGCATCGCGATAACCTGAGCGGTGGTGAAGGGCCCAAAGAACCGGTCGTCCTTGGCCCGGAAGAATTCGACAATAAACCGCTCGATGCCGGCCATCACGCAGTACAGTCCGAACAGCCATCCCTCGGCGTGCTTGTGGTTCCGGAAGCGCCAGAGAATCAAGAACATGATGAACCCCATCGTCACCTCGAACAGTTGCGTGGGGTACACCGCGAGCACGTCCATCGGCGTGACATTCGGCGGCAACTTCACATGGAACTCTTGCACCATGTTGATGGCCGTCGACGGCGGCGCCCCTTCGGGAAATTGCACCGCCCAATGCGAATTCCACGGGCGCCCGTAATCGTCGCCCACGGCCCAACATCCGCTCCGCCCTAGCGCGTACGCCGCCGCAATGCCCGGGGCCGCGGCATCGCTGATCGTCGTGAACTTCCAGCCCTTGTAGCGAATCACGACCCACGACGCGATGATGCCGCCGATCAATCCGCCCCAGAACACGAACCCGGCGCGCTGAAAGAGCTCGTGCCAGTCTCCTCTCAAGATCGCGTAATAGATCTTCGCGCCCAGGAGTCCCCCGACGACCGCGCCAAAGAGCACGTCGGACGTGACTTCCGGGTCCTTCCCGCGCTCGAAGAGGATATGCGCCGACGAGATCTGCGCGATCCAGAACGCGAACAATACGGCGAGCCCGAATCCAGTCAGCTGAAACCAGCCGATGCTGTACTGGAAGGGATGGTGGATAATCATGCTAGACCAGGCAAGGGAAGGGTCGCGTACGCGTTGATCTCGGGTCCCGCTGTCTCACCGCGCTCGAATCTAAACGCGCCCGCCCGCGCGATCATGGCGGCATTGTCCGTCGCCAATCTCGGACTCGGCGCAAACACGGTCGCGTGCAGGTGCTCCCGCATCGCCGCTACCAGCGCCCGATTGCACGCCACGCCGCCGCCGAGCACCACCCGCTCTCGACGATACGCTCGCACAGCGCGCGCGGTCTTCTCCACCAGGGTGTCGATCAGGGCGTCCTGGAATCCACGGGCTAAATCAGCGGGAGCGTGATCCGGCAACGCAAGTCGCACGGCGGTCTTGAGACCACTGAACGAGACGTCGTACTGATGCTGATCGGGTCGAAGCATCGGCCGCGTGAACTTGATACGTGTCGGATCCCCGGTCGCCGCCAGCGACTCGACATGACGACCGCCGGGGTACGGCAGTCCGAGCATCTTGGCGACCTTGTCGAACGCCTCGCCAGCCGCGTCGTCTCTCGTCGCGCCGAGCAGCCGATACTGCCCCCAAGCCTCGACGTCGATGAGCAATGTATGTCCCCCGGACACGAGCAACGCCGTAAACGGCGGCACGGCGTCTGGATGCTCGAGCGATGCCGCGAACAAGTGGCCTTCCATGTGGTGCACGGGCACCAGCGGTATGCCGAGTGCTGCCGCAAGCCCCTTTGCGTAGGACAGGCCAACGAGCAGCGCACCAATGAGCCCTGGCGCATAGGTGACGGCAATCGCGTCGAGGTCGCCGAGCGTCGCCTGCGCGTCATCGAGCGCCCGCTGCACGACGGGCACGATGCTCGTGACATGCGCACGCGCCGCGATCTCCGGCACGACGCCCCCGAACACCGCGTGCGCGTCCTGCGATAATATGACCAATGAGCGCAGCCGAGTGTCGAACACCGCCGCCGACGTTTCGTCGCACGACGTTTCGATGCCGAGGATCATCTGCCGTTCATGTGCGTGAATAACCATAGCGCGACGGCGAGAAAAAGCGCGACGGCTTTGTACCCCAGGCGTTCCGTGAACGCCGCGACGATCCATTTCCTGAACTTCACGACGCCGGCTCGCGCAGCAGCTGCGTGACGAGCGCCCGATCCCCGGGCGAATCCCAGTCGGATGCGCCGATGACTTTCTTGCGAATGATGCCGTCGCGCCCAATGACGAACGTCTCCGGCACGCCAGTGGTCTGATACTGCCCGGTGATCCGCTGCGCCGAGTCGCGCAGGATGTCGAAGGTGAGCCCACGCTTCGTGGCGAACGCCCGCACCGCCGAGTCGGTCGCCTCGGTATCGATGCTGACGGCGATGACCTTGAGCCCTTGGGGTCCGAGATCCTGATACAGTCGCTGGATTGCCGGCATCTCGACGACGCACGGCGGACACCACGTGGCCCAGACGTTGAGCACGACGACGGATCCCCGATACGTGTCGAGGCTTTGATCGTGTCGTGCTCCATCGACAGTCCACGCGTGGAAAACGGGTGCCTTCGACCCGAGGCCGACGAGAAAGATCTCGTTGCTATTCCACCGCACCAGGGCAATCGCAGCCACCGCGAGCGCACCAATTACGACGCCCACCGCGGTGAGTTGCTGGCGAACGGTCACGTCACGACCTCGACGGCTCGCCGCCGCAGCTCGCCGATCTCAGCCTTCGGATCCTTGGCCGCAAACACCGCGTGTCCGGCGACAAACGTGTCTGCCCCGGCCCGGAAGCACGTCGCGATCGTCTCGCGATTGATGCCCCCATCAACTTCTAATACTGCCTTACTGTGATGGCGTGTGAGCAGTGCTCGGGTCCGACCGATCTTCTCGACCGTGTGCGCGATGAATTGCTGCCCGCCAAACCCGGGATTGACCGTCATGACCAGAACGGTATCCAGATCGGGCACGATGTCGAGCAGCACCTCGACCGGCGTACCGGGGTTGATCGCGACTCCGGCCGCACACCCGAGCTCTTGAATGCGATGAATATGCCGGTGGACGTGAGGCGTGGCCTCCGCGTGGATGAGCATGCGCGACGCCCCGGCGGCGGCAAAGTCGTCGAAGTATTTCTCGGGCTGCCACACCATCAGGTGGACGTCGAGCGGAAGCTTGGTCACCGATCGCACGGCCTCGATGACTTTCGTGCCAAATGTGAGATTCGGCACGAACTGTCCGTCCATGACGTCGACATGCAGCCAATCCGCGCCGCCAGCTTCCAAGCGCGCGACGTCCTCTCCGAGCCGCGCGAAATCGGCGCTCAAGATGGATGGGAGTATGCGCACGGTCATGGCAACCGCCCGGCGACGGTGAGCGAGACGCCGGTCCCCGCTTCGACGGAGGTGCCACCCGCGGGTGTCTGACTGACGATGGTCCCCTCGGGGTACGCCGCGGCCGAGTCGACGGTGATCACCGATGTGCGAAGCCCCAGCTGCTCGATGGCGGCCTTTGCTTGCGCAAAAGACTGCCCCACGAGATCGGGCACGGTGACGGTCGATGGCCCGGCGCTGACGACGAGAGTCACGATCGAGGGAAGGACTGCCTGTGTCCCGGCGACCGGCGTTGATGACAGCACCTCGCCGCGCGCCAGCGGGCTCTCGTGCAGCGTGACATCGCCCATGGTGAGCCCGACCTTCTCCAAGGTCAGCTGTGCTTGCTCCTGAGTCAGGCCGACGACGTTGGGCACCTCGGTCCGTCGCTCGCCCGCGCTCACGTCGAGCACCACCTTCGACCCGCGCGCCGCGGGTGCGCCCGCGGCGGGCGTCTCTTGCAGCACGGTCGATTTCGGGCTGCCGACGTTATAGCGCGATTCCCCTTGCTCGGCCTTGAGTCCCGCGGCGGTCAGCTTGTGCACGGCGTCGTCGTACGTCAGGCCGAGCACGTTCGGGACTTTGAGCTCCTCGGGGACGAGCCGGGAGGGGAAGATGAAGAAGAACACGATCGCGTACGCCAGCAGGAACCCGCCCGCGGCGGCGATCACGTACGGCAGAAAGCGTCGGGCGTCGGCCAAGGACCGCCGACTCACAATCCTGCGGTCCTCCGCAGTCGCGCGGCGAACGCGCCATCCGTCCCATGCCGCTGCGGCAACACACGGAGCCGCCCGGCATCCAACACCGCGGCCGGTACCGCGCCGTCGGGCGGTGGCTCGAGCTTCCAATCGCGATGCTCGGCCAGGAACGCCTCGATCTGCGCGTCGTTCTCCTCGGGCTCGAGCGAGCACGTGGAGTACACGAGCAGCCCACCCGGTCTCACAATCTCCGCCGCGGCCCGCAAGATGGTCCTCTGGACGCCACTCAATACCGCCA
>DATHNL010000208.1:0-19517 GCA_035486035.1 Gemmatimonadaceae bacterium
GTCGAGCCCGACGTGGCGCGACCGCGTCGACGCACTCCGCTACTTTCCGGCGCTCGTCCGCCTGATCTGGAGCACGGGCCCGATCCTGTCGGTGCTCATGATCATCCTGCGGCTCGTGCGCTCGCTCACGCCGCTGTTCGAGCTCTACATTGCCCGGCTGATCGTCGACACGGTCGTCGCCTCTCGCCTGCACGGCGCCGACTGGATGCGCCTGATCCATCTCTTCCTCGCGGCGATCGCGGTCGCCATCACCAGCGACCTTCTCGCCCGCGGCTCGATCCTCGTCGAGAGCTTGATGGGCGATCTCTTCGCGAACCGTACCAGCGTGCGGATCATGGAGCACGCGGCGACCCTCGATCTCGCGCAGTTCGAGGACCCGGCGTTCTACGACCTCTTGGAGCGCGCCCGCCGCGAGTCCACCGGCCGCATCGGGCTCTTCTCACAGGCGCTCGCGATGGCGCAGGACGTCATCACGCTCCTCACGCTCAGCACCGCGATGATCGTGTTCAACCCGTGGCTGCTGCTGGTGCTCGGCGTGACGGTGCTTCCGAGCTTTATCGGCGAGACGCACTTCGCCGGCCTCGGGTACTCGTTGCTGTTCCGCTGGACCCCACAGCGTCGCATGCTCGAGTACCTCCGCTTCGTCGGCGCGAGTGACCGCACGGCGAAAGAGGTCCAGATGTTCGGTCTCGCCCCGTGGTTGACCGAACGCTATCGGGTGTTGTCCCAGCAGTTCTACGAGGAGAATCGCTCGCTCTCGCAACGCCGCGCCGCGGTGAGCGCGTCGCTCTCGCTGCTCGGGACGTTCGGCTACTACTCGGCCTACGGATTGATTCTCTACGACACGGTCCGCGGCTTCGTCACGATCGGCACGATGACATTCCTGGCCGCGTCGTTCTCACAAAGCCGGGATATCATTCAACGCCTCTTGCTTGGCGCGACCGAGGTCTATCAACAGATTCTGTATCTGCGCGACCTGTTCCTGTTCTTCGAGATCAAGCCGACGATTGTCAATCGCCCGAACGCACGACCGGTCCCACGACCGGTGCGCGAGGGCTTCGTGTTCGAGAACGTCGGATTCCAGTATCCGGGCAGCGAGCGCTGGGCCATTCGTCACGTGAGCTTCGCCTTGCACCCCGGCGAGCGTCTCGCGCTCGTTGGCGAGAACGGCGCCGGCAAGACGACGCTGACCAAGCTCATTGCCCGCCTTTACGATCCGACCGAAGGGCGCGTGCTGCTCGACGGCGTCGATCTCCGAGAATATGACTTGACCGAGCTGCGCCACGCGATCGGCGTCATCTTCCAGGATTTCGTGCGGTACGACCTGCGGTTCG
Organism: Gemmatimonadaceae bacterium; assembly: GCA_035486035.1. GTDB lineage: Bacteria > Gemmatimonadota > Gemmatimonadetes > Gemmatimonadales > Gemmatimonadaceae > DASRDS01. The sequence continues at coordinate 1,335 of DATHNL010000208.1, forward strand.
ACGAGAACATCGGCGTCGGCAAGATCGATGAGACCCAGGACTATCTCACGCGCGCGGTGGCGGCGACGAACGGCTCGGCCCCACCGGTGCCTGGAACGATCGAGTCCGCAGCCCACGACTCGCTGGCCGACACACTACTGCCTCGCCTCCCAGCGGGGTACGCCCAGATACTCGGCCGGCGTTTCGAGGACGGCGTCGACCTCTCCGGCGGCGAATGGCAGAAAGTCGCCCTCGCCCGCGCCTATTTGCGCGACGCGCAACTGCTGATTCTCGATGAGCCCACCGCCGCGCTCGACGCGAGAGCCGAGTTCGAGGTCTTTGAACGGTTCTCCGAGCTGACGCGGGGGCGGATGGCCATTCTGATCTCGCACCGATTCTCGACGGTCCGCATGGCCGACCGGATTCTCGTGCTCAGCAAAGCCCATCTCGTGGAGCAAGGCACCCACGAGGAGCTGCTCGCCAAGGGCGGGCTCTACGCCGAGCTCTTCACCATGCAGGCGGCCGGCTATAAGTGATACAGTGCGGCGTAGAGGTCGCGCCCGCGCATGATCGCCCGCACATAGTCCCGCGTCTCGGTGAACGGGATGCGCTCGACGAAGACTTCCGGGTCGTTCGTGCCCTTGCGGACGCTCCAGAGCGTCACGCGTGAGGGGCCGGCGTTGTACGCGGCGAGTCCGCGAACGACGATCCCGTGTTCTTGCTCCAAGAAGGTCGCGAAGTGCGCGACGCCGAGTGAGATATTGACGTCGGGCTGATCGAGCACCGCCGGATCCCACGGGCCGCTGACATTGTGACTCCGCGCGAGGTCGCGGCCGATGCCGGGCATGATTTGCATGAGCCCGCGGGCGCCGACCGGAGACGCGGCGTTGGCCGTAAAATTGGACTCCTGGCGAATGACGGCCGCGACGAGCGCCGGATCGAGCGATGCCGCTTTGGAATCTGCCGCGATCTTGTCGCCGTAGAGCAACGGGAAGATCAGGCGATAGACGCGCGTGTCGGTGCGGGCACTGTCGCCCCGAGCGAGGAGGCGCCAGCCGAACGCGATCCCGCGTGAGGCATCGCCGGCGCGGGCGAGCGCCGTGCCGGTGGCGAGAAGATCCGTGTACGTCCCCAGCGTCGTGCGCGCCACGCGGTCGGTCTCGAACTTGGCTTCGACGTCCATGCCCAAGTCGGTCAGTAGCGCTGCGCGGCCCAGCGCGCTGTCGGTCGCGGCGCCGACCGGAGGGGGCGTGGTGTCGGCGCCGAGCGCGGGAACTGGTGCGTGACCATCGAGGCGAAGCCCACTAAGGCCGGCGTAGTACGACAACGGCTCGCCGGCGATGATCGCCCGCCAGCGGATGCGCGCGGCGCCGGTGTCGCCGGCCGCGGCCCATGCGCGAGCCGCCCAATACTTCGCGGCGATCGCGTCTTCGGCGTGCGCGGTGATGGCGAGGCCGTCCCACACGCGCGCGGCCGCACGATAGCGGCCCGCGACGAACGTGATCAGTCCCAGCCGAAACCGTGCCTTGCCCGCCATCGTGGACGTCGGGAATCGGTCGGCAATCGCCAAGTACGCGGCTCGGGCGCCCGCGTCGTTCCCGTCGTCCGTCGCGAGATCGGCCAACAGCGCAAGTGCATTCCCGGCCGAGGTATCCTTGGGCGCCGCCGCCACCAGTCGCCGCAGGACGGCTCTGGCGCCGGTCTTGTCTCCGCCCGCCACCAGTGTTCGGCCCCGCTGATACATGGCCGCGTGCGCGAGCGCCGCGGGTATGGTCACACGCGTGAATTGCTTCACGGCATCGGCCGTCCGGTGCAACCGCTCGAGGGCCATGCCGTACGCGAAGCGCTCAGTCGGCGTCAGCGGGCCGGCCGAGTCGAGGCGAACGAATGCTTGGACGGCGCGCGCGGGAACGGCACTCGTGGCCGCGACGCGCTCGATATCCAGCGGCAGCGGAGCGCACAGGCGATCCCCGATGTCGAGTGCCGAGCGCGCGTCTGGGCCGCCGGTATGCGCGAGGGCGAACTGCTCGATGTCGCTGCACAGCGCCAAGTGGCCCGACGTGTCGCTCGACGCGGCGCGCGCGTGGAGCGCCTCGGCGTGCGAGCCGAGGGAGTCGTAGGCGCGGGCGGCGCCGGCGAAGTCTCCCGTCCGCTCGCGGGCGAGCGCTTCAGTCCACGGGATGCGCGAGCGCGCGACGTCGGTGTGGACCGAGGCATAGTCCCGCGCGCGCGTGCCGGTATCGGCTGTCACGCCCGCGGCGCGCAACCAGAGCCAATCGGAAATTGTTGGGAGGAGTGCCGCGGCGGTCTCGTACGCCGAGCGCGCGGAGTCCAGGGAATTGGCGCGATCGAATGCGCGGGCGGCGAAGACGAGCGACGCCGCTGGAGTCCGAACGGGAGCCTCGGGAGTTTGTGCGGCAACCGGCGCGACCACGCCCGTGCCGAGCACGAGCGCCCAAGCGACTGCTCGCTTTCTACTCAGGCTTTGTGGCGGTACGTGATACGGCCGCGAGTGAGGTCGTACGGGGAGACCTCGATCTTCACGCGGTCGCCCGCCAATACGCGGATACGGAAGCGGCGCATGTTCCCGCCGAGGGTCGTCAAAACGTCATGGCCGTTGTCCATCACGACGCGGAACGTCGCGTTCGGCAATACTTCGGCTACGGTGCCTTCGAGCTCGATTGCTTCTTGTTTCGCCATAGGTCTCCGGTGTGAGATCTTAACGGTAACAGACCTTTTACCGCGCCGCAACGTAACCCGTTGTCACGACTCGCCCTGAAGGCTCTAACCGGATATATTGGCAACATGTCCACCCCTCATGTTGAACCCAATTCGAGAGGAGGTGATCCTTTGTCTAGCCTTACGGTGGTACGGATCGCCGGAGCCTACTGAGCGGTCCAACCGCCTGGTGTGGTTTAGTGGCTCGCCGGAGCGTACGGGCGCTCCGGCGAGCTTTTTTATGCCGCTTTTGGCCGGGTCTCGGCGGGAACGATAGGCAGCGTCCGCACGGCACCGGCACGAACCAACACGAGCTTCGCCGGAACGCCGATGCGCTCTTCGGTGAGCACGCGATGGAGGTCGTCGACGCTTTTGACCGGCTGGTCATTGAAACGCACGATGACATCGCCGTCGACCAAACCAGCCTGCGCGGCCGGACTCTCGGGCTCGACGTTCGTGACGAGCACGCCGGTGTTCTCGCCGAGTGTGAGGTCGTGCACGATGCGCCTCGCGATCCGAACCGTCTGGCCTCCCAGGCCGAGATAGCTCCGCTTCACGCGCCCGTCTCGGAGGAGCGCGCTGACGACCATTTTCGCCGTGTCGATGGGAATCGCGAAGCAGATTCCCTGCGCAGGCAAGATGATCGCGTTGTTCACGCCAACGACCCGGCCTCGAGAGTCGAGCAACGGTCCGCCGGAGTTGCCGGGATTGAGCGCCGCGTCCGTCTGCACGACGTTGTCGATGAGCCGCCCGGACTGGGATCTCAGCGATCGCCCGAGCGCACTGACGACACCGGCGGTCACCGTATACTGGAATCCATAGGGATTCCCGATGGCGATGACGACCTGACCAGGGCGGAGCGTCGCGGACTCTCCCAGCTCCACGGTGGGATACGGTCCGTCTTCGCCGTTGCCAGCGATTCGTAGGACAGCGAGATCTGTCGCTGGATCATCGCCCACGACGGTCGCGGTGCGTGTGCGTCCGTCTTGCAAGGAGACGGTCACGCGCTCGGCGCCTTGAACGACGTGACTGTTGGTGAGGGTGAGGCCGTCCGGGGCAAAGATGAATCCCGATCCGGACCCACCGGATCTCCCCCGTCCTCCCGGCTTGCGGGTTTCGATCTTGACGACCGCCGGGCTGGCCCGCTCGGCGGCGCCGGCTACTGCTTCTGAATAGGCATCGAGTAACGCGTCCATGATAGAGCGTACCCGGTGACCAATAACGATTACAATCAGCCGTTCGGGGGACCGGTTTAACGTCCGAGCGGCTCAGCCGTCCTTACATCAACACTTATGAGGACCACGTCATGAAATCGAAGCTTCTCGCTGTCGCGTGCCTGATCGGCATGGTCGGCTGCGGCGGTCCGCCGCCACCGCCGCCGCCTCCGGGCGTCGTATACGTTCGCACCGCCCCGCCATCGGAAGTCGTTGAAGTGGTTCCGGCCCAGCCGTCGGCCGAGCACGTGTGGGTGCGCGGCCACTACCGGTGGGACGGCGTGGCCGCAGCGTACGTGTGGGTGCCGGGCCACTGGCAGCAGCGTCCCGCCGGCTACACGCGATGGGTCCCCGGCCACTGGTACGAGCGCAATGGCGCGTGGTACTGGGTCGAAGGCCACTGGCGCGCGTAGCGATTGGTTCGCCTCCGGGGGGCAAACGCCAAGTACGCCCCCCGGACCCCCCAACTACATGTTCTCGACCATCGCCGCGGCGAACTCGCTGGTCTTGAGCAGGGTCGAGTCGGACATGAGGCGTTCGAAGTCGTAGGTCACGCGCTTCTGCGCGATGGTCTTCTCAAGCGATGAGATGATCTTGTCGGCTGCTTCGTCCCAGCCGAGATACCGGAACATCATCTCGCCCGACAATATGACGGAGCCGGGATTGACCATGTCCTTGCCGGCGTACTTCGGCGCCGTCCCGTGCGTCGCCTCGAATACGGCGTGGCCGGTCGAGTAGTTGATGTTCGCACCAGGCGCGATGCCGATGCCGCCGACTTGCGCGGCGAGCGCATCGGAGATGTAGTCTCCGTTCAAGTTCATCGTCGCGATGACGTCATACTCGGCCGGCCGCGTCAGAATCTGTTGCAGGAAGGCGTCGGCGATCACGTCTTTTATGACGACTCCGCTGGCGAGCTGCAGCCACGGGCCGCCCTGGTATTCCTTGGCTCCATACTCGTCCTTCGCCAACTGATAGCCCCAGTCGCGGAATGCTCCCTCGGTGTACTTCATGATGTTGCCTTTGTGCACAAGGGTCACGCTCTTGCGCCGATGCGTGACGGCGTAGTCGATCGCCGCGCGAATGAGGCGCTTGCTGCCCTCCTCGGAGATCGGCTTGATGCCTATGCCGCTCGATTCCGGGAACCTGATAGCCCTCGCGCCGAGCTCGTCCTGCACAAACGCAATGAGCTTTTTCGCGTCATCGCTCCGCGCCTTGAACTCGATGCCCGCATAGATGTCCTCCGTGTTCTCGCGGAAGATGATCATGTCGACGAGCTCGGGATGCTTGATTGGTGACGGCACCCCGCTGAAATAGCGCACGGGTCGCACACACGCGTAGAGATCGAGCTGTTGGCGCAGCGCGACGTTCAGCGAGCGGAATCCACCGCCGACCGGTGTCGTCAACGGCCCTTTGATGCCGACGAGATAATGTCGAATCGCGGTGAGCGTATCTTCGGGAAGCCAGCTGTCGAGGCGGTCCTTTGCTTTCTCGCCCGCCAGCACCTCGAGCCAGGCGATCTTGCGCGCCGCCCCATAGGCCGCGTTGACGGCGCCATCGAACACGAGTCGGCTCGCGCGCCAGATATCGGGGCCGGTCCCGTCGCCTTCGATGAACGGGATGACCGGAGTGTCGGGAACGCGCAGCCGCCCGGAGGTGAACGTGATCGCCGAGCCGGTCGCGGGTAAGGTAAGATTCTCGTATGTGGCCATGCCGACAATAATAAACGACGCCCCGGCGCTTGCCTCGGTCATCGCGACCGCGTTTGCATCGTATCACGACGCGTTTCGTTACATCACCCGGCGCGCGCGCGGCCATTTCGAGGAACGCGAGTGGAGCGCGGCCCAAGCGAGCGCGTCGGCCCGCCTGGCGTTGTACGAGGAACGCGTGGCCGCCACGGTCGCGGCCGTTCGCGCCTGGCACACGACGCCGGACTGGACCCTTGTCAAGCGCGCCTATCGCGAGCAGGTGTGCCCGCGGAACGACGCCGAGATCGCCGAGAGCTTTTTCAACTCGGTCGTACGGCGAATTCGTGGGACGATCGGAAGCGACCCGGAGATCGATTTCACGGCGCCCGATGAGCCACCGGACGGCGATCCGCCATTTGTGACCCTGCGTACGAAGCGCCTCGACGCGGCGGCGGTCACGGATATTCTCGGCCTCTTCGATTTCTCGATCCCTTGGGCCGACCGTCAGCGCGACGCGACGCTGTCGGCCTCAATAGCGGCCATACACGATCCCATCGTCGCGGTGGACGTAGTCCCCGCGCTATTCTACCGAAACAAAGGCGCATACATCGTCAGCCGCGTTCGTCGCGAGAAGGGGCGACCGCAGCCATTTATCCTGGCGCTCATGAACGGGCCACGCGGCATACGTGTCGACGCGGCGTTGCCAACGGCGGACGAAGCGTCAGTCGTGTTCGGTTTCAGCTGGTCCTACTTCCACGTGGACATCGATCGCCCACGTGCGCTGGTCGGGTTTCTCGCGTCGATGATGCCGAGCAAGCGCGTCGACGAGCTCTACACGGCGATCGGGTATAATCGGCACGGCAAGACCGAGCTCTATCGAAGCCTCATGCGGCATCTCGAGCGACCCGACGCCCGATTCGAGATCGCCGAGGGAGACGTGGGGACGGTCATGAGCGTGTTCACGTTGCCCTCGTTCAACGTCGTCTTCAAGATCATCAAGGACGCGTTCGGATTCCCCAAACGCACCACGCGGCGGGGGGTCATGGATCGATATCGTTTTGTTTTTGTTCGGGATCGCGTCGGGCGATTGGCGGATGCGCAGGAATTCGAGTCTATGGAATTTCCGGTTGCGCGCTTCGCGCGACCACTGCTCGATGATCTTTTGGCCACCTGCAACAGAACGGTACGACTCGACGGGGACCGCGTTGTGGTTCGACATCTCTACACCGAGCGCCGGGTCACGCCGCTGAATCTGTATCTCAAGCAAGCAAGCCCCGAGGAGGCGCAACGCGCCGCGCTTGATTACGGCACCGCCATCAAAGATCTCGCGGGCGCTGATATCTTCACCGGGGACATGCTGCTCAAGAACTTTGGCGTCACGAGGCACGGAAGAGTGATCTGTTACGATTACGATGAGCTGGCCCTGCTTTCCGAGTGCAATTTTCGCGAGATTCCCCGCGCGGTCGACGTCGACGAAGAGATGGCGGCCGAGCCGGCGTACCATGTTGGAGATCACGACGTGTTCCCCGAAGAGTTCCGCGCGTTTCTCGTTCCACCTGGCGCACTGCGTGACGCGTTTCTCGCCGCTCACGGCGACCTGCTCGACGTGATGTGGTGGCGCGATCGGCAGGCCCGCGTCCGGGCCGGCGAGTTGCTCGATCTGATTCCCTATCGCCCGGAGCGCCGCCTCCCATGATGCGGCTGCGCGCCATTCGGGGCGCCATCACGGTTGACCGGGATGCCCCTGAGCTCGTCTACGCCGCCACGCGTGAGCTGCTCTCCGAGATCATCGCCCGCAATGGGGTCGACCTCGATCACATCATCTCGGTGATCTTCACGGTCACGCCCGATCTGACCAGCGCCTTCCCTGCCATGGCCGCGCGGTCGATGGGCTGGCTCGACGTGCCATTGCTGTGCACGATGGAGATTCCCGTGCCGGGAGCCATGGCCCACTGCATCCGGGTGTTGTTGCACGTGGAGAGCGACCGGCAGCGCTCGGCCATCCAACACGTCTATCTGGGCGACGCGCAGAGCCTCCGCCCAGACATCTCCGAGGTCAGGCCGGCACCGGAGTCACGTCCTCCTCGCCAGGATTAGCGAAGAGATCGGTCTCCAATCCGTATTGCCTGTTATAGAGTTGCCGATATCGGCCACCCAGGGCCAGGAGCTCTTCGTGACGTCCGCGCTCGACGATACGACCGCTCTCGAGGACGAGGATCTGGTCCGCGCTCTCGATGGTGGAGAGTCGGTGCGCGATCACGAACGTCGTGCGTCCTGATCGGAGCGCCGTGAGCCCATCCCGGATCAACGCCTCGGTTTCGCTGTCGAGGCTCGATGTCGCCTCGTCGAGGATCAAGATGCGCGGATCGGCGATGATCGCCCGGGCAATAGCCACGCGCTGGCGCTGACCGCCTGAGAGTTTGACACCGCGCTCACCGACGATGGTGTCATACCCGTTCGGAAAGCGATCCACGAACTCATCGCAATGCGCGATCTTAGCGGCCATGCGCACCTCGGCGTCCGTCGCACCCGGCTTGGCGAACGCGATGTTGTCCTTCACGGTGCCGTCAAACAAGAAATTGTCCTGCATGACGACGCCGAGGTGGGATCGATAATCACGGATGCGGGTCTTGGTCAGATCCTGGCCGTCGATGAGAATCCGTCCCGAGTCGGGCTTCGCGAACGCCATGAGTAGCGACAGGGTCGTGCTTTTGCCCGAGCCGCTCGATCCGACCAACGCCGTAGTGGTGCCGGCGGGGGCCGAGAAGCTCACCTCGTGCAACACGGGCTGGCCGGGCACGTACGCGAAGCTGACGCTATCGAACGCCACATCGCCCCGCACGTTCGCCAGCGGCGCGTGCTCGCGATCGTGATCGTCCTCGGTCTTCATGTCCATGATCTCGCGAATGCGATCCAGCCCCGCGAACGCCTCGCTCACCTGCGTGCCGATCGACGCGATCTGAATGAGCGGGAAAGCCATGAGGGCAATGAAGAACGTGTAGCTGAAGAGATCCCCGATCGTCATCGTGCCCGCGAGGACCGCGCGTGCCCCACCCAGGCCGACGATGACGCCGAGAAGTCCGGCCGTGGCGGTCGCCCCGGCGCCCACCGCCGACGTTCCCGTGATCGTCTTGGCGATATTCCGGAACAGCCGGTGTACGCCCTTGGCGAACACCACCTGCTCGCGCCGTTCCGCCACGTACACCTTCAACGTCCGAACGCCGCCGAGCGACTCGGTGAGGCGACCGGTGACGTCGGCGGTGATGATGCTCCGTTCCCGAAAGAGCGGGCGCAATTTGCTGAACGCATACGACATCATCGCGCCAAACGCGCCAAGCACGACGATGGCGAACAGGGTCAGGCGCCAGTTGAAGTAGAGCAACGCGACGAGCGCAATGATCGCGGTCAGCACGCCGCTCACCAGTTGAATGAGCCCCGTCCCCACGATGTTCCGCACGCCCTCGGCGTCGGACATGATGCGCGTGACCAGCACACCGGACTTGGTCGAGTCGAAGTACGAGACCGGGAGACGCAAGACGTGACGCTCGACCTGCTTCCGCAAATCCGTGATCGCCCGCTGCGCGGCAATGCTCACGATTTGCGACAGGGCGAAGGACGTGATCACGCGGATCAGTGTCGCGACGCCGATCGCCGCCACGATCGGCACGAGCCACTTCGTGTCGTGCTTGAGGAGCACCTTGTCGATCAGGAATTTCGGCGCCGCGGGCAACACGGGCGTCAGCGCGACGTTGACGAGCATCACGAGGAGCCCGAGCGACAGCGACACGCGGTGGCGCCATGCGAGCGTGCGCGCCTCGCGCCACGCGCGCTTTTCGTTGTACTTCTCTTTGGCCATCTCGTAAACTAAGGTGGGAAGAACATGTTGTCGGCAATCGCGGCGACCTCCTCCGCCCAGCGCCACGCTTCGGCTAACTCCGCGAGCTCGCCTTCCATGGCTCGGCGCTCCGATTCCTCGTGGGCGGCCATCTCCAGCGCGAGGCGAACAGTCACGGGCAGCCTGTCCATCCCGTGCTCGAGCCCCGACCGGTAATTCGTTACCACCTGGCCGAAATATTCGTTCGCGTTCCTGACCCCCGAGAGAAGGTCAACGGCGCTGTCGAGTTGCGCCCGCGTGCCACCGAACGTGTTGATGCCCGCGAGCAAATGCCGCGCTGGGGCGAGCGCCTGATCATCGTGGAATACGCGCATCCCGTCATCATGGCAGATGCCTACTTTCCAGCGTCCGAACGGGGCCGGCGCCAAGCGGCTCGCCATGAGATGACGGTACCGTACCGTCAATGGCCTGCTGCCGTCAGGGATGCGGGCAACGACACGACTCCCGTAGATCCACCGGGCGATTCGGCGCCCGTTCCAGACGAACACGAACGGGACACTCGTGATAATGCCGGCCTCCACGCCACCGATGACGGCGCCAGCGCCCACGATCGCCGCGGCCCCGACAACCGCCAGCGCTTGTACCCGTCGCCGCCTGAGCCTCGGCCCATACCGCCATGCGGCGAGCTCCGGAAGCAGCGGCTGGCCGATGCGAATCAGCTCGACGCCTTCCGGCAATCGCGCGAGACCGATCTCGCCGGTCGACACGCGGCGTTTGGCGTCGCGAAACCGCCTCTCGGAGTCTTCGACCGCCTCCCACCGTTCTTCGAGCGGTGTGAGGTTCCACTGATGACAATGCGGGCAGACGACCCACAAGCGGCCCTTTGCTGGATCGAACGCGAGCCGGCGGCCGACGGGAAACCGGTCGATGATCTGGTTCGCACCAAGTGCGCGATTGCAGAAGAGACAGCTCGCGTACACCTACTCGACCTCGTCTATCGACCTCGGCCAATCTTCGCGTAGCAGTCGGGAGAGGGCCCGATCTGCCAGGAGCTTGCCGCCCGTCTGGCAGCGGGCGCAGTAGTTCGTTTCGTTCTCTGCATACACGATGCGCTGGACGGGAGATCCACACACTGGGCACGGTTGGCGATAGCGGCCGTGGACGGCCATGCCCTCGCGGAACGCGGTCACCTTCTCGGGGAATCCCTCTCCCACGTCGGCCCGGAGCCGCGCCGTCCATTCCACGAGCGTTTCCTTGGTCGCGACATAGAGTCGCTCGATTTCCTCGGCCGACAAACGCCGCGTGAGCGTCAGCGGCGACAATCTGGCGCGATGCAAAATCTCGTCGGAGTATGAGTTCCCAATCCCACTGAATAACCGTGGATCGGTCAACGCTCGCTTGAGCGTGTGGCTCTCGGACAGCAACCGAGTCGAGAAGGCATCCAGGTCGGCGGTCAAAGGTTCGAGCCCGCCCCGGTCGATCTCGGCCAGCGCCGCTTCGCCTGAGACCAGGTTGAGAGACGCCCGTCGTTTCGATCCGGCCTCGGTGAGAAAGAGCGTGCCGTCGGCGAACTCGAGCGCGGCTTGCGCGAGCTTCCCGCGTATCGGCTTGTCCTTCGCGCGCCAGCGCAAGCGACCGGCGATCATGAGGTGGATGACGATGAAGAGATCGCCCTCCAACGCGAGCACGATGCGCTTGCCGATGCGCCGCACGCCGGTCACGCGGCGGCCATCCACGTCCGACGTCGGCGGCGAGACCGAGCGCAGCACGAACGGGTTGAGAATCCGCAAACGCTCGAGCGGCTGACCGACGATGCGCGCGGTCAGTCGCTCAAGGTAGACGACGACGTCAGGGAGCTCGGGCACGATCGAGCGCGGCGTGTCCGGTCGCCACCTCCAGCGCGCGGACGACATGCGCGAGGCGCAGATGGTCCTGCTCCTGCTCTTCGAGCGATGGTGGCAGCGCGGGCGCGGGGGCGGGGTCGTTGAGGCTCGTGAGGTCGATCCCGTGCTGCGACGCGACCGATATGGCCTTTGCGGCCGCGGCCTTGGCATCCGCCGGCCGACCGAGCTGCTCCCATCCCTTGGCGAGCGTGAGGTAGTAGCGGGCATGAATGCGCGCCGGCAAGCTCTCGCGCGCCAGCGCCTGGCGATACTGCTCGAACGCGGCCTCGTGGCCGTCCTTCGCCGCCAGCTCCAGGAGGTTCAGCATAGCGACCATCCGCGTTTCCGGCTCGACCGTCGTGCCCGAGATGATGAGAAAGGCATCGCGGGCGCGATCCCGTAAGCCGAGATCGGCGAGCACCATCGCCATGTCGCCCAGCGCGCGGTCCCGGTTGATGGGCTCGACGTAGGTCTGCCAAGCCTCGTAGAACTGCATCACGGCATCGCGCAGTCGGCCGTGCTGGTATGCGATCGTGCCACGGTCGTGGACCGCGAACGCGCGAACTATCGGTAATGCGTGTCGCTCGGCCGCGGTGATCACCTCGACGAGCATCGCGTCCGCGCCGTCGACATTCCCCCGCAGCCGCTCGAGCGCCGCCGCGGAGATTCTGAGGCGAAGGCCCGTCTCGACGTCGCCAAGCGAGGCGGCAACGGCCAACCCCATGCGCACCGCGGCCGCGGCGCCATCGGGCTGCCCCTGCATGCGGAGCGCGTAGGCCAGGCGCCGATACGCGTCAGGAATCCACTTGAAATCCTCGGGCGTCGCGGCGTGCGCAATGAATGTCTGATAGACATCCGCGGCCTGGGCCCAGCGCGAGTCGTTCAACAACACGCGCGCGTACGCCATGAGTCGCACCGCGACAAACGGCCTCGTGCCGCCACACGCGTCGCTCACCGCATCGAGCACGCGGTCGAGGGTATCGCGAATCGCCGCCGGCTCGACATCAGCGACCAGCCGGCGCGCCGCTCGCAATTCGCGCGGCGTCGGCCGCTGCTCCCGTGGAAGGCCGACCCGCAGGGAATCGACCAACCGCAGCACGTACAGACCGGCTCGGGCCTCGCGTTGCGCCGCCAGCGTGTCCGTTGCGCTCGCGTGCGCGGCGAGGAATGCGCGGTGGGCGTTTGGTTGTGCGGGACGAGCCCGGTCGGTCGGGGATTTCGCGCGTCGCCGACTCATGGCATCGTAAACATGCGCTAAATGCTGTATACAAGCAAGCTGTATACAGCTCCGATCACCACCCGGAGCGTTGTCGCAGCGCGGTGATATGCGCTACATGGTGCGCGCCATGCCACGCATACAGTGTCGCCAGCTGATCGACGCGCCAATCGCCCGATTCTGGATGCCGGAACGTTCTTGCCCACTGATCCGATTGCAGGCCTCGGAGGAGCAGCACCCACCGCGCGTGGAGCGCCTCCAGCATGAGCATCGAGATGCCGATCGGCGTCGTCTCGACATCCGACGTCTGCGCCCACGCATTCTCGTCGTACGGCTTGATAACGGGATGCGACTCCGTCAACGCCAGCTTACATCGCGTGTACGCGTTGAAATGACTCTCGGGGACATGATGGACGACCTGGCGCACGGTCCATCCACCGTCGCGATACGGTGTGCTCAGCTGCTCGGCCGTCAGGCCCTCGACCACCGCGCGTAATCGCGCTGGCGTCTCGGCTATCGCTTGAATGGCGGCGTGCAGCGTCTCGGTGTCGATTGACGTGGGGCGCTGGAAGCGACCGATCGGGTAGCGAGGATCCATGCGCGAAACTTAGCGCTTCCACCGAAGGATCATGACGCGCCCGCCCTCAGGCGGCGTCCGGAGCTCGAGCTGATCGTCCTCGATGGTCAGATGCCTGGGCTGGTCCGTCCCAACGAGGTTGGGGAAGAGACTCATCGTGACATGATGCGTCACGACCAGCCGCGCTTCGTCGACGCTATATGTCCCCGCATACGCGACGTATCCGGTGGCGGCTTCGACCAGTTCGGCGTCGCTGCCCCGCGTGATCGTCGATGATGCGAAGGAGGATCGATCGGGGCGCATCAGTTGGCCCGCCATGACACCATTGGCAGCGTAAACCAAGACGCCGACCGCATCGCGCCCAAACGGGTGCCGTATTGGCTGGTCTTGCGAATGGACCTCGAAGGACACCAGGCGCCAGACGCCTATCAGTCGCTGGGCGATGCTCACAGGCCTGTAGCATATGCGCCACAGAACCACCCGCGGCGCTGCGATCTTGAGGCCCAATCCAGGGCCTTTCTCTTGCACTTCCGGCGGGCATGTCGATCGACCCGCTCGTGAGCGATGAACCACTTTCGCGGTTGACACGAAATACCTTGCTCGACCGTCTGGCGGTGGCTCTCACAGGCGCTGTCAAACAACCCGCCGCGGAGTTGCCGGCGATCGACACGGCAATGGGTGCGTACGTGTCGCACTTGAAGCGTGAAGGTGGACGACCCGAGCACGCGATTGTCCACGTGCGCGACATGTCGCGACGAGCCGCGGAGGCCGAGCGGACGACGCATCATCCCGATTGGGTTGATCCCGAGATGTTCGTCATGCACGTCGAGCGTCGCTGTTTCCGCGCCTATTTCCGCGCGGACTGACGCACGACCGGCCCACCTCGCGAAACAGTCGCGCGTAGTCAGCCGCCTGAAAGTGGGCATTGAGCCCACTCGGATTCGGTAGCACCCACAGCTGGGCCCCCTCGAATCCTTCTGGTTGACGTCCCAGCTGGGCACCGGCGGCATCGAACGCGATACGATACGCCGTGATACCAAGCGTCACGACACAACCTGGTTTGATTTTTCTTACGAGCGCGCGCAGGCGACGACCGCCCGCTCGATACTCATCGTCCGTCAGCTCGGCCGCCGTTGCCGTTGCGCGGCGCACGAATCCCGTGATGCCGATTCCGAGCGACAATAGCTCCTGCTCCTCGCTCGGATCCAACAGCCGCGGCGTCAGGCCGGATGCGTACAGGGCGGGCCAAAACCGGTTCCCCGGCTTGGCGAAGTGATAACCGCTCCATGCGGTGTACAGGCCTGGATTGATCCCCACGAACAAGATGCGGAGACCTGGCGCCACCAGGTTGGGGATCGATTTGCCGGCCGACGCGAGCAATTCGGCGCGCGTCGGCCGTCTCTTTATCCCTTCCACACTACGCGCCAGATGCGGCCGTGTAAGTCATCCGTGATGTAGAGGGCGCCGTCCGGCCCTTCGGCGAGACCACACGGGCGGTGGGCGGCATCGGTCGGGACGAACAGTGGGTCTTTGCCGGAGAACCCGATCGCAAACGTCTCGTAGTCGCCCGACGGGTTGCCCTTGGCGAACGGAATGAAGACGACGCGATATCCCGCCTGCGGATCCGGCGCACGATTCCACGAACCATGGAACGCGATGAAAGCCCCGCCCCGATACTTCGCGGGGAATTTGCCGCCGTCATAGAAGAGCAACGACATTGGCGCCCAGTGGCCTGGGAACGCGACGAGCGGCTCCTGTTTCTGCGCGCACCGGTCGATCTTGTGCCCACCATCGCCGCCATACTCGGGCGCCAGCACGAGCTTCTTGTACCGGTTGTCGTAGTAGCAGTACGGCCACCCGAAATCGTCGTGATCGGCGAACCGGACAAACTCCTCGGCGGGATTCTCATCCCCATCCGCTTGCGTGTACAACGCCGACCAATTCTGGGCGAGTTGATCGCGACCGTGCTGCGTCGCGTACATCTTCCCGTCCATCGGATTGAGCGCGAGGCCCATGGCGTTGCGGATGCCCGTCACGACATGCTCACCGGTCGCCGGAGTCTGGTTCGGCTTCGCGGACTGGAAACGCCAGATCCCTGCTCTCGTATCGAGCTCGGTGCACGGATCGATCCCGGGCGATTGGTTTTGCCGGTCCCCGGACTGACACGAATTCGTTCGCGACCCGACGTTCACGTAGAGCATCCCGGCCCGATCGAACGCAATGTTCCGCGACCCGTGCCCCCCGGTCGGCAAATCGCGCACGATGGTGTCCGGCGCGCCCGCCGGCGCCAGATCGTCTGTCAGTCGGTACCGAACGATCGCGCTCTTGACGTCGACATACAGATAGCCACCATGAATCGCGATGCCGGTGCCACCGATATCCCCGACATGGGCTACCGCATCGGCCCGACCGGCACCTTTTGTATCCTTGAGCGCCATGACCCCCGATGTGACGGTCACGTAGACCGTACCATTTGGCGCAACCACGATGTGCCTCGGCCCTTGGATGCTGTCCGCGAATACCGTCGCGCAGAATCCCGACGGCAGCGTAAGGGATGTGTCGCACGGAGCCGCCGCAGCGGCGATCAAGAGTGAGATCAGCATGCCAATAGTATATCTTCACTGACTATGCGATTCACACTGCCTCTTCTCTTCCTGCTCGCTCAGGGCCTGCAGGCTCAGACCGACCAGTACCGCGCGCTCGCCGAGAAAGTCCTGCGCGAGACGCCCCTGATCGATGGGCACAACGATCTCCCATGGACGATTCGCGAGAATGCCGGGCGGGACGTCGAGGCGTATGATCTCCGTAAGCCCACGCCTCGCATGACGGACCTCGCCCGGCTCGACAAAGGCATGATGGGCGCTCAATTCTGGTCCGTCTATATCCCGGGCGAGATCAAGGACTCCGGCTACGCCCGGGTCCAGCTCGAGCAAATCGATATCGCCCGGCGCATGATCGCCAAGTATCCGGAGCGTCTCGAATTCGCCACGGGCACCGCTGATATTCGCCGGGCATTCCGCGAGCATAAAATCGCGTCCCTGATGGGCATGGAAGGCGGTCACGCGATCGAAAATTCCTTAGGCGCCCTCCGCGCGTACTACGACCTCGGCGTGCGCTACATGACGCTGACGCACAACGTCACGCTCGACTGGGCCGATGCCGCGCTCGACACCGCCAAGCACGGCGGCCTCACGCCATTCGGCAAAGAAGTCGTGCGGGAGATGAATCGACTGGGGATGCTCGTCGATCTCTCGCACGTCTCTCCCGGGGTAATGAGTGACGCCCTCACGACCAGCGAGGCGCCGGTCATCTTTTCGCACTCGGGCGCCCGTGCTCTCGTCAATCACCGGCGCAACGTACCCGACTCGATTCTGCGCCGCGTCCCTGCAAACGGCGGCGTCGTCATGGTTCCATTCGTCACATCGTTCGTCTCCAAGGCGGTGTGGGAGCACGATTCGGCGCAGGACGCCTTCACGGCGGACCTCAAGCGCCGATATCCTGCTGATAGTGCCAGCCGCGCGAAAGAGCTGGCGACCTGGAACGCAGCGCACCCGACGCCCAAAGCGACGCTAAAAGACGTTGCCGATGTCATCGATCACGTGCGCCAGGTCGCTGGCGTGGATCACGTCGGCATCGGCAGCGACTTTGATGGCATCACGGATGTGGTCGTCGGGCTCGAGGATGTCTCGAAGTTCCCGGATCTCTTCGCCGAATTGGCTCGGCGAGGCTGGACTGAAGCCGACCTGCGTAAATTGGCCGGGGACAATCTGCTGCGGGCGTTCGCTCAAGCCGAGGCCGTATCGCAACGGCTCAGGCGCGAACGGCCGGCTTCGACTGCGACGATCCAGCAACTCGATCATGTTACTACCCAGTGATGCGTGAACTTCGCGGAACCCGTCTGACCGCGCTCGGCACCTACGTGCCGGAGCGCGTGATCACGAACGCCGAGCTGTCCCGCCTCGTCGACACGAATGATGAGTGGATCGTGCGGCGCACGGGTATTCGCGAACGTCGCGCGTCCCGGGACGACGAATTCACGTCCGATATGTGCACCGCCGCCGCGCGAGGGCTCGACTTGAGCGGCGTCGATTTCGTGATTCTGAGCACGACCACGCCGGATTACGCCTTCCCGAGCGTCGCCTCCCAGGTGCAAGATCGCCTCGGCATCGTCGGCGCCGGCGCCGTCGACATCAATGCGACCTGCGCCGGATTTGCGTATGGCCTGCACATGGCGCATGGTCTGGTGGCGTCCGGGGTCCAACAGAAAGTGCTCGTGCTGAGCGGCGAGACGCTCACGAAGGTCACAGATTACACCGAGCGCACGACCTGTATTCTGTTCGGCGACGGGGCGGGCGCGGCACTCGTGGAGCCGTCGGATCAGCCGACGGTACACGCGACGATCGTTGGCTCCGATGGCGGCGGCGGAGGCTTGCTGTACCGTACGGGTCTCTCCACCCGCATCGCGGCACCGGACGACACCAAGCGAAATGTCATTCGCCAAAACGGCCGCGAAGTCTACAAGTGGGCCGTCGAGACCGTCTCGGCCGGCGTGTGCGAATTACTGCGTCGTGGGAATCTCACGCCCGACGCCGTCGACTGGTTCGTGCCTCACAGCGCGAACTTCCGCATCACGGAAGCCGTCTCGGAACGCGTCGGGATCCCGGTCGAGAGAACGCTGTCCAGCATCGAGTATTTTGGCAACACCTCCGCCGCCACGATTCCTCTCGCGCTCATGCTCGGCCAACGCGATGGCAAGCTGCGCGAGGGCGACACGGTTCTTCTCTACGGCTTCGGCGGTGGCCTGGTCCACGCCGGCATCCTGCTCGAATGGCGCCCAGACTCGCGCTGATCCTCTCGGCAGTCTGGCTCCTGGCCTGCTCCGGCGGCGAGACGAAGACGGCTCCACAGCATGCGGGTGACACGACGTCGGCGTCCGGCGTGCCGACCTACGGCGTCACCGTCGTGCATCGCTGGCCTCACGACGCGAATGCGTTCACGGAAGGCCTGGAGATGCACGATGGCATCATGTACGAGGCCACCGGGCTGGTCGGCCAATCGGGCTTTCGCTCGTATGAT
>DATHNL010000209.1:0-29369 GCA_035486035.1 Gemmatimonadaceae bacterium
GCTTGCGCCCAGGCCGCGTTCCGCTTGGCGTCATAGGCCGGCTCGCCCGTCACGGCCATCGCGCCCGGGTTGAACTGCTTGGCCAGCCCGACGTCGAATGCCGGCGCGCTGTACACATCGTACGTGCTCTTGGCGTTGACGTACTTGGACGTCGAGTTGTCCGTGACCCGCCAATGCTGCACCGGTATCCCTTCGATGGTGCTGTCCGGCTGTACGCGCTGCGCGGAGACGTCGAACGACGTGTACGTCATCCCGTGCGTGACCCCTTTGGGTCGGAGGATCACCCAGTACTTCTTCCGACTGGGGTCGATGAGATACGTGGTGTCGTTGCCTTTCTTGCCCAGCGAATACGTGCCGGGAACCATGAGCGGCGGCTTGTCACCGGTCGGGTCCACGGGCGGCTTGGCCTCGCCGGTGGGCAGGACATCGGATCGCGCCAGCCCGCTGCTGCTCATCTGCATCTTGCTCGACATGAAGACCGACGGCTTGGGGTCGTCGGTCGATGTCGACGTCACCGTGACCGTCATCGTCAGACCCCCGCTCTGCAGCCGGCGGGCGGACGAAGGGGGTATGGCCAGTGCAAGGAGGGCTGGCGCGGCGAACGCCGCCAGGCGTAGGTGGTGCATCATCGTCGGTCTCCTGGGGCTACTGGATGGTGTTCATGGCGGCCGTGAGTAGCGCGACGGCCGCACCGGGTTTCCGAATCAACGGCAACTCCATATAGACGTCCTTCTTCACGACCTCTGTGGTTTGCTCCACCCCACCCAAGCGTGAGTCAGCCCACGGGCCGGGGATCGTCGTGTCCCGTCCCGTAGGCAGCGTCGCATCCTTGCCCACTATCTTGCGCAGCTGCTTGGACTGGTTCATGGCGGCGAACGCCTTGTCCATGTTGAGGCCGAACTGCTGGTTGTTCATCGCCGCCGCGTTGGTGGCCGCGGCGCGCGCGCTGAACAGCGCCCGGAATCCGTTGATCCAGGCCACCTGCAGCACGAGATCCCCGCTCGTCGACGGGAACGTGCAGCTGCCGGCATCGGAGTGCGGAGCGGCGGTGAGCGTCCCCATGACCGCTTCGACTTGGGCCCGCGTGAGCACACTGCACGGATCGCGCGGCGCAACGAGCGGCCCTGGCACGCCGCGCATGTCGGCAACGCCGTTGTACGCCAGCGGCTTGCCCAGTCGTCCGATCGCATCCTCGGCGAGCTTGGCGGCACCCATGAGGCCGGCGGTCGATGCGGCGTAGTCGATATGGAGCAGCGTATCACCTTTGAGCGCGAACAGGGTGCCGTCGCGGATCGCCGCCTGATCCCAGGCGTCGCTCAACGTGTCGGTCTTGCCCTTATCGTCGACGAAGAACTTGGACAGGAATCCCTGCGTGTACTGCTTGATCGTGGTCTTGCCATCCATCCAGTCGGCGCTCACTTCGAGGCTGTGGCCGTCCTTCGCCCGGTAGAGGCAGACGTGGCCGTTGCTGTCCGCGCTGATGTGATCCGTGGCGGCACGGTACGGCGTGTGGAGCAACGGCCCAAGGTACGTCTCCGCCTCGGCCTGGCTGACGTAGCGGCACGGATCCTTGTGCCAGATATCGTCCGGAGGGATCGCCGGCGTGGCGGTCGTCGCCGCGCTGGCAACGGTGTCGGTGGAGGCCGCGGCGGAACTGCCCGCGTCGCTGTGGGACCGGCAGCCAACGACGAAGACGATCGCGAACAGCGAGTATCGCATGGGAGTTGGATGAAGAGTGGTCAACACTTGCGCGCCAGCTCGACGCGACGATTCCGGGCGCGGCCGGCCAACGTGGTGTTGGTCTCGATTGGATGGGAGAGGCCATATCCGGCAGTCGCGAGGCGGCCCGCCGCCACGCCGTAGGTCGTCACGAGCGCGGTCTTGACCGCCGCCGATCGGCGCTCGGAGAGATCTTTGTTGTACGCCGCGCCGCCCAGGCTGTCGGTGTGGCCCTCGATCGTCACCTGCCAGGTCGGCTGCTTGGCCAACAGATCGGCGATCGTCTTGAGCGTCGGCGCCGACGACGGCGTCAGTTCCGCGCTTGCCGTGGCGAAATGAATGCCGTAGATCGGCACACGGCAGGTCTTGGTCAGCGTCTGTGCCATCGTGGCCGTCGTGGCGCTATCCGACCATTGGACCCGGACCAGCTCCTGCGTGCCGAGGCGGTCCCCGGCGCGCGTCGTGTCGTGGAACGTCCGCGTGCCGGTGATGCGGGCGACCCACGCCGTCGAAGTGTCGTCGACGAACCAGATGTCGAATCGCACCACCATGCCCGTCCCGAGCTGCAGGATGGCGGACGGCGCGATCTCAATGTGCGTGTGCATCGTCGAGAGCACCTGCGGGTGGTCGTTGACCAGCACGGTGATCGGCTCCGGCTTGGGGTCGACGCGGTGCAGTGTCGCCGCGCCCTCGATCCCGGTCATGCCGATCGTGACCTCGGCTTCGCCGTTGGCACGGAGTTGCTTCATGACGGCGCTCGACGCGGCCATCCACGACGACCCGCGGTGCTGGTCGACGTCCGGACTCTGGTTCCCCAACCAGATCTCACGGGCCAGCGTCGCCTCACGGTGCGAGACGGTGCGATCGACGTGAATCTTGCCCATCTTGTTCGACGGCTTGAGCACATTGGTCGCGTCGTCGCTCAGGTGCAGCTCGTCGGGCGTAAGGCTCAGGACTAAGATGTCGCGCTCGAAATCGTAGCGCGACGTGGAATCGATCGGCTGGGTGGCGTAGGTGAGCAGGACGCCAGGTTTGAGAGGGATTGTCTGTCCCGCTACTGCTTGTGGGCCGATGACGAGCAGGGTGGCCACGCTAGCGAGCGTGGCGCCCCTGAGAAATCGTCGCATGTGTTGTCGAGGCGGTGAGGCGAGGAGGGTCGCGGAAATTGCAGCCTGAAGGGTAATGCAGTAACCTCACCTCGTGAATCGGATACGGTTGTCTTGGGTCGTGGCCGGGATCGCCGTGGTCGTGGTGGCGTGGGGCGTCTTGAGCGCGTCGCCATTCGGTTTCGTCGGGCTCTTTCTGCTGATCATCTTCGGCGTTCCGCTGCTGCTGGGCCGCGGCCTATCGTCGGCGCTGCGCGTGCGGCACCGGGGCGCTCGCTTCGCCATCTATCTGGTGCTAGTGCTCGCGGCCATCTGCGTCGGCGTGTGGCTCTTGTGGTTGTTCAAGCCGCAGATGTAATCGCCAGAGGCTACATGTGGCAGATCAAGCCGACGCTCCAGCCGTGGTGGCCGCCGGCTTGACGCAATCGCTAGCTACACCCCGAAGCCGTAGCGGACTTGAGGACGTTCACCCGGCCGAAATTATAGGCGGGGTCAGGGCGCTTGCCGGTGATGTTGTCGGCGTTCTTGAGGATGCACTGCTCGACGGCCGACGGCGTGAGCGTCGTGGCTTGTGCCTTGATGACTGCCGCCTCGCCGGCAACGAGCGGTGAGGCGAAGCTCGTGCCAATGCCGATGAGATATTGGTTCTCTTGCCCGGGACAATCCGCGGTGGCCGAGCTGCACGCGCCGATGATCCAGATCGAGTCCAGCGAGGCCTGCGGTACGCTATCCAGGCCTAGATTGCCGCCGGGGGCGAACACGCCGACGCCCGCCGAACCGTAGTTCGAGTACACGGCGATGCTGTCGTAGTCCTGGAATGTCCCGGTGTAGATCGGGCCGGTCGCGCCGACGGAGAGGACATGCGGCGTGCCGCCCGGCCACTCCAGGCTGTCGACATAACTCGCGGTGGGCGTCGTCGCCGTATTGAAGTCGAGGGATTCGTTGCCCGCGGCGGCGACGATGACCGACCCGCGAGATACGCAGTACTGCACCACCAACTCGAGCAACGTCGCCAAGTCCATGTCCCCGCTGAGCTGGCGATTCAAGTAGCCGCCGAGGCTCATGTTGATCACATCGGCGTTCAAGTCCGAGGCGTAGACGAGCGCGTTGAGCAAGCCGAAGAACGTGCCGCCGCCGCTGTCGTCGAGCACGCGCACCATCGTGATGGTCGCTTGCGGCGAGGTGCCCGCGATCACGACCGAGTTCGTCGTCACGATCGAGCTCACGAACGTACCGTGGCCAACGACATCGTGATAGTACGGCAGCGGGTTCTGCTCGAGCGAGTCGGTCGGCGCGTAGGCGAACGATGTGCTGTTGGTGAGGTCGATCCGGCCGGCCAGCTCTTGGTGCGCGGTGTCGACGCCCGAGTCGAGGATATAGACGTGCATCCCCGCGCCTTGCGATGTGTGGGCCCACGCGCTGTCCGCGTGGGTCACGTGCAGGTTCCACTGCAGCGAGACCGCCGCGGCCGAGGTCGGCCCGGCCTTCGCGTGGACGCTTCGGGCCGCGGCGAACTTGACGATGCGCGGCGTGGATGCGGGTCGCAGCTTGAAGACGAAATCGGGGACCACAGCACGAGCGCCGCCGGTCGACACGAGCGCGCTCGCCGCCGCAGGCGACAAGCCCTTGACGAGCGCGAGACCGAAACTGGTCTGGACGCGCAGGATCTGCCCGCCCGCCTTGTGAATGGCCGCGGTGAGCGCCGGGGACGGCGTTCCCGGGCCTCCGAGCTCGACGATGTACCGTGCGGCGGCCGGGAGCGTGGTCGTCGACCGCACGTGGGACGTACCCGTCACCGTCGCCTCTGTGCAGGCGGCGACAAACCCGAGCGCCAGGCAAGCCAGGCGAAGACCAGCAGACCGAGACATTGTGGCGAACATGCGCGCGTGCACAGATGGCGTCAACTCCCTCGCGCTCCGGCGTCCCCGCGCTACATTGTTGCGCGTGCGCCCTCTTCGTACCGCCTGGGTTCCCTTCGCCGCCGCCGCGCTCGCGGCCTGCGGTCACTCCACCTCCCCGCCACCACCGAGCTTCTCGGTGGCCCGCCACCTGGACTCGATAGCGGTCTCGGCCGCACAGTCACAGGACCTCGGACGCGATTTCTACATGACATTCGCGATCGCCGTGCTCGGCGAGGGCATCTCCGCGGCGCCCGTGTCGCTGTCGGTCAACGGAGCGACGCAGACTTACCAGGGCGTCGGACTCGAGATCGTCGAGGTCACTGGAGGAGCGAACCCGGTGCCGACCGACTCGCTGTTCGTATACAGTCTGTGGACGAATCCGGACGCCGTCTCGCTGGTAGCGCTGGAGGCGTTCCAGCCGGACACGGTCGATGAGCTCGCCGACGTCGAGGATACGGTGGCGAATTCCAACTTCGTGCAGACCAGCACCTCGCCGGCCGTCTCGGTGGGGACGTTCACGCAAAGCGGCCGCTGCCGCGCGCTGACGTCGATCATCACGGGGTCGTATCTCATCAACGGCACGACGTGCACGAGCGGGACGCTCACCGGGTCCTTCCAGTTCCAGGTCAGCGCCTCCGGCTCGGCGCCCGCCAACACGTTCGTGTTCGGCACCACGTCGCTCCCCGCGGTGCGGATCGTGTTGCCCGCGGGAGACGGCGGACAGCAGCGCCTTCGAAAGTTGCTGCGTCACTGATTGATCGTGATCGACACCGGTTGTCCGCAACTGGCCATGCACGCCGCGACTGAATAGACGCCCGGCGTCAGGTTGGCGAGGGCCGCCGCGCCCGTCACCACGTTGCCGGCGCCCAGGACAATCGAAAAGCTGCTGCTCTTGTGCGGCTCGAAGGTACCCTCGTACCCGGTGAGTTGCGGGTTGCCAGGATACGCGACGGCGATGGTATCACCGTTCGCATCCCGTATCGTCAGCGTTGGAACCGGACCTGTCGTCGCAAACGGGATTGGTTGCGAGGTCGTGTTCAAAAGGACCAGGTCAACCGTCGTCGTGTCGCCGACCCGCATCAGCGTGTCATGCACGACCGTCGTCAGAAATAACCCATTTGGATAGGCGACGCCCGGGCGCGGGCCGGTTGCTGACGAACAGGCCAGGCTCGCGAGTAAAAAGGCGCAAGGCCAAGCGTGGCTACGCACCTTCGAAAGTTGCTGCGTCACTGAGTGACCGTGATCGACACCGGCTGGCCGCAACTGGATCCCATGCACGCGGCGACCGAATAGACGCCCGGCGTCAGAGTGGCGAGGACCTCTTCGTCGTTGAACGCCGTGCCAGTGCTCAGGACAGTTGGCGCCGTGTAGCTCTCGTGCGGCTCAACGGTAACCACAGCAATGGCCCCGAGGGAAGCGTACTGAACGGAGACGGCGTCGCCGCTCGCATCCCATATCGCTAGCGTTGGAACCGGCGAGGGAAAGTTGAGCGTGAGTAGTTGCGAGGTGGTGTTCGAGATGATGAGGTCAACGCTCACCGTGTCGCCGACCCGCAGCTGCGTCTCATGCACGACGGTTGTCAGAAATGTCCCGTCGGGACCTGGGAGCCCCCGGGGGCCAGTCGCGGACGAACAGGCCAGGAGAGCGAGCAGAAGGGCCGAAGGCCGAGCATGGCTACGCACGCCGACTACGGTAACGCCGTGAGCGGACATACGCCACGATCGCGGCGACGAGCGCGCCGAG
Organism: Gemmatimonadaceae bacterium; assembly: GCA_035486035.1. Classification (GTDB taxonomy): domain Bacteria; phylum Gemmatimonadota; class Gemmatimonadetes; order Gemmatimonadales; family Gemmatimonadaceae; genus DASRDS01. Next base: position 6,470 of record DATHNL010000209.1, read on the forward strand.
TACTAGCAAGGCCACGGCGGCTTCGGCGATGAGTATCCGCATCTGGTCCATCATGATGAACGACCCGCTCTCCGTATAGAAGCCGTTGAACCGGTCGACGGCCGCCGGAAGCGCGAGCACGTCGGCCCTGGTCATCTCCAAGGCTCGCTCGTGCGGGCGGTACTGCGAGTAGAAGTCGAACGTGTGACCGGCGGAGTCGAGCTCGATGTGGCCGCCGAGGGCGTATGTGAGAGGGCGGCTGGCGATGAAAGCCGCGACACGGCGGGCGCTGGCGCGGTCGGCGTCGGCATCATCGATCAGCAGGCGACCCGGCATGAGGAAGTCGCCGGTGAACAACAAGGCCGTATTCCGGTCGTAGAACGCGACGTGCGTGGCGTTGTGGCCAGGCGTTGGGAGCACGTCGACGATGCGGCCTCCGAGGTCGAGCGTGGCGACACCGGTCGGCCAGCTCGTGGTGAAGCCGTAGAAGCGCTTCACGCTATCCAAGTCGTAGCCTACGACCTCGACACGAGGCAACCCGGCGAACTGGGGGTCGCCCGCGCGGTGGTCCAGGTGGCGATGCGTGTGCACGACCAGGAGCGGAAGGTTCGGTGGAAGGAGGCCGAGCACCGTCTGGGCGAGCGGCATCGCGTGCGGGTCGGCGACGTCGCCGTCGTCGATCAGGAGGGCGCGCGTCGACCCAATCAGCACGTACATGAAGGGCGCCTCGAACGTCGCGCACAGATTCTCGCGCAGGATGAACGTGTGCGCGTCGTACGCCTGCACCTGGATCGGCGGGGCGTGATGCGACGCGCAGTCTTTGGCGCCCTCGTCCCAGTGCATCGGGTACGCCATCAGGATTGCTAAGAGCATCATGCCGAATGTAACGTTCGTTTCATGAGCACGCGCAAGGGCCAACTACTGTCCTCGGCGGTCGACTACTTTATCGGGCACGGCGTCGCCGATCTCTCGCTGCGGCCGATTGCGGCGAGTCTAGGCACCAGCGCCCGGTTGCTGATCTTTCACTTCGGGTCAAAAGAGCAGCTCATTGTGGAGGTGCTGGGCGAGATCCAGCGGCGGCTGCAGGCGTCATTCCAGCGCCTCGTCGAGACCCGGTCGCCCATCAAGAGCTATTGGCTGTGGGCGACGCGTCCCGAAAACCTGCCATCGCTACGACTGCTGTACGAGGTGCAGATCATCGCGATTCAGAACCCTCGCGTCTATGGACGGTATCTCCAACAGAACGCGACCGACTGGCTCGCCATAGCCGAGGCGGCGATGTCGAAGTCACTGCGATCGAGAACAATGGCCACGCTGTGCATCGCGGTGTTCGACGGCCTCTTTCTCGAGTTGCTGAGCACCGGTGACCGGGCGCGAACAACACGGGCGCTCGACCGGTTCGTTGAGATCGCCCGGGCTAGTGCAGGATCCGGTAGAGCCGCGCGAACCGGTCGAGGGCGTAAGGGTCCGTCGGGTCGAGCACGACGGCCTGCTGATAGTCGGCGAGCGCGCTGAGGCCCAAGTCCCGCTTCGTGCGATCGGATTGCGACCAGAGCTTCTCGCGCGCTTCCCCGCGCCAGAGATGGTCAACGGCTCCCCCAGGCGCGCCGGCGACCGCATAATCGAGATCCGGGAGGGCGTCCCGCGCGCGGCCCGCACGCACGAGCATCTGCCCGCGCTCGAGGTGGAACTGCGTCTCGTCGCCGTAGCCGATCGCGCGCGTGTAGGCCGCCAGTGCCTTGTCCTCGTCGCCCTGAAGCTCGAACACCTCGGCGCTGTCCAGCACGATATACCCGGCCAACGCGTGTAACCGAGGATTGCTGTCGGCCATCGCTTGCGACGCATCGGCGAACGCGCGCATCGCCGCGTATGAGCCGCCCCAGCGCGGCACGATATTCCGGAGGTACTGTCGACGTAACGAGAAGCTCGCCGGAATATCCTCGAGCCCTTTCGCGAGGTATCGTTGCGAGACCACGGTGTCGCCCGACGTCCTCGCCGTATAGAGCAGCACCATGTACGCCTCGGCCGACCGAGGCGTCAGAGCGAGGGCCGAGTCGACGCAACTCGCGGCTTCCTTGAACAAGTCGTTCATGCGCTGCATCGCCTGCTGCGGCGTGTTCTTCGCGTAGGCGGTGCCCCGCGCGCTCCATGCCTGCCCCTGCAAGTAGACCGCTCGCGCGAGGTGGCCCGGTGCCGACGCCGGCCGTTCGCGAGACCAGCGCGCGAGGGGCGCGGCCAACGACGTATCGCCCGCCATGGCATCGTAGGCGCCGAAGAGGTAGCCCTCGGCGCGATAGTCGCGGTGCGCGCTGTCGGCCGCCGCCGTGAGCAACGAGTCGAGCGTCGAGAACTCGCCGCGGAGGACCAGGCGGCGGATCGCGAGCGCGTTCGCCGTCCGTGGCGGATACCCGTTCGCGCCGCTTGTTGGAATTGTCAGGGTACTGTCATCGAGCCCCGGCATGCCGCGAGCGGTCGCGTAGGCCGCGTCACGCGAGGCCTGCGTCGGGCCACCACAGGCGAATGCGCCGCATGTAACGAGCAGCAAGCCCAATACCCTCATACTTCGAGGGACGCGGCGGGAGGCGGCCAGGCAACTCGGGTGGCATATTGTACGCCCATGAGAATCTGCCTCGCTCTCGCGCTCATCCCGAGCGTCGCTCTCGGCCAGGTCGACCCCGCGTATTTCAGCGACATGCGGTGGAGGCTCATTGGCCCGTACCGCGCCGGCAACGTGTACTCCGTGACCGGCATCGCCAGTGATCCCAACACGTATTACATCGGGACACCCGAGGCCGGAGTCTGGAAGACGACCGACGGCGGGATCGTGTGGAAGCCGATCTTCGACGACCAGCACGTGCCGTCGGTCGGCGCCGTGGCGGTGTCGCCGAGCAACCCCAAGGTCGTCTATGTCGGAACCGGCGATCCGACCGGGTGGTCATTCACGCCCGGCAATGGCGTATACAAGAGCGCCGACGCCGGAGCAACCTGGCGGACGCTCGGCCTCGAGCAGACGAAGTACATCACGTCGCTCATCGTCGATCCGCACGACGCCAACATCGTGCTCGTCGGCGCGCTCGGCTCGCGAGAATTCTTCGGCGACACGAGTAGCACGCGAGGGGTGTATCGCTCGATCGATGGCGGGAAGACGTGGAAGCGGGTGCTGTTCGTCGACCCGTCCACGGGCATCGGGGGCATGACGGCCGACGCCGCCAACCCGGCGATCATCTATGCGGCACTTCAACGCACCAAGGCTGATTCGGCGCATCCGCTCGGCGTGACCATCTACAAGTCCATCGATAACGGTGCGACCTGGCATCCGGTCGCGGGCCAGGGATTGCCCAAGAACGCGAGGTTCGAGGTCGCCGCGAACGGCCGGCGTGTGTACGCCGAACGGAGTGGGAACGGCCGCGATGCGAGTGGGCTGTACCGGTCAGACGATGGTGGCGCGACGTGGCCGATCGCGACGAAGCAACTGCTCAGCGCGGGCGGCGGGCCGATCTATGTCGACCCCAAGAACCCCGACGTGTTGTATCTCATGGGGACCGCGATGTATCGGTCGACCGATGGCGGACATCGCGTCGACGCGCTCAAAGGATCGCCCGGTGGTGATGATCCCCGCGACCTGTGGATCGACCCCTCGAACCCACGCCGGATGCTGCTGGGCGTGGACCAGGGTCCGACGATTACGGTCGACGGCGGAGAGACCTGGACGCCGTGGTACAACCTGCCCAACGGGCAGTTTTATCACGTGTCGACCGACAACCACTTCCCGTATCGCGTGTGCGGCGCGCAGCAGGATAGTGGAACGGCCTGTGTGCTGAGCCGGAGCGACTTCGGGGAGATACGGGATAACGATTGGTATCCGATCGGTGGGTTCGAGGATACCTACATCGTCACCGATCCACTCGACGAGCGATGGGTGTACTCGCAAGGCTGGTATCGAGTGCTGCGGCGCTATGATCGCGAGACCGGGCAGGTCGCGGTCGTGTACAGTCCCTCGGACGAGGACCGGTTCAGCTACGCACCGCCGCTCGCGTTTTCGCCGCAGGACCCGCACACGTTGTACATGGGCGCGCAGTACGTGCTCGCGTCGAGCGACGATGCGAGAACCTGGCGGCATCTCGGCCCCGAGCTGACGACGAAGTCGATCGAGACCCTGGCGCCTTCGCCGGTGCAGGCGGGCGTGATCTGGGCTGGAGCCAGCAATGGGATCATTCAGGTCACGCGGGACGGCGGCGCGACCTGGACGAATGCGACGCCCCCCGACATGCCGAAGACGCCGCTCGGTCCGATTGTCGAAGTCATCGACGCTTCGCACAAAGACGCAGGCGTGGCGTATGCCGCCGTGGCTGCGTTCCCCGATCTTCGTCCGTACATCTATCGGACAACTGATTTTGGCGGGCATTGGGACCTCGTCGTGAACGGGTTGCCGCCGGACGTGCCCGTGACGAGCGTCCGGGAAGATCCCGTTGATCAGAACCTGCTCTATGCCGCTACGCTGACCAGCGCGTGGGTGTCGTTCGATCGCGGCGATCACTGGCAGTCCCTGCAGCTCAATCTGCCGAATACCGTTGTGACGGATCTCACGATCCACGGGAACGACCTGGCGATCTCGACGTATGGGCGAGCGCTCTGGATTCTCGACGATCTCACGCCGCTCAGGCAGGTGCGGTCGGCCACGGCGGCGAGTGCATATCTCTTCCAGCCCGAGCTCGCGTACCGCATGCGGTGGGACAACATCGAGGACACACCGCTCCCGCCCGAAGTGCCCGCCGGAGACAATCCGCCAGAGGGCGCGATCCTCGACTACTACTTGAAGACCGCGGCCGCCGGGCCGGTCACACTGTCGGTGTATGACGCCAACGGACAGCGGATCCAACAACTGTCGAGCGCCGCGCCGCCAGCGGATACGGTGCGACCGAATATCGCCGAGTACTGGTTGGCGAAGCCGACGGTGTTAGCCACGAGCGCTGGGATGCACCGTGTGGCTTGGGATCTTCGGTATCCGCCGCCCGATGTGATCAACTACAGCTACTTCGGCGATCTCCTCGACTATCGGGAATACACGCTCAATGTGCACGCCGTGAAAGGAACCACGCCGCGTGTGCAACCGACCGGGCCGCTTGTCGTCCCCGGAACGTATCGCATCGAGTTGGCCGTTGGCGGACAGACATACACACAGAGTCTCGTCGTACAGAACGATCCGCGCGTCCGGGTGACGCAGGCCGGCCTCGAGGCGCAGATGAAGCTGCAGTTGCGCATGATGGCGGGCATGAAGGTCAGTTATGCCGAGTTCGCGAAACTGCAGCAATTGCGGGCGACCGTGAAGGACACCGCCCTCGCGGCGAAGCTGCGCGCGCTGGCGGACAGCGGGTTCGGTCCCGCGAATCGTGACCTCACGCGACATCTCGAAGACATGGAATCGGGCGACATCGATCCGACGCCAAGTGATATCGCGGTCGTCGATGCCGACTGCCGCGCCATTGACAGTGCCCTCCGCCGACTGGCGGCAGACTCTGTGTCAACTGGGGGACCCGCATGCGACCGCTGATCCTCGTGGCACTGCTGGTGGCGTGTTCGGATCCGACGAAAGTCGCTCCGGCGCCAACCATTGGGGCGATCGCCGGTACGGTCGTGTCGCATTCGATCCAAACGCCGGTGGCTGGTGCGCAGGTCACGATCATGAGTCTCTCCGACACCACGTACACGGCGTTGGATACGACCAGCTCCGGCGGGACGTTCTATCAGAACAGCGTTCCCGTTGGACTCGGCCAGTTCGAGTTACGACACTTGCCCACCGGGTGCGATTCGGTGCTCGTCGCGGGGTTCGCTGTGCAGGGCGGCGTCGTCGACTCGACGACGATAGTTCTGCCCTTAGCGGGGCCCCAGGTGTCAAACCCGAAAGAGATAGCTCAACTTGAGGAAGAAGCTGTCCGCCTGGCGCCGGAGACCCGTGAAGTGGAGCGCCAAGGGTTCGTACGAATCGTTGCCATACCCCAAGAACGCCACCGTGCCGGGGATCGGCTGGTAGGAAAACAGGAACGAGCCCTCGAGCACATTGCTGGTCGCGGCGGACGCACGGGAGATGACTCCGGTCGTTGTGCTCTTGATGAAGATCGGAAGCTCTGATCGGGAGTCATCGCGAAGGCTGTCCTGGTACTGGGCGTCGTATTGGCCGACGAGCCGAATGAAAATTCCGCGCGTGATCTGATACTCGGCGTCGAGGCGCGGGATGAGCGTCCGGCCGACGGTCGAGCCGTCATCGTGCCGGTGATAGAAAATGCCGTTATACGTCGCGTTGACTCGGATCTGCTGCGTCGGTTGCCAGGTCAGGGTGACCTGCGGCAGATCCACGTCGGCCGAGGCCCACTCGAAGAAATTCTCGTCGCGGCCCCAGACGTACACGAGACTCGCTGAGAAGTGGGCGAACTGGGGCGTGGTCAGGTTGAAGACGTAGTCGGTGTTCGGGATGTCTTGCTGGTGCGGGAATGGGAGATAGGTCGTGTCGGTGCCCTGGATCTTCCCGAGATAGTACGTCGAATACAGGGTCGGATCGTACCCATAGTGTTCGAGATAGATCGCGCCGCCCACCACCCAGCCGCCGTGGACCGTGGCGGTCAGGTTGAATTGGTAGCGCTGATCTTCGGCGCGATGGAAGTCGGTCAGGTTGCGACCCGCCCACGTGTCGGAGATGCGGAAGTCGCCGCCGTAGGTCTCGATGAAGCTCCCCGGGCTGTCGTACAGCGTGATGCGGTGGTCGAGTGAGACGCTGCCGACGCCGGCGCGGGAGATGAATCCGCTCGCGGCCACGAACTGCGGGTCGATCTGCCGCACGAGATAGTCGAGACCGAACGTGCGTCCCGCGCGCGTAAACCGCGTGAACCACAAGGGCCCGGCGCTGCTCCCGGTTCCGCCGCTATCGCGCGTGATGCTCGACGCGCCCTGCATCTGCAGGCTGTAGATCTTGGCGAACGCGAATCGCGCGTCGAGGCTCGCCAGGCGGTTGAAGGCGCCCCCCTGCTCCTTGTCGGTGAGTGCGGCGCCGATCTGGGAGGCCGAGCCGATGTCGGTCCACGTGCGGAGGACGTTGAAGATCGGGTGGCCGGCGCCCGTCGCCGAGGAGTCTTCCTGGTCTTGGGCGCCGAGGTAGGCCACGGTGACGTCGCCGAGTTTACCGGTGAGCTTCGTGGCCGCGATCGGCTCCTCGATCTGGCGCGTGTAGATCAGGTTGTTCGGCGTGTTGAATTGCTCGAGGCCGTCGAGGAAGAAGGGGCGTTTTTCGGGATACGAGACCGCGTAGCGCGGGTCGAGCTGGAGCTTCGTGGCGTCGGATTCGACCTCGGCGAAATCCGGCCGGTACGTGCCGTTCAGCGTCAGGTTGTTGGTGATGCCCCAGCGAATGTTGCCGCCGAACTGGGGGCGCTCGACGCCATAGCGCCACGGGCGCGGGGCGGCGCTGTCGCCGTTCGCTTTTTGCGTGACGAACGGGTTCAAGTCGAGGACCAGGCCGCGATACAGTTGACTGAGTCCCACGAGTGTGCCCGACTGCGCGAGGAACGAGGCGGCGGCGATCTTCGTCGGGACCCAGCTTTGCTCGTGGCCCGAGTGTTGGACCTTTCTGATAATGTTCAGGCCCCAGTCCTGCGGGTCGGCGGACTGGTACTTGATGCTCCGGAATGGGATGCGGATCACGGTCACGTAGCCCGTCGTGGTGACGTGACCCTTGGACTCGAACACGAAATCCGGGTTGAGATCCGTGGTCGGGCGGCCGGTCTGGGTGTTGCTCGTGCTGAAGCCGCGGCCGGTGCGTACGCCCTCGGTGATCGTGCCGTCTTCTTGTATCCCGAGGGGATTCACGGCGAACACGAGCGCCTGACGGGAGTGCAAGAACGGGCTCAGAATAATCTGGATGTTGTCATCGGCGTCGATCTTGTCGCGATCGGCGAGCTTATAGTGCACGCTCCCGTGCGGCTCGAACGCGCGGATGCCGAAGTAGATCGCGCGGTGCGAGTACCACACGAGGACTTCGGTCGAGTCCTCCGCCGGCAGGCCGTCGACGGGTGTGTATTCGGAGAACCCTGTGAGGACGGCGGCCTGTTGCCAGACCGGATCGTCGAGCGTGCCGTCCATCGTGGGCGCGGCATCGATGCGCGGAATGTTCACGCGGGTCTGGCCGGCGCGGCCGCTGTAAATAATGCCGGCCGTTGTCAACGCGAGCAGAAATGGAATCGCCACGTCTGGCAACGTGGGGACGTGGCGCGTAGAACGCCATATGTGCTAGAATGTTTGCCATGACTCGCATGCACACAGCTGGCGCCGTCGGCATACTAGCGTTTGTCATGGGGACGAGCCACACCGCGCTTGCCCAGGGTCGGCCGTTCGCGTTCACGGTGCCCTTCCCTGATGCGTCACCGCTCATCGTCGCCCGCTATGACGCAGGATACGGCGAACGGACGTTCGAGCCGCTGTCGGGTGATCGCGTCGAGCAAGCGGCCGAGGTGGACCTCACGGTCGGCCGGCTCATGGTGCTGGCGAGCTCCGGTGTCGCGATCAACGGACCGTCGCCAGTTCGAGGCCTGGGGCAACTCGAGGCCATGGTCGACGCGATTCGTGTTGCGGGATGGCACATTGCAGTCAGCGGCGGGGTTCGTCGGGGATTCGACGGAAGCACGGCGCTCTTGAGCCGACTCGGCGTGAGCCATACGACGCCGACGTGGTCGCTGGCGTTCAATGCGATGGTCGGCCACACGGTCGCCGGTGGCGACGACGACGATCACGATGCCGAAGACTACTACGCCTCACTCGGCGCGACGGCGCGGATCACATCCGGCATCAGCGTCGGCGTCGAGACCGTGGCGTCGGATCTCGAGGGGCTGTGGCAGACGCACGAGGCCGAGGGTGGCGAGACGGTGTTCGCGGGCCCGCTCGTGTCGATTGGCCTTCCGGGACATGTCGTACGGCTCACGTTGAGCGGCGGTCCCGTCGTGCGGACAACGGGTAATGGCATCCCCGCTTACGGGGCCGCACCCGGTGTACCGGGGACGCCGGTGCCACGCATGGGGTACATGCTCCGTACCGCGTTGAGCCTGGGCCTCTGACGCGCTACCAGCGAGCCGCGAGGAGTCGCTGGCGCGCGGCGCTGTCGACGCGCACGCCGCGAGCGACGATCGCGTGAATGCGCCGGGTGTTCGCGATGTCGTCGAGTGGGTTCGCGTCGAGCACCACGAGGTCTGCGACCTTCCCCGGCGCGATCGTGCCGAGCGAGTCGGTGGCGCGGAGAAAGCGCGCGGGGCTGACTCGCCAGTTGCGCCAATAGGGCGAGGGCCGGGGCGGCGAGCATGCCCCAGATCTAGGGCGCGTTAGTCGAGGCGCAAGGCCGTGACAGGAGCGACCGCCGCCGCGCGACGGGCTGGGAGCCATGACGCGGTCAACGCGACCACGAGCAAGACGAGCGTGACCGTGGCCAGCGTGAGCGGATCGGTCGCTCCGACGTCGAACAGGGCGCTGGCGAGCGCTCGCGTCGACCACACGGTGAGCGCCAGACCAATGCCGGCGCCGATGAGCGCGTGCCCCATGCCGCGCCAAACAAACATCCCCGTGACGGCGCCGGCGCGCGCGCCGAGGGCCATGCGCACGCCGATCTCGCGGCGGCGGGTGCTGACGTTGTACGAGAGGAGGCCGAATACACCGACGGCGGCGAGGATGAGCGCGACCCCGGCGAATCCGCCGAGGAGGATCGTCCAGTGGCGTGGCTGCACGACGGACTCGTAGACCCGATCCTCGAGGGGCGTTGCCTGGTCGAGCGGCACGCCCGCGTCGATCGTCCGGAGCGCCGCGACAATGCGCTTCGTGGCCTCGGCCGGCGGACCGGCGGTCCGCGCGACGATGCTCATCCGCGGTGGCCAGCCTTGCGACGGCGGGACGTACATCGCGTCGGCCGGCTCGTCGAGCCCCTGGATCTTGATGTCGCCAACCACGCCGATGATCGTGCCCGGGGTGCAGGTCGTGCAGCCGCCCTCTCGCAGTTGGCGGCCGACGGCGCTGCCATCGGGGTAGTATCGATTCGCCCACGTGCGGCTCACGACGATCACGTCGGGAACCGAGGCGCTGTCGGCTGGTGTGAACAGCCGTCCTTGGAGCAGCGGGACCCGGAGCGTTCGAAAGTACTCGGATGTCGCGGAGATCCACGGCGACACCGGTTGCGCGCCTGACGGCAGCTCGGGCCGATCGGTGAGCGCGAAGTTGTTCAGATTGATATCGGTCTCGCGCGGAGGCACTACCTCGACCAGCCCCGCGTCGAGAACGCCCGACACACCGCGCACGAGCGGCAGGGCGCGCGCCCAGTATGCGGCGATCACGGTGTCGTTGCCGTACCGAGCGACGGGCAAGGACACTTGGACGGCCACCAAACCCCTTGGGTCGAATCCGGGCTGCACACGCACCAACCGCACGAAGCTGTTGAGTAACAGGCCAGCCCCCGCGAGCAACGGCAGCGTCAGCGCGAACTGGGCGATGACGAACCCGGCGCGAGCCGCGTGTGCGCCGCGGGCGGCGCCGACCACGCGACTGCCGGCGTCGTGACCACGCGAGAGGACAAACACCGGTGCGGCGCCCACGATCAGCCCGACGACGATCGCGATGAGGATCGCAAACCCCAGCATGGCGGCATCGGGCTTGGCTTGCGCGAGTCGCGGCACGTACGGGCCAATGGCGATGAAGATGCGGAGGCCGAGTACGCCCACCACCAGTCCTGCGAGAGCGCCGGCACCGGCCATGAGCAGGCTCTCGGTGATCAGCAGGCGCGCGATCCGCGCGCGGGTGCCGCCGAGCATTGCGCGGACGGTGAGCTCGCGCTCGCGATTCGTGGCGCGGACGAGGGCGAGGCTGGCGACGTTGGCGACCGCGACGAGCAGCACCAGCGCGACGGCGCCCCCGAATACGCCGAGCGTGTTACTCGCATCACCGAGGACTCGCTGGCGCAGCGGCGACGGAGCGACGCGCGCCGATCGATCTTGGAAGCTCGCCGTCCAGAGCGGGAAGAGGCGCTCGCTGACACCAGCGAGATCGCGCGTCGCCGCATCGAGGGTCACGCCGTTTGCCAGGCGCGCGATACCGATCAGCAAGAACGGGCCGCGCCGCGTCGGCGGTTGGAGCTGGAGCGCTGGCCAGATGTCGCCGGAGAGACGGCCCAGTCTCGTGACACCCGGCGGCAGGATGCCGACGATCGTGTGCGGGGTGCCATCGAGGGTGATCGAAGCCCCGAGTCCTGCTTGCGCGGCGAAGCGGGCGCTCACGACCGCGACTGCCGGCGCGCCCAGGCGCTCGTCGGACGGCTCGATGACCCTTCCCTTCGCTGACTGCACGTCGAGGGCGCGGAATACGCCGGCGGTGACGTAGCCCAGCGTTTGGCGAACGGCATCCGCCCCGCCGACTTGAACAGCCACATCGCGCGGTGTCTCGGCGCCCACGGCCGAAAAACTGTGTTGTCCCGCTTCCAAAGCGCGATAGTCGACCACCGACATGTGCCACGTATTCGCCATCGCGTTCCACAGGTCGACTTCGACCAATTGCTCATCGTGGGGATATGGGAGCCGGGACAACAGCACGGCGTTGATCGCGCCAAAGACCGTCGTCGATGCGCCGATCCCGAGCGCCAGCACGAGAACCGACGAGAGCGTGAACGCCGGACTCTTGATCAGCGCCCGGGCGGCGTAGCGTATGTCGTGCAATGATTCTTCGAGCCAGCGGATGCCGCGGGCGTCGCGGTGCGCTTCCTTGTAGCGCTCCACGCCACCGAAGGCCACCAGCGCTTCTCTCTTGGCGGTCTCCGGCGAGAGTCCGCGCGACCGAAGCTCCTCGGCCTCCATCTCGATATGGAGGCGCATCTCTTCGTCGACTTCGCGGTCGAGGCGCTTCTTCTGAAAAAAGGCGCGCCAGCGGCTCATGACGCGCCCAGCACCTGTTCGACTGCCGACGCGAAGAGGCGCCACTGGGTGCGCTCGGCGGCGAACTGCTTTCGGCCGGCCGGTGTCAGGCTATAAAACTTCGCCCGGCGGCCTTCGGGACTGTGGCGCCACTCGGCCGCGATCCAGCCTCGTTCCTCCAACCGATACAGCGCGGGATACAGGCTGCCCTGGCCGACCGCTAGCGCGTCGTCGGAGAGCTGGCGCAGGCGCTTCGAGATGCCCCAACCGTGCAGCGGGCCGAGCACCAGCGTCTTGAGCACGAGTAGGTCCAAGGTTCCCTGGAGCAGATCCATGCCTAGATACTCGACAACGTATTGTCGAATGTCAAGGCATCACGCTAACATCCCCCTCCGCTCTGGGTTGCGGTCGCCGTTGATACCGGCTGCCGGGGACCTTGACCCCACGTCGTGTTGAACAGCGTCCCATTGTTCGCCGCGACGCTGTCGACGATCGTGGTACCCTGCCCTTCAGTCAGGGCGTACGAGGCGACGACATCCGACGGTACCGTGTTCGATGAATACAGGGCCGCGATCTCGCTGGCGGAGAGTACGCGGTCCCAGATCCGAACCGGGCCGATGGCGCCTTCGAAGTAGTTGGTGAAGTCCTTCGACCCGAATCGCATCGGGGCGGAACCAGGCGCCGGCGTGATGGTGACCGCGCCGCCGACGTAGGGGTCGCTGTGGCGGAACACGCCGTTCTTGTAGATCTCAGTCGTCTGAGAATCCGTGTTGATAACGCCGACCACGAATATCCATTGGCCCGGCGTGATCGGATCCTGGAAGTAGCTGCCGCAGCCCTTCTGGCCGTCGGGGTTGAACACGTAGAAGCTGATCCGGTTGCCGCGGTCGTCGCCCGGCACCTGGCTGTACATCCGGAACGTCCATTCCTGGTCGCCGCCCGCTCCCGAGACCTGACCTTTGCCGAGCCAGTGGACGTATTGCTCGATCGGCGAAGTGCCCGACGTCTTGGGGAAACTGAGCACGTCCGGGCGCATCCACACCGCCACGGTCAGACCGTTGGCGCCGACGCTCAGTTGCGGAGCGCTCGGGATCTCGGCGTAGCTCGTGGTTCCGTTGTAGACGAGATATGCTTCGGCCGCGGTGTTGCACGTGACCGTGGCGTTCACGGTCACTGAGCCGCCGGTCGTCAGATTGGAGTACGGTTGCGGCGCCGGAGCCGTGCAATTCGCGGGGACTCCCGTGATCGCGACGGAGCCACCGCCGACTGCGACACCGGTGACCGCGTAGTTCCCATTCAGGTCCGTCGTCGCCGCCGGTAGTGCGGCACCGCCGGATGGAGTCACGATCACTTGCGCGTTGGCGATGCCGCCACCGAGGGAGCTTGCGACGGTGCCGACGATTGTGCCGGTTTGCGGAACTTGGGTACAGCTGAGCTGAATGTTGACGACCGTGTTCGCATTGGCTGCGATCGAGTAGTTCACAGCCGCGGACGGCTGGCAGCCGGCCGGGATTCCGGAGAGCGCGATCACGCCGCTGCCGATCGGAAGGCCGGTCAACGAGTACGCGCCGTTGTTGCTGGTGGTCGTGCTATCAGCGACAAGCGCGTTTGGGATCTGAGCGGTTGCCGTGACGGTCACACCGGCCAACGCGCCGGCATTGGTTCCCGAGATGGTACCACTGAGCGAGCCGGTCGGTGGCGGGCCGGGTGGGATATTCGTGCACGCCGCGAGGGCGATAGTCAAAGCGAGATATACCGTGCGCATGGTGACGAATAGACGCAGGGCACCTCACCTGGTGAGCCAGCGCACATAGGTTGGCTCTATGCAGAATTCGAGACCCTCACGGCGCACGACGGCGGCGATTCTCATTCACGACAACGCGACCGAGGCGGCGAGCCGCCGCAGCGCGCGGTGGGCCACCCTCGTGGTGTGCGCCGTTGTCGTCTGGATCTGGCTCGGTCAGGCCAGTACGCACTCGATTTTCTTTGTTGTGATGGGCATCACAACCCTTGGCGCCGCGAACAGCGCGAGCGCGTGGTACCGGATGCGCCGTTATGCCGCGGCGCGCTTCGCGAAATACCGCGCGAATCCCTCGACGCACATCGTGTAGTTCCCGACGCGCTCGAAGCTCGCGGCTAGCTCGGGCGTGAGCAGATCCGCCTCTCGCTGGCGGAGCGTCTCGACGCTGAGATCGGCGCTCAGCCAGTCGCGCCAGCGATCGAGCCGCGACATCAAGTCGTCGAGATGCCATGAGACGTCGTCGAACTCGCCGAAGTGCGTGAGACACAGTCGCCGTGGCGCGAGCGCTCTCAGGCGTTTGACGCTGGCCGCCCAGGCATCGAGGTCTAGCTCTGGCGGCGGCGTGGGCGGCCGAACGTAGCGCGAGTTCGGCATGCGAACACCCGCGACATCGCCAGTAAAGACTACGCCGCTCGATGCGTCGTAGTACGCGTGATGGTGCACGGCATGGCCCGGTGTATCGATGGCACGCAGGGAGCCGATCATCTCGCCATCTTCCACCATCACCACGCGATCTTCGGGTACCGGCAGGATCTCGCCCCACAGTTCTCCCATGCGGGCACCGTACAAGCGCTCGGCGCTGGCGATCAGCTTGGACGGGTCAATTAAATGCTTGGCACCCTTCGGGTGCACAAACACTTTCGCGTTCGGCAGATGGCGGGTGAGCAGCACGCCCGCGGCGCCGGCGTGGTCCAGGTGGATATGCGTGACCACGAGACGCGTGATGCGCCGCGGATCGTAACCAGCGGCGTGGATTCCGGCGAGGAGAGCGGGAGTGGTACTCGACGGGCCCGCTTCCACCAGGGTGCCGTCCGAGGTGCCACCGGGAAGCAGGTACGACGCGATGCCGCTCGGGAATCCCTGGTACTGATGATCAAGCCGAACGTAGCTCTGGCTCATGCTCGATTGGAAAGTTCACCGAGTTCGCGATGATCAAGCCGAACGTAGTTCTGGCTCATGCTCGACTGGAAAGTTCACCGAGTTCGCGATGATCAGCCGAACGTGGCTCTGGCTCATGCTCGACTGGAAAGTTCACCGAGTTCGCGACGATCACGCCGAATGTGGTTCTGGCTCATGCTCGACTGGACAGTTCACCGAGTTCGCGATGATCACGCCGAACGTAGCTCTGGCTCATGCTCGACTGGAAAGTTCACCGAGTTCGCGATGAAGCACAGGCGGTGCGCTTCGTGATGCAGCTCCCGCGCCCGGACGAGATCCGCGCCCGGGGCGAACGTGACGACCGGGCGCAGCACGACGCGACGA
This sequence comes from Gemmatimonadaceae bacterium, assembly GCA_035486035.1. Classification (GTDB taxonomy): domain Bacteria; phylum Gemmatimonadota; class Gemmatimonadetes; order Gemmatimonadales; family Gemmatimonadaceae; genus DASRDS01. Next base: position 21,656 of record DATHNL010000209.1, read on the forward strand.
AAGCGACCGCCGCCGTCGGCCTCCTCGACCATCACGCCCTCGGCGCGATCGACGTAGCTCGTGATCACCAGCCCCGCGTCGGCGCAGAGGTGCAGGTACCAGAGTTGGTGGCACGCACTTATGGACGCCACGAGAAGCTCTTCGGGATTCCAGTGCGTGGCATCGCCACGGAAACCCGGGTCGGACGACCCGGGGATCGTTGGCTTCGGCTGGCCTGGAGCAGAGATCTCGTGTTGGCGCGAGTAGGCACGATAGCCCGACGTGCCCGACCCCGTGTTCCCCGTCCACTCCACGAGGGCCGTATAGCAGTGCTCTTTCAGAGACATGCCGAGAAAGTTAGTCGGTCCGCAACGCGACGATTGGATCGACTCGCGCCGCCCGGCGCGCGGGGATGACACACGCCGCGAGCGCCACGAGCCCGAGCACGAGGGCGACAGCGGCAAATATGGATGGGTCGTAGACCTGCACGCCGTAGACGAGGCTCGACACCACACGTCCGAGTCCGAGACCGCCCAGGAGGCCCAATACAATCCCGAAGACTCCGACGCGCATGCCCTCGCCGACTACGAGCCGAAGCATGCGGTCGGGTTGGGCGCCGAGCGCGATCCGCAGGCCGATCTCGCGGCGGCGTTGGTTGACGGAATAGGCGAGCACGCCGTAGATCCCGATCGTGGCGATCAGGAGGGCGAGTGCCGCGAATACGCCGAGGAGCACGGCGTTGAGCCGCGGCTGGGCCGCGCTCACCGAGAGCCAATCATCCATTGACTTCACGTTGGCCAGTGCCAGGTTCGGGTCGATCTCGTGAATCTTCTCGCGCACCGCCGGCATGATTGACTCGGGCGCACCGTTCGTCCGCACCACGAGGTCCATGAGCGGCCAGACACGCCACGCGGTGGAATAGTAGAGCGTCAGCGATTCGGTGCTGAGCGCCGTGTTGCGTACGTCGCCGACTACCCCGACGACCGTAAATCCGATCGTGGGATCAGCGGCCCGGTAGAGCGTGCGGCCGATCGGATCCGCGTCGCCCCAGAACTTCTTCGCCGTGGCCGCGCTGACGATCATCACCGGCTGCGAGCTCGGGCTATCCTGGTCGGTGAAGTCGCGCCCCTTGAGAAACGGAATGCCCATCGCATGGAAGTACCCGGGGCTCGCGATTCGCCAATCGACCGGAATCTCGGCGTCCTGTGGCAGCACCGACTGGCCACGGGTGAACATCGGGTGCTGAGAGTAGTTCCCCGCTCCGAACGGAATCCCGCTCGATACACCAGCAGAGCGCACGCCGGGCGTCGCGCGCAGGGATGCGAGCACCGAGCGGTAGAGCGGCTCGGCTTTCGTCGACAGTGGATACTTCCCGAGCGGAGGGGCGAGCTCGAACGTCATGAGGCCGCGGGAGTCGAACCCGACCCGAACGTGCTCGAGATTGCCGAGACTCTCGATGAGCAACCCGGCACCAATGAGCAAGACCGTCGCCAGGGCCAACTCCGCCGCGGCGAGCGCATTGCGGAGACGTGCCTGACCGCCGGACGCACCGCGGCCCGTTTGCTTCAGCACATCCGTGAGATCGGAACGCGTGAGTCGCCACGCTGGCGCGAGCCCAAAGAGCAGGCCGGTGACGAGTGTGATGGCAACGCTGAACGTGAGCACGGTCGCGTCAATCGGCACAGTGGACACCGGCAGCACATTCGGCGGCAGTACGTGATTGAGGAGCGACACGCCGCCGATCGCGCCGGCGAGACCAATCGTGCCCCCGAGGATCGAGAGCGAGAGACTCTCCGCGAGCAGTTGGCGGATGAGGCGATCGCGACTGGCGCCGATCGCCGTGCGCACGGCCATCTCGCCCTGGCGGGTGGCCGCGCGAGAGAGCAGAAGGTTCGCGATATTCGCGCACGCGATCAGCAGCACGAAGCCAACAGCGGCGAGCAAGACGAGCAACCCGGTCTCGAGCGGCTTGCTCACAACCGTGTCGTACAACGTGATCAGGGTGATGCTCCAGTCCTTGAGCTCCGGGTACTGCTGGTCCATGCGCAACGAGATGGTGTTCATCTCGGCCCGCGCCTGCTCGAAGGTCACGCCGGGCCTCAAGCGACCAAATACCGCGATCTGGTGGTTGAGGCGTCGTTCCTTTGACGGGTCGACCGTGAGCGGCGTATAGAGGTCGCCGCCGGTCAGGAGATTGAGTGACGCAGGGGCGATCCCCACGACCGTGGTCGGCGTGTCGTTCAAGATGATGGTGCGGCCGACGAGGCTCGGGTCAGAGCCGAAGCGTCGTTTCCAGAGGGCCTCGCCGATCATCGCGACGGCTGGCGCTCCGGGCTTCTCGTCGTCGTCGGCGAACGCATGACCGGCAATCGGCGCGACACCAAGCACGCGAGTGAGCGACGGGCTGATCGGCGCGCCGTTGAGCTGCTCGGGCTCGCCCGACCCCGTGAGCGTGTAGGGTGCACCGGCGAAAGCGCCGAGCGCCTGGAAATCCTTCGTTTGCTCGCGCCAGGAGACGAAGTTCAACACCGACGCGCCGATGTTGGGGATGTTCGCCTTGTCCTTCTTCTCGGCGACCTGGATGATCCGGCTCGGATTGGCGTAGGGCAGCGGCCGGAGGATCACCGCGTTGACGATGCTGAAGATGGCCGTGTTGGCGGCGATCGTGAGTGCGACGGTCAGGGAGACGGCCGCGGTGAAGAACGGCGACCGGCGCATCGTGCGCAGGGCGTAGCGAAAGTCGGTCAGCATCGCCCAACGGTGGCCCGGCGCGGTGACGGAGCGCAAGCGCCGGGTGATGGACGGTATGCGGGCGGTTACGACAGGAACGTTCCCGCCCGTATACCGTGCGTGGAGACTAGGCCCGCGCAGTGCCCCCGAGGTCCGACGTGACCTTGGCTTTCGCGGAGCCGAGCCAGAAGAACGCGGCGAGGAGCGCAATGCCCCATACGATCGCGAATCCAGCGATCAGACCCATGATCGCGGCCAGCGTCGCGGGCGGCACCATGATCGCGTAGATCCCGGCGACGACGCCGATGATCCCGAAGAAGAGCGTCCAGCCCCACGGCGCGTTCATGCGGCGCTCCATGATGGCCGCGTAGACCCCTATCGCGCCCGTCAGCAGCAACCAGTAGGAGACCCAGACAACCGCGAAGGTGAGGGAGAGGCCCGGGTAGTAGTACAGCGCGGCGATGCCGAACACGAGGCTGATGATCCCGCTCAAGAGCAGCAACCACCAGTGCGGCAGGAGGGCGCGTGCCTCGATCGAATCGACGATCTGGCTGATGCCGATGAAGATCGCCCAGAACGCGATGAGGAGCGCGAACGCGGCCACCGAGTCCATCGGTCGGGCAATGACGAGAATCCCGACGGCGAGGGCGAGCAACCCGCGCAGCAGGAGTGTCCACCTAGCCCGACCATACATGTGCTGCACGAGGTCCGACGCCATGAAGCCTCCGTTTAGGATCCATGAACGATGCGCGGATTGGGCGTCGTGGCAAGCACGACTTTGGTCACGGCATGGGCGCGTACTTCTTCGAGCGTGAACCAAGTCGGCTTCATCTCGCCCTTGGCGTACATCTGTGCTTGATCGACATAGTGTGTACTGCTGGGGTCGCCACTCGCGCCAAAGGTATGTACGGAAAGGGCATGGGTGGTCGGGCCGAACTCCACGACGCTCACGTAGGTGCCACCGTGCACCCCATACCTCCGGTGCTGGCCGGCGACATCTGTCGTGTAAACCGTAAAGACCGCACCGTCGTACCCATCCACGCCCGGGACGGGGATACTCGGCGCTGCGTCGCTGAACGCCGGGAGGTCGAGAATGGAGGTGGCGTGGTCGTCGACCCGTTGGAGGCGATTGCGGTCGCCCCACGGGACGGCGCTGTCCATGGCGATCCGGAGCGCGGTCGCGTAGTCGTGATCGCCCAGCTGATGGTGCCAAATGCTATAGACCGTCGTCGCGACCGACGAGATGGTCGCTCGCCGGTCCCAGTTGGCGAGCAGGGTTGTGCCGCTGTCGTGTACTTGGGCCAGCAACAATGGGATGAGACTGTCGGCCGATATCACGTAGGTGTCGAACGCCGCGGCTTTCCATTGGTCGAACGTGAACTTTGGCGTCGACGTGAGAATGCGGCGTGAGGCTCGCGCCCTCGGGTTTTCTCTCATGCCTTCTTTCACCATCGGCATGGGAAAGGCTGCGGGGTCCGGGTTGCCGGTACTCGTCAGCAGAAACGGCGACGAATTGCAGTTCTCCATCCAGCCCGTCGCCGGATTCGTGAGCTGCGGCAGCGAGTCCATCGGGTAGTACCCGTTCCACTCGGTCGCCGGATCGCTGCCGTCGACCGGCTTGGTCCAATCGAACTTGGGATCGCGTCGCGGGACCGCGGCGTTGTAGAGATAGAACGTGTTGCCATCACGATCGGCGTACATCACGTTGCCGAACAGCATCGCGAGCGGGTGCAGCGCGGCTTTGAATTCCGGCAGCGTGTGGGCTTTCGTCATCGCGTACCACTCCGCGAGCCAGCCATCGTCGGCGAGTCGTGCGATGTGGGCAGCGACGGGCTTGCCATTGTACGACGCGACGATTGGCCCGTGGTGCGTGGACACGAATCGCACGCGATGTCCGCCGATCTCCTCGAAGCGTTCGGTGGCCGTGCGATAGCCTTTCCCGTAGCGATAGGCCAGCGGGTGCGATGGGTCATCGAACGTCTCGACATATCCATCGGCCACGTCCGCCGAGTTGTCGGTGCTGACCCAACCGAGATTGGCGTTATGACCCACGTATGGGAGTGGGAATCCGAAACGCGTGTAGCCAGTGAACTCCCAACCCTCATCGCTATGGACGTGGCCCTCGTAAACCTGGCCCGGGCCGAAGAACGGCAAGTGCGGGTTGATGAAGAGCATCGCGTGGCCCGTGGCGCTCTTGGACGGGCCGATCACCCAGCCGTTCGAGCCGTTCGACGGTGTTGTGAATTTGTCGAAGTAGCCGCGGCCGACCGGGAAAGGGACGCCGATCTTTGGGTCACGGACGAAGCCGAGTACGTAGTAGTTGTAGCGAATAAACGCGAGCGGGTACCATGGCTCGATATGCTTCAGGTACCGCCCCGGGTGTCCCTGCATGTAGAGATTGAGGCCCGCAGCGAATGCGTCACAGAGCGCCCGCGTGTGTGCATCGAGCCGGCCATACTCGGCGACCGCGAGCCGCGGAATGTCCAGCGCGAGTGTGAGGCGGTCTTCCTCGGCCGTCGAGTCGCCGTACATGGCGGCTCCGCGGCCAAGCGCCAGCATGTAATTCGCCTCGATCCGCGGAAAATTGTCCTCGGCCTGCGCGTAGGCGAACCCGAATACGGTGCTCGCGTCGGTCGTGCCGAAGACGTGCGGGACGCCGTACGTGTCGCGGTAGATCGTCACTGATTGGGCGTGCGCGCGGGTGCCGAGCGCGAACAGAGCGACGAGCGCAATGCGGGATGCCCGACGGGCCGGGATCCAGCACGCCGCGAGGGCCACGGCGGCGACCACGAGCGCGACGCCAGCGAACGCGATCGGATCCGTCGCGCTCACGCCATAGAGCAAGCTCGCCAGGAGCCGCGTTCCGGCGAGGGCCACAAGGGATCCGAGGACAATGCCGGCCACCGCCAGGATCGCCCCTTGCCGCAGGACGAGCCCGAGGATGTCGGCGGCCCGCGCACCGAGGGCGACGCGGATGGTCAACTCGCGCTCGCGCTGCGCGACGAGATAGGAGATGACGCTATAGACGCCGAGCGCGGCCAGGAGCAATGCGGCACCGCCGAACACTCCGACCAGGAAGAGGACGAAGCGTTGATCGCCGACGGAGGCCGAGACGATCGACTGCATCGTGCGGACACGCGGCGGCGCATCCGGGCGCAGCGCGCGCACGATCGCGGTGGCGGTCGATGCATCGATCTGGCCCGTGATCACGACGTTCATGCGTCCCGCGGCCATGGGGCGTTGCAGGTAGTTGGCGTAGAGGACCGGTCTAGGGGCCGCGCTCAACGCATCCTCGTGCACGTCGCCGACCACGCCGACGATCCTGAGCGGCCGCATGTCGCCATCCATGCCACCGAATTCGACCCATTTCCCGATCGGGTTCTGGCCCGGCCATTTCCGTGTCGCGAGGGATTTGCTGATGACTGCGACCTCCGTCGCGGTCGGTGCGTCGTGCTCGTCGAACACGCGACCGTCGAGCAGCGGGATGCCCATCGCCGCGAAGTAGCCACCGCTCGCCAACCGGAAATCGGCGTAACCCACGCGAGGGTCGTCGCGACTCTGGGGAGAGACTGTGTCGGTGGGGGACGTGACCTCCGCGAACATGCCGTTCGACTTGCCGATCGGAGCCAGTGGCATGACGTTGACGGCGCCAACCGTGCTGACGCCCGGCGTCGTGGCGAGGCGGGCGAGCAGCTCGTGATAGAACGCCGTGCGCGCGTCGCGCGACACGGAGTCGTCGGTCTGGATGGCGATATCGAGCACGGTCGCGCGGTCGGTCCGGAACCCCGGATCGACGTGCAGCAGTCGCACGAAGCTCCGCGCGAGCAGACCGGCCGAGACCAGCAGGACGATCGTCATCGCGACCTGGGCGACGACGAGGGCGCGACGGGTGCTCGTCGATGATCCGGCGCCGGACATTGAGCGCTCGGACGCCGAGAGGGTTTCGCGGACGTCGCCGCGGGTCGCGCGCCACGCGCTCAGGAGCGCGAGCACGACCGCCGTCAGCATCGACACGGCGAGAGCGAACGCGAGGACCGGCGCATCGAGCTGGATGTCGCCGGCGCGCGGCAGGCGGCCGGGGTCGACCGCCTTGAGCGCGATGGTCCCGCCGATCGCGAGGGCAAAACCCAGCACTCCGCCGGTGAGCGCGATCAACAGCGACTCGGCCAGGCATTGCCGGATCAGTCGGCCGCGCGATGCGCCCAGGGCCAGGCGAATGGCGAGCTCGCCGCGGCGGGCCGTGAGGCGCGCGACCACGAGGTTGGCGGCATTCGTGCAGGCGATGCCGAGGAGGACTATCGATGCGGCGAGCAGCACGAGTAGCGCCGGGCGTGTGCCGCCGACCAGTTGCTCCCGCAGCGGCACGATGCGGACGTCGGCCATCCAGGTGTCGGAACCGTAGCGCTGCGCCAGATCTCGCGCGATCCCGGTGGCTTCACTCTGTGCGGCATCGAGTGTAACGTCCGGGCGCAGGCGCCCCACGACCTCCCAATTGTGGCCAGTGCGCGCCGAGCTATGATCGGACGGATCGCGCCAAGCCCAGAGGTCAGTCCCGGCCGGGAACTCGAGCTCCGGGCGCATGACGCCGACGATCGTGTTCGTCGTGCCGCCGACACGGAGGGCTTTGCCGAGTGCATCCGGACTGCCGCCCAGGACCCGCTGCCAGAATCCCCAGCTCACGACGACGCCGGCCGCGTCGTGTGGTTGTTGCGTGCTCCCGAGCAATGGCCGGACTCCCATCGCATCGAAGAAATCCGGCGACACCTCTGTCAGAGCGCCTCTCGTCGGCGTGATGTCACCCGAGATGGAGATGGTCGCGTCATAGGCGAATTCCGCCAGCGCCACAAAACCATGAGATGCGGCCCGCAGGTCGTCGAAGTTCGGGTCGGAGAACTGCATTGGCTGGTGCTTCCGATCGAGCTGCCAGACCTGCACAACGCGGTCGGGCTCCGGATATGGGAGTGCGCGGAGCAGCACGCCGTTGACGACCGTGAAGATCGCGGTG
>DATHNL010000210.1:0-13712 GCA_035486035.1 Gemmatimonadaceae bacterium
AGGCGCGATCTCATCGAGTTGCTCGTCGCCGGCCAGCTGAATCTTCCGGACGTGCACAATCGGTATCTGCGGGACCCGGCGTCGATCGAGCAGGTCATGACGCGTCGGGAAACGCCAGCGCTCGGACCGCTGGTCGATCAGTGGCTCAAGTGGCTGCGAGACCCGGCGACGATCTCCCCACGTACACGGAGACCGTACGCGCCCAGGAGTGTCGACCGATACGTCGATGGGTGGGCGGAGTTGTTCAAAGTCCTGCCACGCGGCCGCGAGACGCCGCTCGGCGAGCTCACGCGTGGTGCCATGTTGGAGTATCGCACCGCGCGGCGCCGGGCTGGGTGCAGCGGGTCGACACTCAACCGCGATCTCTCTGGCGTGCAGAGCTTCCTGCGCTGGGCGGAGGACGAAGCGGGATTCACGGTACCGCACTTCCGGATGCCTAAAGAGCGGGAGCCAGAAGGACGCGAGCGGTGGCTGGACGCCAGCGAGGTGGCGGCGCTCGAGGCAGCGACGGGACCCGATTGGTGGCCGCTCTTCGCGTTGTTGATCTACACGGGTCTCCGGATCGGCGAAGCGCTAGGACTCGAATGGGCCGACGTTCGGCTGTCAGAGCGTCGGATCCGCGTGCACGAGAAGGGCGGCCGGCGCCTCAAGACGGCTTCGAGTCAACGCGACGTACCGATCGCGGCGCCGCTGGCGGTCGTGCTCGAACAGCACCGGGCGCGCGTCAGGAACGGACCAGCGGACGCGGTATTCCCCTCGCCGTATGGCGACTACTGGCGGGCGCTGCATCGCTTCCAGCGTTGCGTGCGACGGGCGAAGATAGCGCGCGCGACGATACACGATTTGCGCCACACGTTCGGCGTCCATTGCGCGCAGTCGGGTGTGCCGCTGCCGCGGCTGCAAAAGCTCATGGGGCACGCCAGTCCGGTGATGACGATGCGATACATGAAGCACGCACCCGAGTCGTACTTCGCCGAGGACGCGGCGCGGGTTGCTGCGAGCCTCCAGGGTGCGGGTAGGGCTGTGGAGTCCGCGGGGCAGAGCGACACGGACCGGCCCGCAATCCGGTTGGCCTAACCATGCGAGTGCCCACAGTTTCGCCCACAGTCGGCTTCCGGACGCACTCATCGGGCATAGGTGGAAGCTTGAGGAAGCCCATGCGAGTCAGTAAGTTACCGTGCTCCATTCCCGAGTAGCTCAGTTGGTAGAGCAGCGGACTGTTAATCCGCGGGTCACAGGTTCGAGTCCTGTCTCGGGAGCTTCCCAACAACCTAGGCCACAAAGACTGACGCCGCGCGAGTGCCTTGCGCGGCTCTGTCGTTTCGTGGCTTGTTCAGCGAGCATGACGACTTTTGAGCGCATCGATCGCAGCCGGGACGTGATTCTGCGAAACCTCTACGAGCATTACGTCCACGACATGAGCGAGTGGCTGGGCATCGACACGCGCGATGACGGTGCGTTCGGATTCGACACGAATTCGCTCTGGCAGGGTGATTATGCCATCTATCTCGCGAGGGTCGGTGGTTCCCTGGCGGGCTTCGCCGTGGTTGGGCCCTCGGAGCGGTGGCTCGGACGCTCTGATGGGCGCGACATGAAGGATTTCCTTGTGCTACGGCGCTTCCGGCATCACGGCATCGGGCGCGCGTTCGCCACGCATCTCTGGAACCAACATGCGGGCGAGTGGTTGATTCGCGTGCTGGTGACCAACACACCTGGACTGTCATTCTGGCGTCGCGCGGTGCGTGATTACATGCCGGGGCGCTTCGCAGAGACTTGTGTGCTCGAGCACGGCAACGATTCAGTGGCGCGCGATTGGGTCCACTTCCGCTTCGACAGTCGGGAGCATCCTAGTTCTGCCGTAACGCTCTGACCGGATCGATGCGGCTTGCCCACAACGCGGGTAAGAAGCTCGCGGCTAGCGCGGCGGCGACGAGGAGTGCGACCATCGCGGCAACCGTTGCCGGCTCCGTCGGCTGCATGCCGACGACGACCTTGAGTAGCACCCGGCCGGCGAGGAGCGCGGCGGCGAGGCCTAGGGCCGTGCCGAGCGCTATCAGTCGGATGCTGTCTTGAAGAATGAAGCGGACTACGTCGCCGGCTGTGGCGCCTAGCGCGAGGCGCACGCCGATTTCAGGGACGCGTTGGGTCGTGAGGTAGGAGAGGACGCCGTAGATCCCAACGCAAGCGAGGAGCATCGCCACGCCGGCGAAGATCCCGAACAACAGTAGCAGGAAACGCTGCTGATCGAGCGAGGCGCGCACCGCGTCATCCATCGTCTGGATGTCGTACATCGCCTCATCGGATCCAGCACCGCCGAGCGCCGACTGTAGCGGACGGATCGCGTCGGCCGGTGCGGTTGTCGTACGCACGGCGATCGACAGGAACGTGGAGTAGAGGTGCATGAGCGACTCCGGCACCTGGGCGAACGGATAGTAGACCTGATCGTGCACGCGCGACACGTCGTCGTTCGCCATGCCCCACTGGCGCACATGCCCGACGACGCCGACGATGCGCGATGGGTTTGGGCCCAGGCCGGGCAGCCAGAGGCGCTGGCCCACGGGATCCGTGTCGCCAAAGGCATGGCGCGCGAGATTGGCATCGATGACGACCACCGGTTCCGTGCCGAGGCTGTCGGCATCCGTGAAGAACCGGCCCTTCAGCAGCGGGATGCCCATGACCGCGCGGTAGTCCGGCGTCACACTGGAGGCGAGCGCGTCTGGCTCCTGGTCCGGTGGCGGGGCGGTCGGTGTCGTCCAATACGATACGGTGTTCTCGCCTTCCCGCATGGGTATGATGTCCGCCAGCGCGACGCCGCGAATACCGGGCACGGCGCGCGCCCGATCGACGACTTGGCGCCACGCCGCGCGAATGTGTTGGCTGTCACCCAGCACATTGGGCGCGAGCGCGAATCGCGCCACCAGCACGTGGTGGGGGTCGATCCCGGGATCGCGCGTCGATTGCGTGATCAATGTTCGGCCGAGCATGCCGGCCGACACCAGCAACACGATCGCCAACGTCAACTCGGCCACCACGAATGCCCCGTGCATCCACCGCGTGTTGGCCGTGGTCCCGCGACCCGATGCGCGCAGCGTGCGCCCAAGATCGCGGACGCTGGCGCGCAGTGCCGGCGCCAGTCCCGCCAGGAGGCCCGTGGCCAGCGACACCGCGAGCGCGAACACGAGCGCGCGCCAGTCGAGTCGAATCTCTCCGGCCCGCGGGAGGCCGCCCGGCCAGAGCGCGACGAACGGCCGGACGCCGGCCGCGGCGAGGATTGCGCCCAGAGCGCCACCGGCCACACCGAGGACGGCGCTCTCGGTCATGCACTGTCGCGCGATGCGCCCGCGGTTGGCGCCCAAGGCGGTACGGAGCGCCAGCTCGTGATCGCGGGCGACGGCGCGCGCCAAGAGCAGACTGGCGATGTTCACGCACGCGATGAGCAAGACGAGCGACACCGCGGCGAGCAGCAGCCACAGCGTCGAACCGATCTGTCCCACGACCTCGTCGCGCAGCGGATGCGCAACCATACCAGCCCCTGCGTTCGTCGCAGGGTACTGCGCCGCCAACTGGCGGCCGGTGAGCGCCAGCTCGGCTCTCGCCTGGGCAAGCGTGATCCCCGGTCGCAGCCGGGCGAGCGCGCGGATGAACCGAGCGCCGCGCGTGTGCAGGCGCGGATCGGTGCTCTGGCCGAGTGCCGTGAAGACGTCGGCTTGCCCCGTGAGCTCGAATCCCGCGGGCAGCACGCCGATCACGACGTAGCTGACACCGTCGTAGCTGAGGGGGCCGCCGATTGCCGAAGGACTCCCGCCAAAATGCCGGCGCCAGAGTGCGTCGCTGATCATGGCGACGGGCGTTGCACCGGGCCGATCCTCGTCGGTGCGGAATGCGCGTCCCTCCTCGGGCTGGAGCCCAAGGACCGGAAGGAGGGTTGCCGACAGCTTGCGACCCGATACGTATTCGGCCGGCCCTTTGCCGGTGATCGTACCACCGCCGTAGGTCCACGCCGCGACATCGAGCGTGCGACTCGTTCGAATCAGGTCTTGAATGTCGGGATACGCGTAGCCCCACACTTCGCCAACGTCCTGCGTAGAGGTCCGGAGCGCCACGAGGCGATCCGGCGCCGGGAACGGCAGGCGACGCAACAGGACGCCGTCGACAATCGTGAACATGACGGTGGCGGCGCTGATGCCGAGCGCCAGAATGAGCAGCGCCACCGCCGCGAATCCCGGCCGTTGCCTGAGGGCGCGGAGCGCATGTCGGACGTCTTGCACGATGTCATCGAGTAGCATGATGAGCGCCCGTTGCCAGAACGAGGCCAACCGGGCTCGCCGGGTAACGCGTTGATCGACGGCGTGTTGCGCGCGAGACGCCTCGGAAGGGGTGTTCGCTTGCGGCCGGCGGCGTCCCGGAAACGCGCATACGAGCTAGCTCGCGGCGCCGCGGCTCGGCGCCAAGCCCTCGTCCCACGAGTCGCTGCCCCCCAGATTGCGACTGTCATGACCTCCGATTCGGGCCGAGTGTTCTGGGCACAGATCGCCTTGGGCCTCGGTGGCGTCATCCAGATCCTCGGCATGCCGATCATCGTCGGCGCGCTCCACGATCACTGGGGATATAGCGACGCGTACGCGGGCTACATCACATCTATAGATCTAGCTGGTCTGTGTGTTGGCGCCATCACGACATCGGCGTGGGCGAATCGCGTAAACTGGCGGCGATATACGGCTGGCGCGGTCGTGCTCGGCGTTGTGTTCAATACGCTGTGCCTTTGGTTTCACGCGCTCGCACCACTGTGCGTGCTCAGGTTTGGCGCCGGGTTGGCGTCGGGGGCCATCTATTCTTCGTCGTTGGCGCTCCTGTGCTATGGGACCGATACAGCCCGAGGGTTTTCGGTGCTCATCTTCGCGCAGGTCGTCGCGAATGCCATAGTGCTAGCGGCATTTCCCGCTATTGATGCACGGTGGGGGCCCGCAGGACTCTTCGTCTCGATCGCGATCGTGCTGGCCGCGACGTTGGCTACCGTGCCGGCGCTTGATGCGCGGCGGCCGGAGATGCCGAGCGTCGAGCGGACGCGGATCACGGGCGGTGTGATCTTGCCGGCGTTCTGTCTCGCGGCGGTGGCGTTCGTGTACATCGCGATTGGGAGTTACTGGGCCTATGCGGAGCGCATGGGCATCGCGTTCGGGATCGGGGCCGATACGGTCCATCATCTGTTGACCGCCAGCGTGCTGCTGTCGAGCCTCGGGTGCGTGGTCGCGTTTCGGGTCAGTCGTACTATGGGACAGTCGCGGCCCCTGTTGGCGGCGCTCGCCATCTTTTCGTTGACGTTGCTCGCCCATAGCGTCTCGCCGCACGCGGCGATGTACGTCATCACGCTTTTGGTGCTGCAGGTCGCTTGGAACTTCATCGACATCTTTCAGCTCGGCACGCTCGCGTTCGTGGATCCGAGTGGACGCGGGGCCGCGCTCGTGCCGGCCGCGCAAGGGATCGCGCTCGCGATCGGGCCCGCGGCCGGTGCGCTGGCGTTGACCTTCGGGCAAGGGTACTCGGCCGTGCTAGTGCTGTCGGGCAGCGCGGCGACGTTGGCGGCGCTGTGCTACGGAGTCGTGCACGTGTCGTGCGAGCGAGCCGCGGTTGCTGCGCCACGTTGACGGGCGGTTGTGGGTCGAAGAGTGTGACACCGTGCGCATCGCCGAGCGGTTCGGGACACCCGTCTATGTCATGTCGGAGGCGCAACTGCGCGCGAACTGCCGGGCGATACGGCGCGCGTTCGCGCGGCATTGGCCCGGAGGCCGGGTCGAGCTGCTGCCGTCGCTGAAAGCGAACTACGTGCTGGCGGTTCGCCGCGTGCTCAATGAGGAAGATGTCGGGTGCGACGTGTTCGGCGAGCATGAATTGCGCGCGGCGCTTCGCGCCGGCGTGCCGGCCGAGCGGATCTCCGTTAATGGATCAGCAAAAAGTGCGGAGCTGCTGAGAGAAGCTGCGCAGAGTGGGGCCGTTATTACTCTCGACAGCGAGGCCGAGCTCGATGCGCTGCTCGCGATGCAACTCCGAGCACATCTTCGACTGCGCGTGCGACCGGATCACGAGTCGCTCACGGAGAGATCGGACTTCTTTCCGGACATGGCGATCCGGGATGCGGCGCAGCTCTACAAACCCGGGATCGAGCCGAGTGCGGCACGAGCGATTGGACTGCGGGCAATCGCCGAGAAGAACTTCCAGCTGAGCGGGCTCATGACGCACTTGGGGCGACACAGTGCGGATCCAGCGGTTTGGGCGAAGATGGCGGCGGGATTCGGGGAGACGGTGGCGGCGCTCTGCCGCGCGTGGGCGCCGTGGCGGCCGCGGGAGCTCGACATCGGAGGCGGGTTTCCGGCGCCGCAAGATCCGACCGCCCCCGAGCGGCGGCCGGCGGCGGCGATCGAGCAGTATGCCGAGTGCGTAGGCACATCGTTGTGTGCGGCGCTACGGGCGGGCGGAGTCGAGCCCGATGGTATCGTCCTGCAGCTCGAGCCCGGGCGCAGCCTGTTCGCGGACGCCGGTGTGCATCTCACGCGCGTGCGTCACATCAAAACGCAGACACGACCGACCCCCGCCACGTGGATCGAGGTCGACACGACGGAGATGTTCTTGCCGGACCTGATGATCGAGCACGCATACTTTCGTCCCGTGTTCGCGTCGCGCGTCGACGAACCACCGGCGGGGATGGCCCACATCGTCGGCATCTCGTGCGGGTTCGATGTTCTCGCGCGCGATGTGCCGGCGCCCAGTGTCGCCCCGGGCGACGTCATCGCGTTTCTGGATACGGGAGCGTATCAGGACGCGGCCGCGACGAACTTCAATGTGCTCGCGCGGCCTGGGACCGTCATGGTCAGCGGCAACCGGGCCCGGCTCGTCAAGCGCCACGAGACGCTCGATGAGGTGCTCGGGCGGGATGCGCCAGACGCGCCGGAGGTCGAACTATGACCGGCTTGCATCACGTCGGCCTCACGGTGTCGGATCTCGACGCATCGATCGCGTTCTATGTGGCATTGCTCGGCTGCCGCGTGCGCGAGCGGTCGCAGAATAGCGGTGACGAGATCGAGACAGTGACTGGCGTCGCCGGCGCGAGTATTGTGACGGCGGATCTGGAAGTGCCTGGCGGCGGACTCCTCGAGCTCATCCAGTACGTCCACCCGGTCACGGGGCAGCTCGCGCAGGAGCGACACCAGCCCGGCCATACTCACTTGGGATTCGTGGTCGTTAGCGCTGACGCGGCACGGGAGCGACTCGCCAGCCTTGGCGCCGGCCAGATCTCCGAAGCCGTGACGATTGTCGAGCCTGGATCAGCGTGGGATGGGGTCCGAGCGCTGTATGCGTGCGATCCCGATGGGAGAACCATCGAGTGTCTGGAGTTACGTTACCTGAACAGGTCATGAGGAGACAACATGAGTGAGCACGACGACGAACCCGAAGAGCCGAAAGTCATCCATCTTCACGGTCGTGATTTCGCCGGCGCCTCGTTCGCGGCGAACGAGGAAGAGCAGACGCGGGATGAGGAAGATCCGAACGCGGAGCCCGACATCGACAGCAAGAACACCGTCGATCGCATTCAAGATCACGGGCTCACGGAATAGAAAAAGGCCGGCTCGGTGTTCAGAGCCGGCCTTCTTTTTACGCTGCCCAGTCGCGCAGGACTTCTGTTGCCTGACCCGAACGCAGCGCCGCGATCGCGCGATCGCGCAACTGACGCACACGCTCGCGAGTGACACCGAGCATCGAACCGATCTGCTCGAGCGTCATCGGCTCCTTGCCCTCGAGACCGTAGTAGAGCACGAGCACCTGGCGATCGCGAGCCGGCAAAGGCTCCAACGCCAAGCGCAATGCATTCCAGCGATCTTCGTCTTCCAGCCGACCCGGCAAACGACCCTCGTCATCATCGTCGTTGCCGATGACACTGGCGAGTGTGCGGCTGCCGCCGGCGCGCGAGTTGGTACCCGACTCGAGCGGCTCGTCGAGCGACCGCTCGGGTTGAACGAGTGCCACCAAGCTCTCGGCGATCTCCGGGCTCAAATTGCACGCCCGGCCGATCTCATCGTGCGTCGGCTCGCGGCCAAGCGCTGCGCGCAACGCTGCCTGCGCCTTAACCACCCGCGAGAGGTCGCCCGCGCGGCCGAGTGGCAACCGCACTGAACGGCCCTTCGTCGTGATCGACGCGTGCAAAGCCTGTTTGATCCACCAGACGGCGTATGAAATGAAATTCACACCCACATCTGGGTCATATTTGTCCGCGGCGCGACACAATCCCGCGTTCGCCTCGCCGACCAGATCCTCGAGCGACAGCCCGCGATTCTGGTACTGCTTGGCGACCGAAAACGCGAACCGCAAGTTCGCGCTGATCAACTCCGCGCGCGCCTGGTTCCGCTCGGGTTGCGTGAGCTTCGTATTCCGCAGCTTGCGCGCGAGCTCCTTCTGCGCGTCGGCCTTCAACACTGGCGTGCGCGACAGCTCCGCGATGTACAGATCGAGCAGCTCGTGCCCCTGGTCTGCCTCTATCGCTACCGGTGCGCGCCGTGCCCGGCGAGCGCCCTTTTTCTGAACCGCCATTTTACCTTTATCCCCCAAAGAAACGAAGCGGGCGAACCCCTTTCCGGGTCCGCCCGTCGCATCAACCGCTGACCCGCGCCAGCGGTCACGCCACGAGCGGCGCCTTCCGATACTTCGACCGATCCGGGGGCGTCAACGTGAATCGAGCGCCCTCTTCGGTCTCCGCGAAGTCGATCTCACTCCCATCAACGTGCTCAGCCGAGAATGGATCGACGTACATTTTTATACCGTGCTGCCTAACGATGTAATCCGTCTCACGCGCATCTTGTTCGATCGAGAACAGGTATTTGCACCCGTGCTCATGAGGCTGCGCCGTGATCCGAAGACCACCGGACTCAGCCGGAATGCCGGCCATGGCCATCGCTTGCCGGATCGCCATTCCGCCCGCCGCGCTGAGCCCCACCGAGAGACCCAATTGCTGCATGATTTGCATAGTGTTATGACCTATTACGTCTTCCGCCGTCTATTAGTTCCTTACACCGAATGAATCCCATTCCTGACGTTTTAGATCCCGTGGTCGGCGTCGTGATGGGCAGCCAGAGCGACTACGCACACTTGGCGCCGGCGTGCGAGATGCTAAGAACATTCGGGGTCCCATTCGAAGAACGCGTCGTCTCGGCACACCGCACGCCTGACTGGCTCTTCCAGTACGCCGAACAGGCGGAGGCCCGCGGACTAGAGGCAATCATCGCAGGGGCCGGCGGGGCCGCTCACCTGCCCGGCATGCTGGCGGCGAAAACGCTCGTACCCGTCCTCGGTGTTCCGGTGCCCGCCACGGCCCTCAACGGCATGGACGCCCTGCTGTCCATCGTCCAGATGCCCAAAGGCGTGCCCGTCGGAACCCTGGCGATCGGCGCCGCCGGGGCCGCGAATGCCGGCATCCTGGCGGCCCTAATCGTTGGGATCGGGCGACCCGAGGTCAGAGAACGAATCCGCGCTTGGCGCGCCGAGCGGCGGGACGAGGTGCTCGCGCAGACTCTGCCGCCACCGTCGAAGACGTGACCCCAATTCTCCCAGGTGCGACGATCGGGTTGCTCGGCGGCGGGCAACTCGGGCGCATGACCGCGCTCGCCGCCCGCGCGATGGGATATGACGTCGTCGTGTTGGACCCCGACCCGCATCCGCCGGCGGGGGCGCTGGCGAGCCAGTGCATCACGGCGCGGTTCGACGACGTGGCGGCCGCCACGCGGCTGGCCGAAATGGCCGACGTTGTCACTCTCGAGATCGAGCGTATAGCGCCAGCCGGCCTCGTGGCCGCGAGTGAGTTCGCGCCCGTCCGGCCCAGCGCAAAAGTCCTGGAGATCGTCGGCGATCGAGCGCGGCAGAAGGAGTGGCTCGTCAGCCAAGGTGCCCCGGTCGGCGCTTATGCTACTGTCTCATCGGTCGCCGAATGCCGGCGGGCTGTCGAGCGGTTCGGCGTGTCCTACGTGAAAGCTGCCACCGGCGGCTACGACGGCCGCGGGCAGGTTCGGGTGACGACGCCCGACGAGTGCGCCGAGGCCTGGGCCGCTCTTAGGGCGACACGCTGTGTCGTCGAGCAGGCGGTGGATCTGGCCGCCGAGATCTCGGTGATGGTGGCCCGCAGGCCTCACGGCGAGACGGCCGTGTATCCGCCGGCGCTCAATGTTCATGAAGCTGGGCAGCTCGCGTGGTCAGCGATCCCCGCACGCCTCGATCCGGGGATGGCCGAGCGAGCGACGGAGCTCGCCATCGGGCTGGCCGAGGGACTCGGCGTCGTGGGCCTCCTCGCCGTCGAGATGTTCATCGCCGCGGACGGCCGGCTGCTGGTGAACGAGTTGGCTCCGCGGCCGCACAACAGCTTTCATCACACGATCGAAGCGTGCGTCACGAGCCAGTTCGAGCAACTCGTGCGCGCCGTGTGTGATCTGCCGCTCGGCGACACCGCCATCGTGACACCCGCTGCGATCGCGAACATTCTCGGCGATGCCTGGCATGGGTCGGCCCCTCCCGATTTCGCGGCGGCGCTGGCCGTGCCTGGGACGCGCCTGCACTTGTACGGGAAAAAAGAGGCGCGACCGGCGCGGAAGATGGGACATTTGGCGGCAGTCGGCGATACTACTGAAGAGGCCATCCGGCGAGTGATGGAAGCGCTGGCCCGTCTCGGTGTTGGCGACCCAACGGCTGGCGGCCGGGCAGTGTAAACTGGAGAACTCATGCTGCGTGTAGCGTTCGGTCTCGTTCTGTTGGCCAATGTCGTGAGGGCGCAAACGCCCGACACGATAGCGCTCAAGCAGCCGATGGATCCGGAGAACCCGACCCCGTTCATGATCCTGCACCGGTCGGATCTCAAGCTGGCTGACTCGCAGGTGACCGCGCTGCAGAGCATCGGTGCACAGCTCACGATGCACGTGCGCCCAATGAGGGACTCGCTCGACGATTTGCGATCGGCGGCCCCACCGCCCCGGGCGCCGAACTCGCCCGGCGTGCCGCCCGTGCCGATGACCGCCGAGCAACGCGACAGTCTCCTCGCCACGCGGCGCGCGACGGCGCGGCTGCTCGGTGAGGTGCACGACGCCGGACGGACGGCGCGCGAGCAGGCCGTTGCGGTGCTCAATCCCGATCAGCAAAAGAAGCTGCAGAGCCTCCAAGATCAGCTCGCGTTCGAGGCGCGGATGAATAAGCGACCGCTGATCAACGAGCGCGGGGGACCGCCAGGAACCGGCAGTGGAGCCGGCACGCGTCCGTACTGAGGTCGCGCCCTCGGCGGCACTAGTCGCCGAGGAATCCGCCCTCGTCGAGCGCGTCCAAGACGGCGACTCGGCGGCCTTCGACGTGCTCGTCCGGCGCTACATCCGGAGAGCGTTCACTGTGGCGTTCCGGTTGCTCAGCCACCGGGAAGACGCCGAGGATCTCGTGCAGGAGACGTTCATGATCCTGCTGCGACAGATCGACACGTTCGAGCTCGGCAGGCCGTTCGGGCCGTGGATGTACCGGGTGCTCATCAATCGCGGGCTCAACGCGCGGAAAGCGAGAGCGCTGCGAAGAACGGAGACGTTGCCCGATGACGTCATGGGCGCCGAGCGGACCGACCTCGCGGTCGAGCGCGCCGAGGTGCGCGCGCGATTCCGGTCGGCGCTCGACGCCCTTCCGCCGCGCCAACGCATCGTCATCGAATTGATCGAGCTCGATGGGTGCACCCGCGGCGAGGTGGCCGATGCGCTCGCGATCTCCGAGGCGACCGTGCGATGGCACGTGCATGATGCGTGGCGGACCCTGCGCCGGATTCTCGCGCCGTTGGTCAGCCGATGAGAAGCAACGATCGGCTCCGGGCGCTGTGGCGAAGCGTGGACGGGCCCGCACCGACACGCGGCGTCGATTTCGACGGGCTTGCCGCGCGTATCAGTCTGGATACCTCGCTCGCGCTTCGCGCTCGCCGGTCTTGGGGTCGGTGGACGCGGGTGGCGGTGACGGCAGGCGTTGCCGCGGGGATCGCGGCGGCGCTGGCGATCGCGCTCATTCCCACTCCACCCAAAGCAACGCTGCTCGGCGCCGTGAGTGGTGACGAGGCGTCGGTGCAGGCATTCGAGGTAGCCGCGGTGGGCCCGCGCGATGGGGAGTGGGTGATCGCGGCGGCTGTCAGCACGGATCAGTGATGGCGAGCGCCGGCGTCGTCGGAGAGCTCGGCACCCGCGCAGGAAAGCGCCACCTGAGCCGCGAGGTCACGTTTGGCCTCGTGTTGTTGCTGGTGGGCGTTGCCGGCGCCGCGGTCGGCGTGGCGGTCGACCGCCTGGTCTTATATCGCTACTACGGCGCGGATGTGATCACGGATGGGACGGGCAGCGGGACCGCGCGGCGGCTCGCGCGCGAGCTCGATCTCACGTCCGCTCAGCAAGTCGAAATCGACTCGATCATTGCGCGGCAGATGACCGCGTACGACTCGCTGCGAAACGAGTATCAGCCGCGCGTCCGCGCGCTGATGCTCGGCACGCGGGCGGCCATCGACAGCATTCTCACGCCCGCCCAGCGGGAACGGCTCCGTGCGATGAGCCGGTCCCGCGATCAGACCTGAAAGCGGTAGCCCATCTTTTTCACGGTCATGATGTGCCGCGGTGCCGCGGCATCGAGCTCGAGCCGGTGCCGCAGATGCCAGATGTGCGTGTCGATCGTTCGGGCGCCGCTGCCGTTCGCGTCCGGCCACGCGACGTCGATGAGCTCCCGGCGTGACATCGCCCGGCCACCCGACCGCACGAGCGCGGCCAGCAGGTCGAACTGGCGTGGGGTGAGCGTCACCGACTCGCCGTTCCGCGTGACCGCGCGGGCGGCGAGGTCGACCGTGACGTCCCCGAAACGGACGGTTCGCCCGACGTCGGTCGTCATCGACTCGGTGACGTCTCCCTCGTTCGTCGGGAGCACCAGCGCAATCACGACGGGTCGGCTGGCTGCATCGGCGGGCCGCTTCTCGAGAGAGCGCAGCAGGCGTAGCGCGCGTGTTGCGGGCGCGCCTCCGATCAGTCGCAGCGTGATATTGGAGTTGGCTGCTTTTCGCATGGTAGAGGTTTGTACAGTCCCCTCTCTCAACGCGTTGGATCTCCAATTCGCTGGACTTTCGCCCCGAGGAGAATAGCGTGTGTCGGCGTGACCGCGATCGCGTTCTCGGCGGTCGTGTCGGCCCGCGTCCAGCTCATGCCGTCATCGCGGGAGATCCAGGTTCCGCGCGTGCCGGTGGCGATCCAGCCGGCTCGAAGTGGTGCAACGGCGGAGAGATATGGTACAGCGCCTGGTCCAGGACGGAGCGCCCACGTCGCGCCACCGTCTGTGGTCAGGGCGATGTTCGGGCGTAACGAGTCCGGAACGGCATAGTCGCCCCCTACGATGACGCCATGACTCTTATTGAACGCGATCGAGAACGCGCCTGAGCTCGCGTTACCCGCCACAAGTGGCAGGTTGTTCACTGACCAGTGCATGCCATAATCGAGCGTATGAAACGCTCGTGCGAATGTGTGACTCCCACCGGTCACGAACCACGCCTCCCCGCTCGCGCCGGTCGCGAGACACGTGTTGCTCGCCGCAAAGGCCGCTGCGCCAGGGAGCGCGGGCGGTGGATGGACGGCGGTCCAATGCGCGCCGGCGTCACGGCTGACGAGAACTGTAAATGCGTCACCGATCGGGTC
>DATHNL010000211.1:0-10222 GCA_035486035.1 Gemmatimonadaceae bacterium
GGGGCTGAGGGCGCAGGGGGCCACCATTCGTGATGTCTCCCTGCCTCATTCCGGCTTGGCGATTCCCGTCTATTACATCATCGCCCCCGCCGAGGCGTCGTCGAATCTGGCGCGGTTCGATGGGGTGCGATACGGGCTGCGAGTAACCGGCGACGGGCTCACTGCGATGTATGAGGCGACGCGCTCGAAAGGGTTTGGAGCCGAGGTCACCCGGAGGATCTTGCTCGGGACGTATGTGCTCTCGGCCGGATATTACGACGCGTACTACAAGAAAGCCCAGCAAGTACGAGCGTTGATCACACAAGACTTCCACAACGTGTTCAACAGCGGCGTCGACGTCCTCTTTACGCCAACGACTCCGACGCCCGCGTTCAAGATCGGCGCGGTGTCGGATCCGTACGAGATGTACTTGAACGACATCTTTACGTGTACGGCGAATCTCGCTGGAAACCCGGCGATCTCAGTGCCAATCGGAACCGTCAACGGACTACCGATCGGGGGGCAAATCATCGCGCCGCACTTTGACGAGCAGGCGATGTTCGCGGCGGCATACGCGGTGGAACGGTTATGAGCGACTATGAGATGGTCGTCGGGCTGGAAGTGCACGTCCAGCTCAAGACCCGGACCAAGGCGTTCTGCGACTCGCCGACGACGTTCGGGGCCGAGCCGAATGTGAATACGTGCCCTATCTGCTTGGCGCTGCCTGGCGCGCTGCCGGTCCTGAATGCGCACGCCGTGGAGCTCGCGGTGCGGGCCGCCCTGGCGCTCGGGTGCACCGTGCACGGCACGTCGATTTTTGCGAGGAAGAATTACTTCTATCCCGACCTTCCCAAAGGGTACCAGATCTCGCAGTACGATCGGCCGCTGGCGACTGGGGGGAGATTGGCTGGTGTTGGGATTACCCGCGTGCACATGGAAGAAGACGCGGGGAAGTCGATCCATGATCGCTATACCGGAGCGACCGCGATCGACTTGAACCGCGCGGGCGTCCCGCTGATCGAGATCGTGAGCGAGCCGGACATCCGGTCGGCGCACGAAGCGCGGCGATATCTGCAGACGCTCAAGCAAGTGCTGGAGTATGTCGACGTGAGCGACGTCGACATGGAGAAGGGGAGCCTCCGCGTCGACGCGAACGTCTCGGCGCGACGTACGGGAGAGACGAAGTTCGGCACGAAGACCGAAGTCAAGAACATGAACACGTTCTCGGGCGTCGAGAAGGCGCTGGAGGCCGAGTTCGCGCGGCAAGTCGTGGTGTTGGAGACCGGCGGACGCGTGGTGCAGCAGACCATGCTCTGGGATGGGGCCAAGGGCGAGGTACGCCCCGCGCGGTCGAAGGAGGAGAGTCACGACTACCGCTACTTCCCCGAGCCGGATCTTCCGCCACTCGTGCTCACGGACGCCTATGTCGAGCAGATACGGCGAGCGCTCCCCGAGCTGCCCGACGCGCGCCGGGCGCGCTTCCGGGAGCAATACGGGCTAGGCGATCAGGAGATCGACGAGCTCGTCGCCGATATCCCGCTGGCGGCGTACTTCGAGGAGACCGCGAAGGCGGCCGGGAATGCCAAGACCTCGGCTAACTGGGTGCGCGGCGAGCTGCTCGCGGCGTTGCGCGCCGGTGGCGGCGAGATACAGACGTTTCCGGTGCGGCCCAAGGCACTGGCCGAGCTACTGGGCCTCGTGGGCGAGGGGGCGGTGTCGCATACGGCCGCCAGGACGATCTTCGAGAAGATGATCGCGACAGGGGAGGGTGCTGGGCGGATCGCCGATCGCGAGGGGTTGCGTAAAGTCAGCGACGACGCGGCGCTCGAGCAGTGGATCGCCGAGGTGAGGACGGAGAATCCCACCGAATGGACGCGATTCCAGGCCGGGGAGACGAAACTCCAGAAGGTGCTTGTCGGTCTAGTGATGAAGAAGTCGAAAGGGAAGGCCGACCCGCAACGCGTGAATCAACTGCTCGCTGGAGGGGTGTGATCCGACTCGGAGTGCTGGGCAGCGTGGTAGCGTTGTCGACCGCATTCGGCCAAGGGAATCGATCAGCGCCAACGCTGTTCGCGCCCGGGGTCGTCTCGAGCGTCGGCAATGCCGCCTCTCCGACGTTCACGCCGCGCAGCGATACCATGTTCTTCACGCGCACGACCGACTCGTCGAGCGTGATCATGGAATCCGATCGCGCCAACGGCGCCTGGTCGGACCCCCGACCCGCGTCGTTCTCCGGGCACTACCCCGAGCAGCAACCGGCGCTCGCGCCGGACGGCTCGTTCCTCGTCTACGTGTCGGTGCGCGACCACGTCGCGAACCTCTGGCGCGTGAACCGTGACGGCCTGGGGTGGAGCGCGCCCGAGCGCCTCCCGGATGCGGTCAACATCAGTACGTCGGTCTGGCGACCGAGCGTCGCGGCCGACGGCAGCATCTACTTCTTCGTCATCACGAAGACCGAGGATCGCCGCACCATGCGCCTCTGGCGCTCGGCCTACGACACGGGAGCGTACCAGCCCGCCGCACCCCTGCCGTTCAGCCACGATAGCACGAACGATGTCGATCCCGAGATCGCGCCCGATCAATCGTATATCGTGTTCGCGAGCTCAGGCCGCGCGGCGATCGACGATACGCACGAGCATCTCTACGTGTCCGTCAAGCGCGGCGACGCCTGGGGGCCGGTCGTGCCCTTGCAATTCACGGGAAACGACGCGCTCGGCGTCGATGACAACGAGCCGCGTCTCGACCCGGGTCAGCACATGTTGTACTTCACGAGCGACCGCTCCGTACTCGTCATGTTCCCGCATGCGAACGAGCCGCTCGACCAGCCCATCACCGAGACCACCAACGTCTGGTTGATGCCGGCGGCCATCCCGCGCAGCTAGCGGTTCTGGAGCAAGGGTTCAATTTTGTCGAACTGCTGACGCCAGGCAATTTTGGATAAGAATTTCACGAAGAGCGGAAGCCCCACTTCCGTTACTGTGACCTTTGTTCTCCCGCCCGATTCAGTGAACTCGGTAGTCACGAGAATTTCGTTCGGCCAATGACCAGGAACCGGTGCTTGCGAGCCCGGAATCGCTCTGCCGGTCGCATCGGAAAACGAGCTCGTGGACACGATTCGGTGATTCGGAACGACCTCCTTATAGACGCCGGTGTTCCAGAACACTTCCCCATGCGGAGACTTCATTGACCAGAGATAGGTCCCGCCTACTCGTGGGTCGTTCCTGATGCTCGGCGCGATATAATCCTTGGGCCCCCACCACTGCTTGATGAGGTCAGGATCATTCCAGACCCGCCACAACTTGTCGGAGGGAGCGTTGAAGGTTCGCTCATAGGAACCGGTCGTATTGACCCTGAGGGCAACCACGATGAGTACAGCGAGTGCCAGCACAGCGCCGGCGAATATCTTGTAAATCATGTGAGCAGCGTTGCGAGTCTGTCGTAGCTGGCGGCAAGGCCATGCTCCATGCCGGAGGCAATTGTGGCATCGCGGGCCTCTCGCGAGGGATACAGCACAACGCTTCTGAGCGTCGTTTGACCGTGCTCCTCGCTGAGCGATGCGGTCGTGATCTGTTCTCCTGATTGAGGCTCACACCCAAAATCGAAGGACTCCGTGTTGACGATGCGCTCGGACGGGACAATCTCGCGATAGACGCCATGCATCCCCATTGCCGCGCCGTCAGAATTGCACCACTCATAACGGAAGACGCCACCGACTTTCAGGTCGATCTCGCACTTCACCATCGACCAGCCGGGCGGGCCAAGCAACCAACGCTGAGCCAACTCGGGAGTTGTCATGGCTTTGAACACAAGGCTCCTCGGCGCGTGGAAGACGCGAGTCAGTACGATCTCCCGGTCGCCGCGGGTCGTGAGGTTTAATCCATGCTCATGCGCGGCCATGTTTTTTCTCCTGAGCTTGCATTTCCTTCAACAGCAGGTCGAGGCGTTGAAAGTTCGCTTCCAAGGTTTGTCGATACCGTTCCAGCCACTTGGTGGCTTCAACAATTGGGCGCAATTCGACGTTGCGCGGCCGCCGCTGCGCGTCCTGTCGCTGAGAGATCAATCCTGCTCGCTCCAAAACCTTGAGGTGTCGCGAGATGGCAGGCTGAGTCATCGCAAAAGGCTCGGCCAATTCCATAACCGTCGCCTCACCCGCAGCGAGTCGCGCCAGAATGGCGCGTCTCGTCGGGTCTGAGAGGGCAGAAAACGTTGCGTCCAGTTGTTCAGAGATCTTCATAAATATCGTGTTATATAACGCAAGTGTTATATAACACGATACAACTCTCGATGTCAATGCGGCAATCGTTGGTCGGCTGACATCCAGGCGTGCCAGGTGCCGCCTTCGAAGCGGTAGACATCGATCCAGCGGACGCCCTTGTAGATACCCGTGACGACGACGGAGGCGCCGTGAAATTGCACGGTGGCCGATGGTGGAAATTCGGGCAAGGGCGTATTGGGATCTCCGCTGCGGAGCGACTTGGCGAGCTCCGCGGCGCGATCGGCGACCACGCCCGTGCGTGAGTACCCCACGTAGTCGCTCGTGAGGAGGCAGCGCAGGAATGCGGTGTCGGCGCGGACGAAGGCGACGCTCCACGCGCTGTCGACGCGCCGGACGGAGGCCGCGTCCATGTGCTGGTCAGGCAGCTGGTGGGCCTGACATGGCGATACGCTGAGGAGCAAGGCGGCGATCAGCATGCCGAACGGTGCGCGGATATTCCGGGCGCGGCGAGCGATAGTCAGTGAGACTCGACCATCGTGCAGCGATCGCGTCGCTATACCGTGCCAGTCGCGAAGCGCGCGACATCAGCGTAGGCGGCATCGCGTTGTGCGTCGGTCGCATTCGGCGCGACCACGTACGTGGCGAGGAGTAGAGGACGCCGACCCGGTGGCCAGGCGATAGCGAGGTCGCCGCTCACGCCTCGGCCCGTGCCAATCTTGTCGCCGGCCCGCCACCTGCTCGGCAGGCCAGCGCGGATTCGTGACAGGCCGCGGGTGGATGCGACGAGCCATGAGATGAGGCGGTCGCGCGAGGCGGGGGAGAGCACGTTGCCCGTCAAGATCGCGCGCATGTCGCCGAGGATGGCGGCGGGACTCGTTGTGTCGCGCTCCTCGCCGGGGTGCCAGTCATTCAATGTCGGCTCGGTCCGATCGAGGCGCGTGACCGAGTCGCCGAGCGTGCGGACGTAGGCCGTGATCGCCGACGGACCGCCGAGCGTGCCGAGGATGAGATTGGCGGCGGTGTTGTCGCTTTGCTCGATGGCCGCGGCGCAGAGGTCGTCGAGCGTCATGCTGCCCTCGCTCACGTGCGCGCGTGTGACCGGCGCGTAGTCGAGGAGGTCGCTCTCGCTGTAGGCGATGCGGCGGTCGAGTTGTTCCTGGCCCGCATCGACGCGAGACAGCACGGCGGTCGCGGCCAGCAGCTTGAACGTGCTGCACATCGGAAAGCGCTCGCCCTCGTGGTACTCGACTGTGTGGCCGCTGTGCGTGTCGAGTATGGCGACGCCCAGGCGGCCGCCGAGGCGCTGCTCGATGGAGGCGAGGCTGTCGCCGGGGATCGCGCGGCGGACGCCGAGCGCGATAGCGGTCAGTTGGGCGAGAAAGAGGCGGCGATCGGACAACGGTTATTTCGGGAGACGCTCGAGCGTGTCGGCGGCGAGCTTCTCCGCTCTAGCGAGCGCGGAGTCGGCGCTCACCTTCACATCGGGCTCGACGCCGGTGCCTTCCCAGCTGGTGCGGGTGATGGGACTCACGGCGGTCGCGAACGGCACGGCGATCGCGAACCGGTTGCCGATGCGGTGCGCGTCGACCGGATGCGCGCCGCCGCCCGTGGTCTCGCCGACGATCGTCGCGCGCTTCAAGTTCTTGAGGTCGTACGTGAACTCCTCGCCGCCGGAGAACGTCTGCTTCGACGTCAATACGAAGGCCGGTTTACCAGCCAGGCTTTTGCCCGGCACGTAGGGGAGCGTCCAGTACTGCTGCGTCGAGCTGTCTTTCCGCGTCCAGATGTCGTTCAGGTGCGTCGGGTGGTCGAACAGATACGAGCAGATGAACTGCACCATGTCCGGATCGCCGCCGTTGTTCTCACGCAGGTCGAAGATGATCGCGCCGGTGTTGGCCAGGAAGTTCATCGCCGCCGCGGCGGTTGGCGCGCAGACTTCGGGCGGGTCGAAGGCGTTGAGCTTGAGATAGCCGATGTTGCCGGGCAGGATCTCCGCTTTCTCGAACGCGCAGTTGTTCTGTTCCATCCGCCGACGGACCTCGGGCGGAACGGCGGGCTCCGTGTGCGACGTATCTGGGCCAAAAACGCCCGGGGGCAATGGGGCGGGGCTGAATTGCACGCTCAGGTGCTTGTCGTGACTCACGTCCCGCAGATGCAACGTCAAAAGACCGGCGAAGTCGTCGCCGTCGCTCAGCGTGTCGTAGTCCCCGTGCTTCTGGTGCGCGCGAAGTACATCGGCCATACGCTTGGCGACGGCCGGTGTGACGTAGAACGCATCGAGATCGGCGATCGCGCTGTCGATCACCCGCGCGCGTGTCGCCGCGTCGATCGTCGGGTCGATCCCGGTCGCTGATTGGCCGGGTAGCAGCGGATGCATCCTGAACCGCGTGACGATGGCAGGGTCCGCGTCTTTGACGTCGAGCTCGACGAGCGTCACACGAGGGCCGGTGCGGGCCGCGAGGAGCACCTCCAGGTGCGTGCGCTGGCTTCGAACGACCTGTTGGAGCTCGAAACCGCCGGTCGCTGCGCGCTGCCGCAGGATCGCATCGACCGTCCGATCTGGCTGGTACTTTTGCACGTACGCGGCGATCTGGTTGCGGTCTCCGCTGTCGAGCGCGGCCAGCCATGCGCCGAACGTCCGTCCGGCGGGCGTGTCGGGCAGCGTCGGTTGGGCCGAGATGGTGGACACGCACAGGACCAGCATCACGCACGATCGGAACACGGGCCGGTCGGGGTCCTAAGGCAGGTAGAGCGGCGCGGGAAGCGTCGCGGCGTACCGCAGCGACGTCGGCGGGAGGCCGAACTGGCGTTCGGCGTCCTCGGCGAGGTGCACATCGCCGCCACGGCGGAGCGCGGCGCGGCGGACGCGCTTGGCGAGTTGGAGCGGCTCGTGGCCGGCCGGATCCAACAGGTACGGCTCCGAGCTGTCGAGGCGCTGGAGCAGGTCCATCACGAAATCGTAGGAGCGCGCGATATAGGCGGCGATGTCGTCGTTCGCGAGATCCCAGCGGCTATTCTCGGAGACGAGTTGCACGATCCGCTGCCAGGACTCGGTGTCGGTGACGTAGACCATGCCACGGAAAATTCGGCGGTTGGTCTGCGTGCTGAAGATCGTAGGGCTCAGGATCCGATCGAGGTGCTCATCGGAGCGCGAGTGATCCAGCAAGAGGAGCTCGACCGCGCGGTGGCCTGGGCGTTCCCCCAGGTGGCCCTCGAACCGGCTCTCCCAGTAGCTGTGCCCGAGGCCGATCGTCGTCGAGGTCAGCGCGAGCTGGCGCGGCACGAAATAGTTGTGAGCGACGACGTCGGCGGCGAGGTGGGCCAGGTAGCCGAGGCCGAAGGCGCGGAGGGGGCCGTCGTTCGCGGCGTCGTAGATCTCGAATCCGACGTGCCAGGAGTGACAGTGCCGGCCGACTGGAGCGTACTTCTTGGCCATGCTCGTGTCGGCGGCGATGGACCCGTAGAGGAAGTCGTACGGGAATGCGCGGAGGAGGTCGGCGATCGCTGCCGGCAGGAGGCTTACGGACCGCATGACGGCCTCGCCGAGGAACACGTGGGTTCCGGGCGTCCATGCGTACGCCGTCGCCGGCGTGAGGGCCACGACGGCGACGGCGAGGAGGACGATGAGTCCTACGTACCTATAGTCCAACGCGGGATCGCTGCCGGCGCAGTCGCTTCCGGAGCGCGCGGAGCTCGCCCTCGACGGTACGGTCGATCGCGTCGCGGGCGGTCTCGACGTATTCGGAGAGGCGCTCTTTGATCTCCTCGCCGTTCGGCAGCGAGTCCAGCCATGCCTCGCCGCGCTTGCGAGCGCGGCTTGCCGTATCGCGCGCGACGTCGCCCAGGCGTGGGCTCCGGCGCGGACGGAGCAGTAAGGTGGCGGCTACGCCAATGGCCGCGCCGACGAGCGCGGCGGCAACCATGTCGGTCTGGACCTCGCGGTCGGCCAGCCGTTTCTTGAGACGAGGGAACTGTTCCCGGAATTTACTCTTCACGCCGTTGGCCTCGGATTCGTGGCTGTGCGCGTCGTCCAGATGATCCTGCATGGTCGTTGTCGCCATTCTTCCTCCCGTTGTCGCTGCTGAGTCCCAATGCCGCGGTCCCCGCACGGACCCCGTGCGCGACAGCCGCGACGGAGACTACCGCATCCTCCAGGCCGTCACGGAGAATCCCGTATGCCGTGTCGAGCTCGCCTATGTGCTCGTTGGCCCGGGTGCCGATCTCGCGCAGGCGTGTGTCGGCATCCGTGACGAGCCGATGCACGACCGCGGTGTCCTCGCGGGCCTGGACGGCGATATCGCGGAGCTCACCCAGCAGGACCGTCGCGTCCCGGAGCATGGGAGCCGCCACGCCCAGCATTTTCGTGACCTCTTCGCTGCCGCGCTGGAGTTGGCGCCGAATCACCATGGACGCCACGATTGCGCCCACCGCCAGAATCGCGAGGGCCACCAGAAGGACACAGGTTGCGACGGTCTGCACGATCTGCAGCCAGGCCGGCACCATGCGAGTCTCCTGGGATAGAGTTGTGTTCGAGAACTGCCGAACATTGCAAGGCGGGGGCCACGCCTGGCAACCCGCGATGCGCGCAGCCCGTGACCTTTCTTGACTGGGGGCGTCGAGGGCGGACATCCTAACGCGATAATGACTGTTCAATTCATGGTAGAAGGCGGCCGGAAGCTGTCGGGCACAGTCCGGCCGTCCGGCAACAAGAACGCGGCGCTGCCGATCGTGGCCGCCGCGCTCCTGACCGATCAGCCGGTCGAGCTGTCGAATGTCCCCCGCATCAACGACATCGAGACGCTCGTCGATCTCCTCCGATCGGTTGGCGCCTCGGTGGAGTGGTCCGGACCGCACGAGCTCAAGATCCACGCAAAGGAGATCCGGGCCGCGTCGCTCGATCCGAGATTGTGCGCGCGGATCCGCGCGTCGATTCTCCTGGCCGGGCCCCTCCTGGCTCGATGCAAGTCGGTCCAGCTTCCACCGCCCGGCGGCGATGTGATCGGGCGGCGCCGCGTCGACACCCACTTTCTGGCGCTCGAACAGCTGGGGGCGACGTTCACCCTGAACGGGAAGTTCGAGATCAGCGCGCCCCGGCTCATTGGCGCGGACGTGTTCCTCGACGAGCCGAGCGTCACCGCGACGGAGAATGCCCTGATGGCGGCAGTCGCGGCCACCGGCACGACGATCCTGCGCAATGCCGCGAGCGAGCCGCACGTCCAAGACCTGGCGCATTTCCTGGTCGCGATGGGCGCGGAGATCGAAGGGATCGGCACGAATACGTTGACCATCCATGGCGCACGCCCGCTTCGCGGTGTGCGATACACGATCGGGCCGGATCACATCGAGGTCGGATCGTTCATCGGGCTGGCGGCCGTGACCCGGTCAGAGTTGAGAATTGCCGACGCTGGGGTCGAGCATCTGCGGTCCGTCAGAATGGGATTTGCGCGACTTGGGGTCGAGTGCGTGGTAGACGGCCCGGACCTGATCGTGCCGGCGCATCAGAGCCTGGAGATCCGGAGCGACCTGGGAGGGCATGTCCCAAAGCTCGAGGACCAGCCATGGCCGGCATTCCCGGCGGATCTCATGTCGATCGCCATCGTCACGGCGACCCAATGCCGTGGCTTGATCTTGATGCACGAGAAGATGTTCGAGTCGCGCATGTTCTTCGTGGACAAGCTGGTCGGTATGGGCGCGCGCATCGTGCTCTGCGACCCGCACCGGGTGCTGGTCGCGGGACCGTCGGACCTGCGGGCCTCGACCGTCGAGTCGCCTGACATCCGCGCGGGCATGGCGATGCTGCTGGCGGCGCTCTGCGCGAACGGGACGAGCACCATCAACAACGTGCGACAGATCGACCGCGGCTATGAGCGCATCGATGAGCGACTGAACGCTCTTGGCGCGCACATCCGTCGTGTTGACGATTCCCACGGATGACACGGTGGGAGTAACACCCGGCGCGGGCGGGCCGGCTGGAGCGAGCGCCAGGCCCGCCGCGCGATACCTCGAGATCGATGATTTTGCTCCGTT
>DATHNL010000212.1:0-18660 GCA_035486035.1 Gemmatimonadaceae bacterium
AGAGCCCCAGGTCGACGCCAAAGAAGATGCTTCTCGCGGGAGGATACGGTGTCACGTCCTGACCGCGTCCGACCGCCAGCGTGCCAAAGTTCGAGACTTCCGGATCGAGTCCGGTGTACGGGTAGCTCCACCAGAGGTTGCGACCCGACACGTCAATCCGCATCGTGCGCACGTGTCCCTGCCCGACGGCCTTGACCCACCGGTCCGGCACGTCGAAGCTCAAACGCACCTCGCGCAGCTTGACGAACCGCGCCGACTCGACCCACGGCGTGCCGCCAGCCTGAGCGGCCGCGATCCGCTTGGCCGAGGCAGCCGAATCCGCGAGCAGGTACAGGCCATTGTCGTAGTACGCGTTCGTCAGGTTCGCGACGCTGCCACCGACATACCAGTCGAGCACGCCACTCAGATGGAGCCGCCCGAACGAGAGCTGCTGATTGAAGCTGATGACATCGGACGGCGTGGCGTCGCCAACCTGCGGGTTGGTGCCATTCGGCGAAGTGACCGCCGTGTTCACGATCTGCGAGATCGACCGACCAACCTGAATGAGGTTCGTGCCGAACCCGCCCCCGAACTGATAGGTCGTCGGGAACGACGTGTTCTCGTTTGGCAGGGCATCGACGCGGCTGTAGTTCCGGTAGAACGTCGTATTCGAGATCCAGGTCAGGCCCCGGTCGCTGACGATCGGCGACATCTGGAGCGACAGCTCGATGCCCTGATTGTGGAACCTGCCCCCGTTCACGACTTCCTGCGAGATACCGGACGAAGCGGCCGGCGCCTCGAACAACACGAGGTCCGTCACCTGCTTGTTGTAGACGGTTCCTGAGAACTGGGCGCGCGACTTGAACATCGTGATGTCGAGCCCCGCCTCGGTTTCGGCGCTTTGCTCGGGCCTCAAGTTCACATCGTTCAGGTTGAACGCCGGGACGGTCGGGAGAAATCCGCAGACCAGCGCGTGGAACTCATTGAGCGTCGGCGTGCAGCTGGCCGCGTTCGAGTAGTTGTAGCCGTAGGTCGGCGCCGTCCCCGAGCGACCGTACGCGGAGCGGAGCTTGAACTCGTCGATGAACTTGGCGAACGTCGGCAGGATCAACGAGCCGGAGAACTTCGGGTAGAGGTAGTAGGCCGAGAAGTTGCCGTTGTTCGAGTTGCGGTCCGCGGTCAGGCCGGCGGTCAGCGCCAGCCGGTTGCTGAGCGTGAGCACCTGCTCCTGCGCGTAGAGCGACATGGTCTTGACGTCGGTCTTTTGCTCGAACGCCGTCTGGACGGCGCCAGCGGTCGGCGAGACGATGCCCGTCGGCATGTTCTGCCCGACGATGTTCGGGTTGTCGAGCGTGCGGCGGTCCTGGGATTCACCGATCGACGTCGTCGCGTCGAGGAACGAGAGACCCGTGAAGTGGTGCACGAGGCTGACGTTGTAGTTGTAGTACGTGTTGTTCGAGGTGTTGACGTTCGACGTTCCGGGCAGCGACAGGTGCTGCTCGACCTGGAGACTGGGCGGAGCGTAGTCGATGTCCCGCTCGTCGGCGATG
The DNA here is from genome assembly GCA_035486035.1 of Gemmatimonadaceae bacterium. Lineage (GTDB taxonomy): Bacteria > Gemmatimonadota > Gemmatimonadetes > Gemmatimonadales > Gemmatimonadaceae > DASRDS01. The sequence goes on from DATHNL010000212.1 coordinate 1,530, forward strand.
TCGACCCCCGCGATGAGCGACACTTTCAGGTCGTTCGTATTGTTGTGGAATACCTGATACGCCACCGTCCCGCCGCCGATGAAGCGATTCACGTTGGCTGGCGTCTGAATCTCGGCCGCGTCGGCGAATGGGTTCGCGAACCCGAACGGGTTGTTGGCCCAGGCGCCGCTCGAGAACGAGTTCAGGTTGACGAACTGCGGCGTGACCGAGAAGATGTTGTACGGGCTGATGCCGATGTTGTCGTTCCCGGTGATCCCACGGGTCGTCACCGAGTGCTGATAGTACAGATTCGTCGAGGCCGTGAGCGCCGGCGAGAACGTCTGCGTCAGGTTCGTGCGAACCGACTGCTTGTTGTATCCGGTCCCTTCCATGATGCCGTTGTCGTACTGGTCGTGCAGCGACGCATAGTAGTTCGTGCTGTTCGTCGCGCCGCGCACGGACAGATCACCCTGACCGGACAGCTGGCCACCACCGAACAGCTGGTTCTGGAAGTTCTGGTTGCCGCCATACATGCTGAGCGGCAGTGCCGTCTTGCTGCCGGCGTCGTTCGTGTACCAGGCGTTGGCACTGGCGTACGTCGGAAACGAGCGGAGATTCAGGGTCTTGCCGGCGAAGTACGTACCGGTCTGACCCGAGAGGTCCCATTGCGGAGCGCCAGGCGTGCCCTTCTTCGTCGTGATCACGATAACGCCCGAGGCCGCCTTCCCACCATAGATCGCGGCGGCCGAAGCGCCCTTCAGCACCTCGATCGACTCGATGTCATTGGGGTTCAAGTCGGCGATCCGGTTCGGGCTGTTGTCCTGGTTGGACTGGATGATCGTGTTGTTCGCGGCGCCGGTGATCGAGTTCGCGCCGCTGTTCACGGTCTCGTTGTTCACGATCACGCCGTCGACCACGTACAGCGGCTCGGCGACGGAGTTGATCGACGTGATGCCGCGGATCTGCACCTGCATACCACCGCCAGGTGCACCGCCGTTGTTCTGCTGAATCACGGCGCCCGCGATCTTGCCCTGGAGCGCGTTCTCGATCGTCGGCGCGGGCACGCTCGAGATCTGATCGGCGGTGAGCACCGCGACGTCGTTCGCCGAGTTCTTCGACGAGATCGTGGTGGCAACGCCGGTGATGACTTCCGCGTCGAGCTTGAGGACGTCGCGCGTGAGCGAGATCGTCACGTCATTTTGGTCGGCCGCCACCTGGACGGTGGCACTCGTGTAGCCGATCCGTCGAACGGTCAGCGTGAGCGGTCCATCTGGTGCACGCAGTGCGAAGGCACCGCTGTCCGAGGTGGCTGCCCCGAACGTACTGTTGGCGACGCGTACCGTCGCGGCGGGAATCGGCGCTTTGCCGTCAGCGTCGAGGACGTGCCCCGTAATGCGCCGCGATGTTCCTTGGCTCTGCGCTTGGCTCCACGCAACGCTCGACAGCGCCGCGAGGCCAATCGTGAGCACGGCACGTCGCACTCCTCCGACATCGAGTGTCGTCATGCACTACCCCCTGGAGATGGAAATGAACGGTCATAACCGGCCAATAGTGGGCAAATGTTCTTCACAGATGCAAGAGCCAATTTCACGCTCCTCTAACAGACCATTCACACTCCTCTCATAATGTCAGAGCGATGTCAGGACGTCGTCAGGGCGAATTACTCAGTGATGAGCTTCTTCATGCTCGGCGCGGTCGCGCTCGTTGCCAGCGCATGTCATCGCGAGCCACGGAAGAGTCAGCCTGCATACGTCGTCCAGAATCTCGGGTCGACGACGATCGCGATTCGCTACAATCGGCCATCGGCGCGCGGCCGTGTCTTATTCGGCGGAATCGTGCCCTATGGAGCAGAGTGGTGCCCAGGCGCCGACGAGGCGACGACGTTCGCGACGAGTCGGCGAATCACTTTCGCGGGGCAATCGCTCGCGGCTGGCACCTACAGTGTGTGGGCGATACCCGGAGCGGATAATTGGACTGTCATTTTGAGCCGCAAAGCGCGCGTCTTTCACATACCATATCCGGCAGGCCATGACGCCTTGCGCGTGACCATAGTGCCAACGACCGGGCCATTTGAAGAAACCCTGGCATTCGAGCTCCCAGTTGCTGAATCTGATCATGCCATCTTGGCGCTCCACTGGGGCACGACGGTTATTTCAATACCAATAACGACAAGCCAATAACCCGGTGTTAGCGCTCGAGCTCGTCCTCATTCTCCTCGCGTTCTCCGCCGCGCTTCAGCTCATCGCGGGGAAACTGCGCATACCGCTGCCGGCGCTCCTTGTCATCGGCGGCGGGATCCTGGCGGCGCTTCCATGGGTGCCGCACGTCGAGGCCTCGCCAGATCTGATATTCCTGCTCTTCGTGCCGCCGTTGCTCTACAACACGGCCCAGTCCACGTCGTGGCGCGAGATTCGCGCGCGCCGCGGGCCGATCTTGAGTCTCGGCGTCGGACTGGTCATAGCCACCACGATCACGGTTGCGCTCGCCGCCCACGCGATCATTCCGGATTTGACATGGGCGTCCGCGTTCGCGCTGGGCGCCATCGTCGCGCCGCCGGACCCGGTCGCCGCCACCGCCGTGCTCCGCCCGCTCGGCGTCTCGCGCACGATCGGCACGATCCTCGATGGCGAAGGGCTGGCGAACGATGCCACGTCGCTCATCCTCTATCGCGCGGCGGTCGCCGCCGCGATCAGCGGCACGTTCTCACTCGGCATGACCGTGATCCGCATTGTGCTCGCGGGCATCGGCGGCATTGCCATTGGCCTGGCGATCGCCTGGGTGGTGCTCTGGCTCATCCGCCACACGACGCGCATCCCCGTGGTCGAGAACACGCTGTCGTTGGTCATCCCGTACGCGGTCTGGATTCCGGCCGACCGCCTCGGCGCGTCGGCCGTGCTCGCGGTCGTCGCGGCCGGCATTTACCTCGCGCGCGTTGGCCCACAATCCTTCACAGCCGCCACGCGCATTCAACACGAGTCGATGTGGTCCGTGCTCACGTTCGTGCTCGAGAGCTTGATCTTCATCTTCGTCGGTCTCGAGCTCCCGGTCGTGATTCGCGGCCTGGGCCACTACACGCCGACGAGCGTATTGCTCGATATCGGCGTCGTCACGCTCGTCTGCATCGCGACCCGACTCGTGTGGGCCTTTCCGAGCGCATCCTACACCCGGCGCAATGACCGCCGGCAGTACAACGTCTGGCCCGAAGTGCTGTTCATCGGCTGGGCCGGTGTGCGCGGCGCGGATTCCCTCGTCATCGCGCTCGCGCTGCCACTCGTGATACCGGGGCGACCGCTCATCGTCGTGATCACCTTCGGCGTGATCGTCGCGACGCTCGTCGTCCAAGGATTCACGTTCGGGCCCGCCGTGCGACTGCTCAAACTCGGCGGCCGGGGCCAGTCGCGCGACGATCAAGAAGAGGCGAAAGCCTGGATCACGGCGAGCGAAGCCGCGCTCGCACGCCTCGACCGCCTCGCGCAGTCACCGGCCGCGCGCGGGCCCGAGGCCGTCGAAGCCGTCGCGCGGCTCCGCGACCTCTATTTGCGCAAGCAGCAGTACTGGGCGAAAGGCGGGCGCTCCATCTTCGGCGCGGGATTGCGGAACGAGCACCAGATCGCGCGAGTCCTGGTCCAAGCGGCGCGCAAGGCGCTCGACAAGCAGCGCGATCACGGCGACCTCGACGACGCCGTGGTGCGGCATGTCGAGCGGTTCTTCGACCTGCAGCTGATGCTGCTCGATTATCCCGAGTGGGATATCGACGGGTCTCCGTTCGAGGCGCTGACGCCGCCGCCCGCGGGTGACGGCGCGGGGGCAAGCGACGGGTGACGCGTGTGCCAGTCGGTCGCTTGCTCGTAGGCGTAGGCGGCGCGCAGCACGGCCGCCTCATCAAAGGGGCGAGCGACAAATTGCATCCCGATCGGCATGCCATCGGGCGAGAACCCGCACGGTACCGAGATCGCTGGGAGCCCTAACAGATCAAACGGGAAGGTATATCGGATCGCGTCATCGGCCGTGTACGGCTTTGGGTACTCGCCGAACGGTCGCGGGGCGAGGGGATAGGTCGGCGAGATGAACACGGCGACGCTTCGCGTCGACCGGGCGTACTCCTGCTGCAGCAGACGACGTTTTTGCGTGGCGCGGATGTAATCGACAGCTGGAACAAGCGCACCGGCTTTGATATCCGCACCGCTCGCCGCCGGCGGCTTGGCGAGATCGAAATCCGATGGATGGTCGCGGAAGAGATGCGCCGCGGCGACCGAGTACTCGCACGCGGCGATGGTATTGCCGACCGCGAGCATCTCGGCGTACGAGGGAATCGTGACGTCGACGATCGTCGCTCCGAGTCGGCGCAACATGTCGATGGCCGCATCGAACGCCGACAGGACGTGCGACTGGCCGACGTTGGCATACTTCCGGTCGACACCGATCGACATCTGCTTCACGCCCAGGCGCAGATCGGCCACGTAATCGGGAACGAGGCGGCGCGCGGTTGTCGTGTCGTCGGCGTCATGCCCGGCGAGTATCTGCAACGCGATCGCGCAGTCGGCGACACTGCGAGTCAGCGGCCCGGGATGGTCGAGCGAGTAGAGGCGTGGGAAGATGCCTTCGAGACTGATGCGGCCGTGCGTGGGCTTGAGGCCGACCACGCCGCAGAGCGCGGCCGGGATGCGCACGGAGCCGCCGTTGTCCGATCCGATCGACAGCGGCACCAGCCCCGCGGCGACTTGGGCGCCGCCGCCCGAGCTCGACCCGCCTGGCGAATATTGTGTGTTCCATGGATTGCGAATGCGACCGAAGTCCGGATTATCGCCGGACTCGCCATCGGCGAACTTGTTCATGTTCGCCTTGCCAATGATGACCGCGCCGGCTTGTTTGACGCGCCGCACGACGGCCGCGTCGGTCGTCGGGACATTCGTGATCCGCGACTTCGCGCCAGCGGTGGTGCGGACACCAGCCGTGTCGATGTGATCTTTGATCGCGACCGGAATGCCGTGCAGCGGACCCCGATAGCGGCCCTTTGCGATCTCGCCATCGACGATCTTGGCTTCGGCGAGGGCCGCTTCCGCCGTGAGTGTTATATATGTGTTGAGCGTCTTGTCGAGTCGTTTCGTGCGGTCGAGCGTGGCTTGAACGATCTCGACACAGGAGACCTGGCCACGCTCGAGCTCGCGCGCGAGGTCGCTGATCGACATCCACGTGGGGTCGACGCGCATCAGGCGACGTCGGGATCGAAGTCGGACTGCGGCTGAATCGTGGGGTCGATGTCGGCGGTGTAGCGGCTGCCTTTGAGCGAGGCCAGTACGGCCGGGCCCTCGCCGGGCTTGAGCTCGAATCCCCCGAGCTCACGGACGACGACCTGCAGGTCATCCTCGGGGCCCGGCGAGCATGCGGCGAGAGCGGCCAAGGTGATCAACGCATCACGTCGTTTCATAGACGGATAAAATAGCCCTTCCCGGCGTTACAGTCTCGTGGCAGGGATATCCCATCAACGAGCGTAACAGAAGGATTCTTTCTGTCGTAGGGTAAGCAGGACTTCCTTCTTTCGGCGCGTGTGCGGCGCGGCAGTCGGTCGCGACAACAGCGCATCACTCTGGAGTTTGCATGAAAACGCTACTGGCGATGATTTTCGTCGCGCTCGCGAGCCATCCGCGCTCAGATGGCGCTATTGTCGGGTGGGTGACCGACAACCGTAACGTCCCTATTCCCGCCGCCCACGTTGATGTGACCGATAACGAGACGGGGCAGGTGGCAGCCAGTTTGACCGCGGACGACGGCCGTTTCACGGTGACCGGCCTGGTCGCTGGACACCACTATTCCATTCTGACCCGTTGCATCGGGTTCGCCCCTCGCCGCATGGAAGGGGTCGAGGCGATGCCGGCCGGCGTCAAGGACGCCGGGCACCTCGCGATTTTCGAGCTTTCTCCGATCGAGGTGCGGATTTCGGCTCGTTGACCGGCGGCGTGTTCCTCACCGCGTGCGGCCATAGCACGTTCTCGATGTAAATGCTCGTATCGGCGGGAACGACCACGCGCGACGGCGCGATCGAGAGCAGTACACAGAGCACGAGCCCGTTCATCATTGCGGGCTCGTGTGCACATCGGGTGCCAGGAATAGTGGCGCTGCACGCCGAGTCCTGGTGTCATCCGTAGATGCAACCCTCCGTCACAACCGCTGCGCCCGCGCCACTTTTACCCGTGATTCGGGCGCTTTGACCGGCCCGTCCCTCTTGCCCCCAGGGCCCGAGGGTGCACTTTTACTACTATGACAAGCGCGACACAGCCGGCAACGGCGAACCGTCCCAGCGACCATTACGTATCGAACCGGGACGAAAGCGTACGTATGTTTCGCCACGACTGGCTGGAGCGCCTGTCTCACGTCCATCCCATCGTGCCGCACCTGCTCTACCTGCCGGTCATTGTGGCCCTGCTATGGTGGGCGCCCACACCGATCCTGGCTACCGCGGGACTTTGGGCGGGTGGGTTGGCCCTGTGGTCGCTGGTCGAGTACTTCCTGCACCGGCACCTCTTCCATGCACCGGACGAGGTGATGCACGGGACTCACGATATCGTCGCCGGCCTCAAACCGGGGGAGCCGGTGCTGCCGGCGTTACCCACGTGGCGGCATGTCGTGTACTTCATAATGCACGGTGTCCACCACGAGTATCCCAATGATTCCTCGCGTCTCGTCATGCCTCCCGGCGCGAGTATCCCATTGGCCGTTCTGTTCTACGTTCTCTTTCGCTTGGTGGCGGGACCGGCGCTTTCGCCCGCGTTGTTCGCGGGGTTCGTCTCCGGGTATCTCGTGTACGATACGGTGCACTACGCCGTGCACCACAAGACGTTGCCCACCGCGTTTGGCCGGTACACGAAATGGCGCCACCAGCGTCACCACTTCCTCGATCCCGACCGGGACTTCGGCGTCAGCTCGCCGCTCTGGGATCTCATTATGGGTACGCTCACCCGGCGATGAACTTCGGCAAGGGATACACATGGCCGGCTCCGCTTCGCGAGTCGGCCTCGGTTCGCGTCCTCGATATCACCGAGTGGTTTGGTGAAACGAGTGGCGGCGTCCGCACATATCTGAACGAGAAAGCCGCGTACGTGGCCGACCGGCCCGACTACGCGCAGGTATCTTCCTGCCCCGGCACGACCAATACCTGCGCGTAGTCGGGCCGGTGCAGGAAGATGCGCTCTCGGAGCAGCCGGGCATGCGGTGCTACCGCTTGCGCGGGCCGCACATTCCGACGCAGAAGCCTTACCGTTTCATGCTGGCGACCCGGTCGATCCGGCGGATCATCGAGTCCGAGCGGCCGTCGGTGATCGAGGTCGGGAGCTGCTTCGCCGTACCGTGGATCGTCAAGCGCGCGGCGAAGGCGTCGGGCATCCCGCTCGTCGGGTTCTTCCACGGCAATCTGGCCCGCACCGTCTGCCCGTTCCCCGAACGGGCCAGCGCGGTCACCCGCCGGATCTACGAGACGACCTGGAAGTACATACGCGCCGTCTACGGGCAGTGCGATCTCACGATCTGCGCCTCCGAGTTCGCCGCCGCCGACCTGGCCGCCCATGGCGTCGAGCGCGTGGCGGTCGTCCCACTCGGCGTGGACCTCGCGCACTTCAATCCGCGACGGCACGAAGTCGCGTGCGAAACGCGCGAGGCGCTGGGGCTGCCGACCGACCGCCGCCTCTTCGCGTTCGTCGGCCGGTTCGCTCGCGAGAAAGAGATCGACGTGCTGCTCGAGGCGTGGCCGGAGATCGAGAAGCGGACCGACGCGGGACTCGTCCTGGTTGGCGACGGACATCAACGCCAGCAAGTCGACGCGCTCGCGCGACGCTCGGATCGCGTCTATCGCCTGCCGTATCAGAGCGACCGCGACGCGCTCGCCAACCTCTTGGCCGCCGTCGACGTCATCGTCTCGCCGGGTTCGGCCGAAACGTTCGGACTCTGTGCACTGGAGTCGTTGTCGAGTGGGACGCCCGTCCTCGCGGCCGACCGCGGTGGCGTGGCTGAGCAGCTCGCACGCTCGGGTGCCGGTGCCGTCTTCGCCGCCGGCGAGTCCGAGTCTCTGGCTACGGCCGCGATCGAGCTTATTGAGCGCGACGACCTTCCTCTGCTCGGCTTCCGCGGACGCGAGTACGCTGAGCGTGAGCACGAGTGGGCGGGGACGTTCGACCGCCTGTTCGCGCGCTACCGCGAGGTTGCGGCGTAGCGGATTGGCGCGCTATTCGCTTGTGTGGTTGCCCACAACGCAGGCGGCGTAGCCCAACACGCGGTCGCCATCCTTGAGGCGCGTTGGGGTCGGTTGCCATCCCGATGCCAAGCGCGCGGCGAGCAGCTCAGAAGCGGTTGGCGCGTGATCCCAGACGGCGACCGCCGTCACGGATCCGAGTCACGTCGTGTCGAACACGAGCGTGAGCCGGTCATCATAGGGAACGACGACGTCGTGCGTGTACTCGTCCTGCGTCACGATCTCGGACACGCGACCCCACCGAAGCACATCGGACAGCGTCCGATGCCCGGCGACGATCGCGGCGATCGTCGCGCGAGTGTCATCAGACAGACTGGCCCGGTCGGTAAGGGGAGTAACGCGCATACAGGCACTACGGGGAACCGATCCTCTCGGTTTCGCCTCAGTGAACGAAGTCCGACCACGCGAACGGACCGTAGCGTTGCACGCAGAACACGGAATCGACCACGAGGTGCTCGCGCACGACGGCTCGGCGGAGATCCGTCGCTGGCGTGGGATCATATCCCGGCTCCGGCTGATTCGGGAATACGAGATCGGCCCCGTACAGCAGTCGCCGCTCGGGGAAATACACCATCGTCATGCGCTCGCCGTATGGACCGCCGACCGGATAGAGCTCCAGACGGTTTACTCCGGCGCCAATGCTGACCTTACCGGTCACCGGCACAAACTTCGATGCGTGCGTCAACGATGTGAGAAATGGGATGCTGCGAGCGTTGACGTAGATGGGTATGCCGAGGGCGGTGGCCTCGCGCACGCCGCCAAGGTGTGCCCAGGGATCTGACGTCATAATGAGCGCCTTGACGGGAATACCGGGATAGCGGCGGCGCGCGGTGTCGATTGCCTCGTGCAGAAACTGCGCGCTCTGGTGTGCTTCGAAGATGATCAGGCCGTCGTCTTGCTTGACCACGGTCATCGACCAGAGCTCGGGAATGCGCAGGATGCCGGGCGCAAGCTCGCTCGGCGCCGCGGTCGTCCCCACGCGAATCCGGTCTGGTGAGCGCACGCGACTCGCCGCGAACTGCGCCCGGGCCGAGTCGGAGATGGCGAACGAGTCCGCGGGCGCGCTCTGGTCGCTCGCTGTCACCGTGTCGATGGTGACATCGCGCAGCGGCTCGCCATTGAGGCTGACCTTGTGCTGCATCGGCCACCACCAGCCGCCGGGATGGATCTGCCAGTCGACGTACTCGAACCGGGTCGTCACGTCCCCGAACGGCGCGCGCCGGAAATCTTTCGGGTACGTGCGCACGATCTCGACGACGTCGGGCAGGTGCGTCTCGCGCTCGAGCTCAATGCGCATGTGACCATTGCGCCAGGGAAACTCGACGACGTCGAACGTGAGCCCATAGCGTTGCTTCGTGCCGACGATGCGCAAGCTCGGCGACGCGGCCGCGAGCGCGAGCGCCCGCTCGGGTGAGGCGTTGATCCGGTCCATCCAGTCTTCGTACGAGCTCGCCGACCCGCTGGCCATCACGGAATCGCTGAGGACGGCGACTTGTTGGCCGCCGAACCCGGCGCTCAGCGGCTGGCTCGTGAGCCGAAGGTGCCCATCGGCGGCATCATAGAGCGCGGCGAAACGCGCATAGAACGTCCGCCAGGGTCCGTCCGCGCGCTCGGCGTTGCCGAGCAGGAACGTGTGCTGAATGCCGACGATCCGCACGGTGCGGGCCGGCTCCGGGCCCATCGCGTGGCGGGCCGAATCGACGAGCGCGAGTTGCAGCAGCAGACAGAGCATGGGGCCATGATGCGGCCCCAGCACGCTCAGGAGGGACGTGTCTTGTTGCGAGCGGCGGAAATTCCGATGCGAACGGGCGTGTCATCGTACTGGTCATGGCGCTTGACCCAGTCCATGAGATTGAACCCGGGCCCGGTCTCGTTTCGCCCCTTTGGCGTCAGGTCGAGATAGTTGTAGGCGCCGACCAGCTTCTCATCGCCACGACCAAATGTCGAGTACGTATGGTAGATGTCGCCGGCTTCGTCCATGGAGAACACGCTGTCGCCCGACGCTTCATCCATCCCGTCGGGGGGCTCCGGGTGCATGACGTAGTTGTACATCGCCGGCTCGCCTTTCCGGAACGATACGCCGTAGTCGTAGTTGAAGTCGCTGTGGAAGGACGATACCCACTTGAATGTCCATCCCATGCGCTTCCGGTATGCCTCGATTTTCTCGATCGGTGCGCGAGACACTGACACGAACGACACATCGTGGTGCTCGAGGTGCACGCGCGCGCCATCGATGTGGTCAGACTTGAACGAGCATCCCGTGCAGCCCTCGGCCCAATCCGGGCCGAACATGAAATGCTGGACGATCAACTGGCTCCGGCCGTCGAAGAGATCGGCCAGCGTTTCTTTGGCGCCGTTCGGCCCCTCGAACACGTAGGTCTTCTCGATCTTGACCCACGGCAGCTCGCGACGTTGCCGACTGATGTCGTCGATCTGGCGGGTGATTTCCTTCTCTTTCGCGAGCAGCAGCTTGCGCGCGACGATCCATTCTTCGCGCGACACGATAGGGTGCTTGGCCATGGTTTGTATTTAACCTCTCGGTTAATCGCGTGTCAAGCTTAGCGGCGGATGAAACCGATGATTAGAACTGACGATAGGGCATGGTGACGGCCGGCGAAATAGCGGCGCGAACAGGCCAACGGCGAGGCGAGCCGGTCGCTTACTCCCCCTGCAGCACCCGGGCCGGATCGACCCGACTGGCATGGCGCGCCGGCAGGTAAGCCGCGATGAGCGCGACGATGAGTAAGGCCGCGCATGCGCCCGCGAGCGCGACCGGGTCTGTCGGGCTCACCTGAAAGAGCAAAGAAGAGATCACGCGGGACGCTGCCAGCGCGCCGGCGAGACCGACCGCGGCGCCCAAGGCCGAGACGGTCATGGCCCGGCGCAACACTTCGCCGCGCACTCGCGCTGGTGTCGCACCAAGCGCCATGCGCACGCCGATATCGCGCGTTTGCTCGCGCACCGTGGTCGCCATGATGCCATACAGGCCGAGTGCGGCCAGCGCGAGCGCGACGAAACCGAACATCGAGAGGAGAAACGCACTGAGCCGCGGCTGCGCCAGCGGGCCCGCGAGAAAATCATCCATCGTCTGCGTCCGCCACAGCGTCACATCCGGCTCGACTTCCGCGATGGCGCGCCGGATCGCAGGCACCATGGCGGCAGGGTCGGTCGCCGACCGGAGCGCGACCATTCCCTGCCAGTAGAACTGACGATAGGGCATGGTGACGGCCGGCGTCGCCTCGCGCAGCGTTCGGTAATGAATGTCGTCCGAGACTCCGACCACGGTGCGCCAGGTCGTATCCTGCTTAAAGAATCGCAGGCGTTTGCCGATCGGATCCTGCCCGGGCCAAAACAGCCGCGCGGCCGCTTCGCTCACCACCACGACATGAGGCGCGTCCTCGCGATCCGTATCGAGGAGCCCGCGCCCGCGGACGACGGGGATGCCCAACGTGCGGAAGTAGTTGGCGTTGCCGACCTCCATTGGTACGAGCGGCAACGCGTCGTTCTCCGCGCGCGACCGCCCCTCGATCTCCCATATCCCGGTCCAGACGTTCGTCCCGAGAAACGGTGGAATGAGAACCGGCGTCACAGCCGTGACACCGGGCAACGCGGTCAGTCGCCGGTTCATCACGTCGTATACGTTGAGAACGGTCGACAGCGTGTCCATGAGTCTGACTGGATACGTGACCTGCAAGAACATGAGATGCCCCGGCGTGTACCCGAGCCGGATCGTCTCCAGCCGACGGAGGCTTCTCCCGAGCAGCGCGGCGCCCGAGAGCATGATGAGCGCGAGCGCGACCTGGGACGCGACGAGCAGTTGGCGTGACCGCCCCCGTTGCCGCGAAGCCAGGCCGGATCGCGCGTCCTCGCGCAGCGTGCTCGCGGGCCTCCCTCGGGCGGCCGCAAGCGCCGGAAGCATGCCGAACAGCAACACCGTCGTGAGCGCCACGGCGATTGTGGCCAGCACCGGAGCACCGGCCACGCGCAACGCATCGAGCCGCGGTAACTCCGAAGGCGCCGCGATGATCAACATCCGACGCGCCGCGTCAGCCAGCGCCAGGCCGAGGCCGCCACCCATGATCGCGAGCAGGCAGTTCTCGAGTAGGAGCTGACGCACGATATCCGCTCCACTGGCCCCCAACGCCAGCCTCACCGCGATCTCGCGCGCTCGAGTCGTCGCGCGCAGGAGCAGCAGGTTGCCGACGTTGACGCAGACGATCACGAGGAGGAGCCCAACGGCAGCGGTCATCACCATCAACGCCGTCCGCGCATTGCCCACAACCGCCGTGCGGAGCGTTCGCACATCGGACCCCGTGACATTGACCGGAGTGGACAGCTGCTGATCCATCTGCCGCACCGCGGCGAAGAACTCGGATCGAGCCGCCGCGGCCGTGGCACCGGGTGCCAGGCGCGCCATGACATCGACGTCGCTGCTTCCCCACTGCGGCCTCCAGCCATCGGTCCCCGTCGGGTAGTCGAGCCCTGGCGGCGCGATGCCCACGATGGTGAGCGGCGTTCCGGTGAACCCCTCAGTCAGACGATGGCCAATGATCCGCGGGTCACCGCCGAACAGCCGTTGCCATCCGCCGTAGCTCAGGACGAGCACGCGCGAGGTGCTATCGTCATCGGCTCGCAGCAGTCGGCCGAGCACGGGTCGCGTGCCGAGGACTTCGAAGAAGTTGCCCGTGACCTGCGTCTGCGACAGCACGATGGGTCGATCGCCGTCGCTCAGCGCAAAGGGGTATGTGCCCCAATGCACGATGCCCGCCATACTGCTCACCGTTCGCATTTCCTTGCCGAGCTGCGGCAACTGCCGCGGGGACATGCCCATATCGACGCCCCCCACGTCGAGCGTGCGCGGGAGGATGATGCGATCCTGGTCCAGGACCGGCAGCCGTTGCACGAGCACGGCATTGAACACCGTCCACATCGCGGACGCCATGCCGATCCCAACGCCGAGGATCAGCACCGCCGTGATCGAAAACGTCGGGTTTCGACGAAACCCGCGGAGCGCCTGCCGTACGCTACGCATTGATGGCCCTCGCTGGATCGACTCGGCTCGCGCGGTGCGCCGGGTAGTACGCCGCGATCGTCGCCACCGCCAGCAGTACCCCACAGGCGCCGGCGAGGGCCACTGGATCCGTGGGACTCACCTCGAACAGCAGCGACGCGATCAGTCGGGACGCGCCGAGCGCGACGATGACTCCCACGGCGGCGCCACCGAGGGAGACGAACATGGCGCCCCTCAGGACCTCGCCGCGGACGCGGTGTGGAGTTGCACCAAGCGCCATGCGGATACCGATGTCGCGGGTTTGTTCGCGAACGGCCGAGGCCATGATGGCGTAGAGCCCGATGGCCGCGAGGGCGAGAGCGACCAAACCGAAGGTCGACAGCAGCAACGCGCTCATGCGCGGCTGGGCCAGCGGCTTGGCTAGGTAGTCGTCCATCGTATGGGCATCCCAAATAACCGTGCTCGGATCCACGTCGCTCACCGCCCGCCGAAGGCCGGGTAAGACGGCCGCGAGGCTGCTCGCGCTGCGGAGCACGACAGATCCTTGCCACATCGATTGCTGGTACGGCAGATAGATGAGCGGCGTCGTCTCGCGCAACGAACGCCAGTGCGTGTCACGGACGACACCGACGACGGTCCGAAAGCCTTTGTCCCAGGCCGTGTCCTGCATCTTGATGCGCTTGCCGATCGGATCCTGGCCCGGCCAGTATCGGCGCGCGACCGTCGCGCTCACGATCGCCACCGGCTGACTGTGCTCGCGGTCGGTGTCCAGAAACGCTCGTCCGCGAAGAATCGGCACACCGAGTGCCCGAAAGTAGTCGGGGCCGATCCCATCCCACGCGATCAGCGGACCGCGCGCGACATCCTCCGGTGTCGGCGGATCCGTCTCCCACACGGCCAGAAAGAAGTTCGGCCCGATCAACGGATAGATGACGGTCGGCGACACCGCGGTCACACCGGGTACGGCGCGAAGCGGAGGCGCCAGTCGTTCCCACAGCGCGTCCAGCGCGCTTTCCGTGGGATACTTTCTGAATGGCATGGTCAGGTCGAGGACCGCCAGATGATCGGCTTTCAGTCCGAGGTCGATCGACTGCAGGCGTTGGAGGCTGCGCGAGAGGAGCCCGGCGCCCGCGAGAAGGATCACCGCCAGCGCGACCTGTGAGCCGACGAGGATCTGTCGCAGGTTCCGGCGTTGGCGCGTCGACGTGCCGGATCGCGTATCGATGCGGAGCGGTGACGACGCGTCGCGTCGCACGGCGATCAACGCGGGACCGACGCCAAACAGCAGCACGGACAGGGTCGCCACGGCCGCCGCGGCGCCAGCGGGAGCGCCGGACAAGCGGATCGCATCCAGTCGTGGGATCTGCGCGGGCGCCGCAGCGACGAGTGCCCGGCGCGCCACCTCGGCCACGATAAACCCAAGCGCGCCACCGCCTAGCGCGAGCAAGCCGCTTTCAACGACGAGGTACCGGACGACGTCGGTGTAGGTCGCCCCGAGCGCACGGCGCACGGCGATCTCTCGCGTGCGCGCGGCGGCGCGGAGGAGCAGCAGGTTGCCCACGTTGATGCAGACGATCAACAACAGCAGGCTCACGGCGGCGACCATGAGGCGCAGGATCGGACGCACGTTGCCGACCACCGCCGCGTCGAACGTTCGGACATCCGCACCGCCCAGCCTCACCCCGCCGCCCCGCTCCTTGAAGAGCCGCTCAGCGAACGCGCGAAACTCGTCGCGCGCCATGATCGGCGTTGCTCCGGGCGCGAGCCGGGCGACGACATTCTCGCTCTGATACCACGGCACCGGCCACCAATAGTCGGCGCCGGCCGGAAAATCGATGCCCGGCGGCGCGACGCCAACGATCGTGTACGTCACCTCGTCGATGACCTGCCGGAAGTGCCGCCCGATCACCGCCGGGTCGCTATGGAAGTACCGTTGCCACGCGTCGTAGCTCAACACCATCACGTGCGACAGGCTGTCGTCGCCGGGTCCGAGCAGGCGTCCCATGACGGGCCTCACACCGAGCACGTCGAAGAATTGCCCCTGAACCCGGGCGCCGGAGAGCGGGAGTGGGCGATCGCCATCCATCATTTGCGTTGGCATCGCCCCGCCATGCGAGAACCCCGCAATCGCGCGCACGGTGCGACTCTCGCGACGGAACTGGTCGACATCGGCCGGCAGGAGCGCGACATCGACCCCCGCCCGATCGGAGACGCGCAGCATCACCACGCGGTCGGGATCTTGAAGCGGCAGCCGACGCAGTAGTACCGCGCTGAACACCGACCACATGGCGACCGCCATCCCGATTCCGATACCCAGGATCAGCACCGCCGATATCGTGAACGCCGGCGTTCGCCACAGTCCCCGAAATGCCAACCGCACGTCTTGCGGGAGTCGGCTCATCGCACTTACTCGCCGAGTATCGCTCGTGCCGGGTCGACGCGACTGGCGTGACGCGCGGGCAGGTAGGCAGCGATCAGCGCGACACCGAGCAGGACGCCGCAGGCACCGAGCAGCGCGAAGGGATCCGTGGGGCTCACTTCGAAGAGCAACGACGTGATGAGGCGCGAACCGGCGAGCGCGCAGGCGATTCCGACTGCGGCGCCGAGGGCTGAGACGGCCATGGCGCGCCGAAGGATCTCGTTCCGCACCTGACCCGGCGTGGCGCCGAGCGCCATCCGGACGCCGATGTCACGAGTCTGCTCGCGAACCGCCGTGGCCATCAGACCGAAAAGGCCGATGGCGGCGAGGGCCAGCGCGACGAGGCCGAACGTCGACAACAGCATGGCGCTCATGCGCGGCTGTGCAAGGGGCTCCGCCAGATAATCGTCCATGGTCTTGGGCTGCCACACCACGAGGCCGGGGTCGAAGTCGCGAACCGCGCTCCGGATACCGGGAAGCATCGCGGTCAGTGTCCCGGTCGTCCTGAGCACCACGTACCCTTGCCACCCGGATTGCAGATACGAGAGATAGATCATGGGTGTGGCATCGCGCAGCGTCCGCCAGTGCGTGTCGCCGGCGACACCAACTACGGTTCGCCATTTATCCGTCGAGTCGAACGCCATGCGGATGCGTTTCCCGAGCGGATTCTGTCCCGGCCAATACCGCGCCGCCGTGGAGGCACTCACGACCGCGACCGGCTCGCTGTTCTGCCGATCCGAGTCGAGTATGCCTCGCCCACGCTGGATCGGAATGCCGAGCGTCTGGAAATAACTGCCGTCAGCGACGTCGATCGGCGTCATCGGGCTGTGCGACGCTTCTTCGGGCGTTTGCCCCTCAGTCTGCCAGGTGGCCGTAAAGAAATTCGGCCCGATCAATGGATAGACCTGGGTCGTCGTGAGTCCCGTGACACCCGGCAGCGCGCGGATGCGCGGCGCGATGCCATTCCACAACCGGAACATGTCGTCCGGGTATTTCTTGTACGAGGCGTATGGGAACGTCACACCCACGATCGACAGATGCTCCGGCCGGTAGCCGAGATCGATCGATTGCAGCCGCTGCACGCTGCGCGCGAGCAGTCCCGCCCCGGCGAGGAGGATGAGCGCGAGCGCGACCTGCGATGCGACGAGCAGTTGGCGCGTCGCTCCCCGCTGCCGCGTCGACATACCCGACCGGTTATCCAGTCGAAGCGGCGAGGTCGGGTTGCGGCGCACTGATATGAGCGCGGGTGCGACGCCGAACAGGAGGAGCGAGCCCAGCGCCACGGCGACTCCCGTCCCCACGGGCGTACCGGCCACGCGAATGGCGTCGATGCGTGGCAACTGCGGTGGCGCCGCTGCGATCAGCGCGCGCCGCGCGATCTCGGCGATCGCGATGCCGAGCGTCGCGCCGGCCGCCGCCAGCGCCGTGCTCTCGACCACCAGCTGTCGCACGATGTCGGCGTACGTCGCGCCGAGCGCCC
>DATHNL010000213.1:0-10972 GCA_035486035.1 Gemmatimonadaceae bacterium
ATCGAGCAGAACATGGCGGTCGCGTTCTTCTCGTTGGAGATGAGCAAAGACTCGCTCGTGCAGCGGTTCTTGACGAGCGAGGCGCGGATCGACGCCCAGCTCGTACGCAAGTCGATGCTCAATAACGAGCACTATGCCCGGCTGGCTCGCGCGGCGGGCGTCCTAAGCCCCGCGCCGATCTTCATCGATGACTCCGCCGGGATCTCGCTCCTGGAGATGCGCTCCCGTGCGCGGCGCCTCAAGGTCGACAACGACATCAAGCTGATCGTCGTGGACTACCTGCAGCTCATCCGCGGCCCGTCCGCCGAAAACCGCCAGCAGGAGATCAGCGAGATCTCGCGGTCGCTCAAGGGACTCGCCAAGGAGCTCGACGTGCCGGTCATTGCACTCTCCCAGCTCTCCCGCGCGCCGGAGCAGCGCGGGGCAGAGGGGAAACGCCCGCAGCTCTCCGACCTCCGCGAGTCCGGCGCGATCGAGCAGGACGCCGATCTGGTGTTGTTCATCTATCGCCCCGAGGTCTATGGCGTCCTCAAAGACGAGGCCGGGAATTCGCTCGAAGGGACGGCCGAGCTGATCATCGGCAAGCAACGCAATGGGCCGATCGGTACGGTGAATTTGTACTTCCGCAAGAGTTTCACCACGTTCGAAAGCAAGACCGCTCGTGAGCAGTAAGATCAAGACTGTCTATCGCTGCAGCGAGTGCGGCGCCGAGAGCGCCAAGTGGGGCGAGCGATGCGAAGCGTGCGGCGAGTGGAATACGCTCGCCGAGGAACCCGTCGGTACGAAACCCGTTCGCCGACAGAGTGGCATGGTTCGCGCAGCCCGCCCGCTCCATGAGGTCACCGCGGCCCAGACTGAGCGATGGACCACGGGGCTCGACGAATTCGATTTCGTGCTCGGCGGCGGCATCGTTCCAGGCTCCATGGTTTTAGTCGGTGGCGAGCCGGGCATAGGAAAGTCGACGCTGCTGCTCCAAGTCGCTGCCCGACTCACCGGGCGCGGCCGAACAGTTCTCTATATGTCCGGCGAGGAATCTCCACCCCAAGTCAAATTGCGCGCCGATCGCTTGGGCGGAGCCGCGCATGATGTCCGCATGGTCGCTGAGACGAACCTCGAGAACGTGCTGGCCACCGCGCGCGAGGATGCGGGCGGAGTACTTATTGTCGACTCGATTCAAACGCTATACTCGTCCGACCTCGAGGGCGCCCCGGGTAATGTCGGTCAAGTGAGAGAATGCGCCGCGCGCCTGATGCGCTTCGCCAAAGACACCGGCACCGCCGTCGTCGTCGTTGGCCACGTGACGAAGGGCGGGGGCATCGCGGGCCCGAAGACGCTCGAACATATCGTCGACACGGTGCTCTATTTCGAAGGGGAGACGACACTCGACCACCGTATCCTGCGGGCCACGAAGAACCGCTTCGGCGGCGTCGACGAGATCGGCGTGTTCCGCATGACCGAAACGGGACTGTCCGGCGTCGCGAACCCTTCGGAGCTCTTTCTCGGCGACCGCCAGTCGAGCGCCTCGGGCACCGCGGTCACGGCGCTCATCGAAGGGACGCGCCCGGTGCTGATCGAAATCCAAGCGCTGGCCGCGAAAGCAGGATTCGGCACGCCGCAGCGGGTATCGACCGGCTTGGATGGCCGTCGCTTGGCGCTGCTCCTCGCGGTCCTCGACAAACGCGCCGGCCTGTCGTTCGCGATGCTCGACGTATTCGTGAACGTGGTCGGCGGGATGCGCCTCATCGAGCCGGCGGGCGACCTCGCCGTCGCCGCGGCACTCGCGTCCAGCGTCTACGACCGATCCCTTCCGAGCGATGCAATTTTCATTGGCGAGGTCGGACTCGGCGGCGAAGTCCGGCCCGTGTCGCAGATCGAACGCCGGATGGCCGAGGCGGTGAAGATGGGATGCACGCGCGCCTTCGTCGCCGAGCGCGCGGTCCCGTCTCGGAGCGTCTCGGGGATCACCGCGATCGGCGTCCCAACGATTCACGTCCTATTCCAGCGCCTCTTCGCGTGACACGAGATGTCGGAGTTGTCATTGTCGCGGCCGGAACCGGCTCGCGCGTAGGCGGCGCGGAGCTCAAGCAATTTCGTTGGGTCGCCGGCAAGCCGATGCTGCTGCACAGCGTGCAGCTCTTCCACGCGCGCCCCGACGTCGCGATGGTGGTCTGCGTGCTCCCGCGCGCGATCATTGGTGACCCGCCACCGTGGCTCTTCCAATCGGATACCGAGCGCCTCTTGCTCTCGGTCGGCGGCGCCACTCGTCAGGACTCCGTCTCGAACGGTCTGGAAGATCTCCCGGCCGCCGCCAGTGTCATCGTCGTCCACGACGCCGCACGCCCGCTCGTGCCGGATAGCGTCGTCTCCCGCGTCATCGCCGAGGCGCGAAGAGGTCAAGCGGCTATCGCTGCGCTGCCCGTTGTTGACACGCTGAAAGAAGTGGCTCCAGACGGGCGAATCATACGCACCGTGCCGAGAGAGCGATTGTGGCGAGCACAGACCCCGCAAGGGTTCCCGCGCGATGTCCTCGTGCAGGCACATGCCGCCGCACGGGCGAAGGGACTCAAGGCAACCGATGACGCCGCGCTCTGCGAAGCCCTCGGCATTCCGGTTGTCGTCGTCAGGGGAAGTGAGCGGGCGATGAAGGTGACCGAAGAATCCGATTTCGCCCGCGCCGACGCACTGGCTCAGCTCAGTGAGTGAGCCACGCGCGGTCCCATTCTGGTCGCCCGAAGAAGTCGAGGCGTCACTCGCGCCCACGATTGCCCATCTCGCCGCGGGCGGGATCATCGCCTATCCCACCGAGACCGTCTATGGTTTCGGCGGCACCGCCGACCAACCGGGCGTTGACGCGCTCGTGCGACTCAAGGGTCGCGCGCCCGGCAAGCCCTTCCTGCTGCTGATTAGCGGCAGCGACATGATTAAGCACCTCGGCTTGCGACTCACCCAGCCCGCCTCCGCGCTCGCGGCGCGACACTGGCCGGGACCGCTCACGCTGGTCTTGCCGGGCGGCGAGCGCCGGGTGCCCGATCGCCTTCGCGGTCCGGAAGGCGGCGTGGCCGTGCGATGGACGCCGCACCGGGGTCTCACTCGCCTCATCGCCACGATCGGCGAGCCGATCACGTCGACGAGCGCGAACCGCCCGGGGGTTCCCCCCGCCTCTTCGGCCGTCGAGATTGTTAGGGAGTGGAGCGACGCAATGGCGCGTGGCGTGCTCCGAGTGTTGGACGGCGGACATTTGCAGAGCTCGGAGCCCTCAACGGTGGTGGATTGTACGGGACGATATCCGCGGGTTATCCGTCCGGGCGCGATCTCGGCCGCGACGCTGCGGGAGAGCGTACCCGACTTGATTGGTGACGCATGAAGATCCTGTTCGTGTGCACGGGCAACACGTGTCGGAGTCCATTGGCCGCGGCGATCGCTCGGCGCATCGCCAACGAGCGTGGGCTCGGGGAGAGCGTCATCGAGAGCGCCGGCACGAGCGCGTGGGACGGTCAGCCCGCATCGGACGGCGCGCTGCTCGTGGGCCTCGAGCGCCAGCTCGATCTCAACGAGCACCGCTCCCGGACGATCACGCCCGCGCTCGTCGAATCCCAGGACCTGATTCTCACGATGGGGCCGCACCATCGAGACCAGGTCGAAAGCATGGGCGGCGCCGGCCGGACCTTTTTGCTCTCGTCGTACGCCTCGCACGGCGCCGACGACCGGCCGGTCAGCGATCCGTTCGGCGGCGATCTGGAGACGTATCGCACGACGGCCGACGAGCTCGAAGCGGCTATCCGCAAGGTCATCGACCGCGTCGCCGCGGAGCGCGCGCGCTGAGGCGCCCACCGGTTCGGTTGGTTCTTCTGGGCCAGCCAGTGGCCCATTCGCTCTCGCCACGCTTTCAGTCCGCCGCGCTTCGCGCTGCCGGCCTGAATGTTGTTTATGAGGCTCGCGACGTCGGGCCGAGTCTACTCGCGGCAGTGTTTGGGGAACTGGTGGCCGAAGGAGCGGCGGGCAACGTGACAGTTCCGCACAAGGAAACTGCGGGCCGACTCTGCGACCACCTGACACCAGTCGCCGAACGCGTCGGCGCCGTAAACACGTTCTGGGTCGATGGCAAAACCCTCGTGGGCGACAATACAGACGTTGGCGGCTTTGCCGCCGCGTGCAATTCACCAGTCGCACCAGGTGGCCGAGTCGCGCTGTTCGGCGCGGGCGGCGCAGCCGCCGCCGTCCTGGCGGCGATCGCCGAGTGGCCCGGAGTCGAGGTCCGTATCTGGAATCGAGGAGCCGAGAGGGCCCGGATGCTCGCGGGCCGGTTCGGTGCGAAGGCGGTGGCGACGGCAGACGAGGCCTTGGACCGTTCGTCCCTAGTCGTGAATGCGACATCGATCGGCCTAGACGGGCTATCGCAGCCGGTCGATGTCGCACGCCTCCCACAGGGAGCCGATGTCATTGATCTCGTCTACGGCCCAAACGAGACCGCCTGGGTCCGCGCGGCTCGTGCCGCCGGCCACCGGGCGATGGACGGGCTCGCGATGCTGATCGAGCAGGGAGCCCTTGCCTTCGAGCGCTGGTTCGGTATGGCGCCCGATCGCGACGCTATGTGGCGTGCGGCGGCCCCGGATCGCAATAGATTTACCGGTATCAAGTAACCGATCGACCCGGAACCTCCACCCCCCCCTCCGTGACCACTCGCGTCGGCATCAACGGCTTCGGCCGCATCGGCCGCCAGGTGCTACGGGCCGCGAAGCAACAAGGGGTCGCCGACCTCGAATTCGTCGCCGTCAACGACCTGACCGATACGAAAACGCTGGCCCATCTGTTCACGTATGACTCCGTGCACCGGACGTATCAGGGCACGGTATCCGCCGAGAGCGACGCGATCTGCGTCGACGGCGAGCGCATCCGGATCTTCGCGGAAAAGGACCCCGGCAAGCTCCCATGGAAGGAGCTGAAAGTGGACGTTGTGCTGGAGTCCACGGGGCGCTTCACCAACGCCCCCGATGCGCAGAAGCACATCGACGCCGGTGCCAAGAAGGTCATTATCTCGGCGCCCGCCAAGGGCGAAGACATCACGCTCGTGATGGGCGTCAACAGCGACAAGTATGACGCCAAATCGCATCACATCTTGTCGAACGCGTCCTGCACCACGAACTGCCTCGTGCCCATGGTGAAAGTCGTCCGCGACGCATTCGGGTTCAAGCACGGATCCATGGTGACGATTCACAGCTACACGAACGACCAGGTCATCCTCGACTTCCCGCACAAGGATCTGCGCCGCGCCCGCGCCGCCGCGATGTCGATGATCCCGACGACGACCGGCGCCGCGAAGGCAACGGGCCTCGTCATCCCCGAGGTGAAGGGGAAGATCGACGGGATCTCGATCCGGGTGCCAACCCCTGATGTCTCGCTGGTCGAGTTGGTCGCCGAGGTCGAGCGTCCGACCACCATCGACGCCGTCAACGCAGCCTTCAAGGCCGCGAGCGAGTCCGGTCCACTGGAGGGCTTCCTGGCGTACTCCGATCTGGAGCTCGTCTCCACCGATTACATCGGCGACGCCCACTCCTGTACGCTCGACGCGAAGAGCACGAACGTCATCGACGCCACGCTCGTCAAGCTCTCGGGCTGGTATGACAACGAGTGGGGCTACGCCTCACGGTGCGTCGACCTCCTCCGCTTTGTTGGCGCACGGCTATGACGACGGCGACGGTAAAGAAGGCGAGCGTCCGTCAGCTGACCGACGCCCAGCTCCGCGGCGCCCGGGCCCTCGTGCGCGTGGACTTCAACGTGCCGCTCGACGATCGCGGGCACGTCATGGACGATACGCGGATGCGCGCCACGGTCCCGACGATCGAGTACCTGATCACGCACGGGGCTCGCGTCGTGTTGCTCTCTCACTTGGGCCGGCCCAAGGGGCGCCCCGAGCCGCAGTACTCGCTCGGTCCCGTTGCGCGGCATCTCCGGGAACTGCTGCCGCAGAAAGTCGTGTTCAGTGACTCGGTCGACTTTCCCACGTTGATCAAGGCCTCCAAAGCGCTGACGGATGCTTCGCCGATTCTTTTGGTCGAGAACACGCGCTTCTTTCCGGGCGAAGAAAAAAATGATGACGCGCTCGCCGGAGAGTTCGCCCAACTCGGCGACCTCTTTGTCAACGATGCGTTCGGCGCCGCGCACCGAGCCCACGCATCAACAGAGGGAGTCGCGCGCCATCTTCGTCCCGCGGTTGCCGGATTGTTGATGGAGCGAGAGCTGGATTATCTCGGCCGCGCGCTCAGCGATCCGCCGCGTCCATTCGTGGCGATTTTGGGCGGCGCCAAGATCTCCGGCAAGATCGATGTCATCGAGGCACTGCTGCCGAAGGTCGATGGCCTGCTCATCGGCGGCGCCATGGCCTCGACGTTCTACCGCGCCATGGGACTGGAGACGGGCACGTCACTCGTCGAGACAGACCGGATCGGCATGGCGAAGCAGCTGCTCGATCGCGCCGGCGCGCGACTCACGCTGCCACATGATGTGGTCGTCGCCCCATCGCTCGACGCTCCGTCTCACGTCGTCAAACGCGATGCGATCCCGAAAAACGAGGCGGTCTACGACATCGGCCCCGCGACTGCCGCGTCGTTCGCTCGCGCGATCAATACGGCGAAGACGATACTCTGGAACGGCCCGATGGGTGTGTTCGAGAAGCCGCCGTTCGACACGGGGACGATCGCGGTCGCCGAGGCGATGGCCAAAGCCACGGACCACGGCGCGACGACGATCCTCGGCGGCGGCGACTCGGCCGCCGCGGTCATGCAGGCGGGGTTAGATGACCGGATGACGCACGTCTCCACGGGTGGTGGCGCGTCGCTCGAGTATCTGGAAGGGAAGGTGTTGCCGGGCGTCGCCGCCCTCGACGACGCCGCGTAAGTGCGAAGAGTCTTCGCGGCCAACTGGAAGATGCACCACGGTCCCGGGAGCGCCCGCACGTTCATGCGGGTGTTCTTGGACGCCTACACACCCCAGGCCGACAACACGATCATTTTCGCCCCGCCGGCGGCGTCGCTCCAGGCGGTCACGGGGTCGACCGAGGGACGTCCGGATGTATTGGTCGCCGCGCAGAATATTTATTGGGAAGAGAAAGGCGCCTACACCGGCGAGATGTCAGCGGAGATCGCGCGCGAGGCAGGCGCGCGGATGACGCTTGTGGGTCATAGTGAACGCCGTCGCAAGTTCGGCGAGACGGACGCCGAGACGGCGAAGAAATGCGCCGCCGCGGTGCGCGCGGGACTCGTGCCGATCCTCTGTGTCGGCGAGACGGATGACGAGCGCCGCACCGGTCGGACATCGGATGTCGTCGCCCGTCAACTCCGCACGGGCGTCGTGGAGCTCACGCCTGATACGATCGCGCAGATGTGCATCGCCTACGAGCCCGTGTGGGCGATCGGGACCGGTCGGAACGCGACGCCCGAGGACGCCGCGCTGATGCACGGATTCGTGCGAGCGCTGCTCGGGGAGCTCACGGGCGGGAGAGCGGCTGACGTGCCGATCCTCTATGGCGGCAGCGTCACCGCGAAGAATGCCAGCGAGCTTCTCGCCGCCACCGATGTCGATGGACTGCTCGTCGGCGGCGCGAGCCTGGACCCGGAGTCGTGGGCCGAGATCTGCCGGGCTTGACGTAGAGCCGCAAATCACGAGATATTCTAGACTTAGCCTATGTATACGTTCCTTCTGATTATTCTGATCCTCGACAGTGGCGTGCTGATCGCCGCCATTCTGTTGCAGAGCGGGAAGGGTGGTGGCGTTGCCGCGAGCTTTGGCGGCGTCAGCTCTTCGACGGACGCGTTCATCGGGACGCGGCAAGCGGGCAACTTGCTGACCACCGTGAGCTGGTGGGCGGGCGGCATCTTCCTGGGCCTGTCTTTCATTCTGCAGCTCATGTCGACGCACGCGCGTCAGCCGGCATCGGTGCTCGACAAGACGTTCGGCCGCCCAGTGCCGACGGCACCCGCGCCAGCGCAATCCGCCCCGGCCGTTCCGTTGCAACCGACACAGCCGGCACCACAACCCGCGACGCCGCCGAAGAAGTGAGCGCTGGCTTTCTGCTCCTCGAAGACGGCTCGGTCTACACGGGCCGTCTTCGCACACCAGCGCCGGAAGCGGTCGCCGAAGTCGTCTTCACCACGAACATGACGGGATATCAGGAGGTCTTCAGCGACCCCTCGTACTCCGGCCAGATCGTCGTGATGACCGCGCCGCAGATCGGCAACTATGGCGTGAACCTGGAAGACCCGGAGTCGGCCAACTCGACTCCACAGGTCGCGGGTGTGGTTGTTCGCGAGCTGTCGCCGACATACTCGAACTGGCGCGCGACCGGCTCGCTCATCGACTGGCTCGAATCGGCCGAGATCCCCGTGTTGAGTGACATCGACACGAGAAAACTCACGCGTCACCTGAGATCGCAAGGTGTGATGCGCGGAGTAATTGGAGCGGGGGCCAGTCCAAATGAGTCGATACGCGGGACGGTTCTCTCGAGCCCGTCGATGGAGGGCCTGGACCTCGCGAGCGTCGTGTCGACGAAGCGCCCGTACGTCTGGGGCAACCCAGCCGCCTCGCTCCACATCGTGGCGTACGACTACGGCATAAAGAAGAACATTCTGCGTCTGTTCGAGGCGCACGATGCCCGCGTGACGGTGATCCCGGCGGCGACCCCAGCAGAGGCTGTCCTAGAGATGAAGCCGGATGGGGTATTCCTGGCCAATGGTCCAGGAGATCCGGCTGCGGTCGAGTATGCCCCGAAGGCGATCCGGACCATAACCGAGAGCGGGATGCCGACCTTCGGGATCTGCCTTGGCCACCAATTGCTGGGCCTAACGTACGGTGCTGAGACGTATAAGCTGCCGTACGGCCACCACGGCGGAAACCATCCAGTCAAAGAAGTCGACACGGGCGAGGTGACGATCACCTCCCAGAATCACGGATTCGCCGTGCGTGGCTCCGAGGCTGAGATTCCGGGCGCCCCGGCGCTCCGTGTGACGCATGTCAATCTCAACGATCATAGTATAGAAGGACTTAGGCATCGCGAGCTGCCAGTGTTCGCTGTGCAGTATCACCCTGAGGCAGCTCCGGGCCCGCATGACGCTCGACCCCTGTTCGATGTGTTCATAAGAGCCTGCAAGCGGCTTGACTTGGAATAGGTAAAGTCCTATCGTTGTGGGAGTTAGGGTGGCAGGTGTCTCATATGCTGGGGTCTACGGATGACCAAAGCTGACCTGGTCGAGCACGTCACGACCCATATTGCGCAGACGGCTGGGCCGATGATCTCGAAGAAGGACTGTGCCCGCGTGGTCGACTCGTTCCTCGACGCGATCAAGATGGCGTTGCAGGAGCAGCGGAACATCGAGGTGCGAGGCTTCGGCACATTCAAGATCCGTCAGCGGAAAACTCGCATGGCGAGAAATCCACGCACTGGCGCACCGGTAGAAGTGTCAGCGCGTCCCGTGCCGGTGTTCAAGCCATCGAAGGAGTTACGCGCGATGGTCGCGCAAGTTGACATCTCGGAATTATCCGAAGCCTGATTGTTTTATCGGAAACGCAAAGCCCTCGCGAACGCTATGTTTCGCGAGGGCTTTTTATTTCATGACAGTCACCGTGCTCCTCTTCGCCGCGTTCGCTGACGCATTCGGCCGTTCCTCGATCGAGGTGACTGTCGACCAAGGCGCGACCGTGGGCGACATCGTCGACCAGTTGAGCGCGCTCGCCCCGTCCGATCGTCTCCCGCCACGTCCGCTCGCCGCCGTAAACGCAGAGTACGCCGGTTACGATGTGCGGCTCAATCCAGGCGATGAAGTGGCATTGATTCCTCCGGTGGCGGGGGGATGATCCGCGCCGCGCTCGTGTCGCACCCGATCGATGTCAACGGCCTCATAGCTGAGGTCGCCGATATCTCGACTGGCGCCACCGCGGCCTTCGCCGGTACCGTCCGGGATGTGAACGATGGCCGCGCCGTGAGTGGCATCGAGTATTCGGCGTACACGACGATGGCCGAGCGAGAGCTCCTCCACATTGCGCAGGAAGCGGCGCGTCAATTCGCGCCGCTCAGTGTTGTCGTCGAGCACCGCGTCGGATCCCTCGAGCTGGGCGACGTGAGCGTGGGCATCGCGACGTCGCACGCGCATCGCGGCCCCGCGATCGACGGCATGCGTTTCGTGATCGAGGAGATCAAGCGGCGCGTGCCGATCTGGAAGCGCGAATGCTACGCCGATGGCACGCGCGAATGGGTGGGTACGGCCGGCGTATGACCGTTCACGATCAATTCGGCCGCCGGATCGAATATCTCCGGATCTCCGTCACGGATCGGTGCAACTTCCGTTGCCTCTATTGCATGCCGGTGGAAGGGCTGCAATGGCTACCCAAGTCGGAGATCTTGAGCTACGAGGAGATCACCGAAGTCGTTCGGCAACTCGCGCCACTCGGCCTCACTCGCTTGCGTCTCACGGGCGGCGAGCCCACGATCCGCCCGGATCTCCCGGTCTTGATGCGCTCGCTCCGCGCGATCCCGGAGATCAGTGACCTCGCGCTCTCGACGAACGGGATCAAGCTCCCGGAATTGGCGTCATCGTTCCGGGCCGCGGGACTCGATCGCGTGAACATGAGCGCCGACAGCCTTCGTGGCGATCGCATTGCCGCCATTGCCCGGCGCAATATCGCCTTCGACCCCATCGCGTCAGCGCTGGCTGCCGAACGCGCCGGACTCGATCCCATCAAGCTCAACGTCGTCGTGATGCGGGGCATCAACGATGACGAGATCGAAGATTTCGCCGCGCTGACGCTGGATCACCCGTGGCACGTGCGTTTCATCGAGCTGATGCCGGTCGGTGACATGCGCGAGCTCACGTGGGATCATGTCGTGGGCAGCGACGAAATCGTAGCACGTATCGGCAACCTGATTCCGACTCAGGGGCCCGCACGCGGCAACGGACCAGCGGCCTACTATCGTTTGCCGGGC